>NZ_JBJHHE010000009.1:0-104783 GCF_056378755.1 Thermanaeromonas sp. DSM 22490
AGTGGAAGTAACCGCTGCTAATGTTTATGACGGCGAGGCAGCCAAAAGCCTAATAGACCAGCAGCCCGAGGGACGAAAGCCAGCCCGCATGCTGGGAGATACCTGTTACGGCACGGGTCCCGTCCGTAAAGACATGGAAGAGCGCCAGGTGGAAGTAATAGCCCCGGTGGCCGAGGCCAGGAACCCCAAAGGATTTCTCAAAAAGAGCGATTTCCAGCTAGACCTAAAGGCTCAAACTTGCCGCTGTCCGGCCGGACATCAAGCCGTAAAAGTGCGCCGCGACCACAAAACTAATGAACCCAAAGCCTTTGACTTCTCCCCTGCGCAGTGCCAGACCTGCCCTTTAAAAGGCCGGTGCTTTGACAATAAAAAAGGTTACCGCACCATTCCGGTGCATCCCTATGAACGTTATCTTCAAGAAGGCAGGAAGCAACAAGAAACGCCAGAATTTAGAGCGGAATACCGCCGGCATCGCCCGGCCATAGAACGCAAACAGGCAGAAATGGTACGCCATGGTGTACGTAAAGCCCGCTACTTTGGCCTGGCTAAAGTCCGGCTACAAATGCTCTTTGTAGCGGCTACTGTTAACTACAAACGTTTAATCAAAAAACTCCAGGAGAAGGCAGAAGCCTCCTTAAAAAATCAAGTTACCAGCCCAGGGATAAGTGTCGCTACTTAGCTGGGAATAAACGGAAATACCAGGAAAAATCAAGGAGCATGATAGTTATTATGAGCCAAAACCATCCCTATGTGCCTCCGTAAGACCGTTTCTATCGCCTAATTTCTGTTAAACAGTTTTTGGGCATAGAAGTTCTTATCCCTAAATAAATGGGTATTGGTCAACAGTCTCCTAGGCTTATTGTAAGATGGGACAGGCAAGGGGGCTTTAAGAATGGACTGGCGAGAAGAAATGGGGCGCGGTCTAAAAAGCGCCTTGCCCATTGTCCTGGGCTATCTACCTCTGGGCTTTGTCTACGGTGTGCTGGCCCGGGAAGCCGGGTTAGATCTTTTCACCACTGTGCTAATGTCGGTGCTCGTGTACGCCGGCTCCGCCCAGTTTATCGCCGTCAGCCTCCTGGCCAGCGGCGCTGCAGTTCTCTCCATTGTTTTTACTGTTTTTTTAGTCAACCTGCGCCACTTGCTTATGAGCGCTTCCCTGGTGCCCTATCTCAGACGGTACCATCCTGCCCTTTTAGCCTTGCTCTCGGCAGAAATCACGGACGAAACCTTTGCCATGGCCATGGCCCATTACGCGGACCACGAGCCAAGCCTTTTTTATCATTTTACCTTGCACCTTACTTCCCACTTCTCCTGGGTGCTGGCTTCCCTCCTCGGCGGCCTAACGGGTAATCTTTTGGGAGACCCCGGCCGTTTGGGCTTCAATTTTGCCTTGCCGGCCATGTTTATCATCCTGCTCATCCTGCAGCTCAAAAATAAAAAGACCCTGCTGGTAGCAGGGATGGCCGGAGCTTTATCGGTAGCTATTGCGCTTTTTTTGCCCGGCAACTGGAATATTATCCTAGCCGCTTGTTTAGCGGCCACTATTGGGGTGGCGGTGGAACCATGGATCGACAGATCCTGTTAGTTATCCTCGGTATGGCTTTAGTAACCTATTTGCCCCGCACGTTGCCTCTGGTAATCTTAAGCCGAACGCAACTGCCGGATATATTTTTACGCTGGCTAAGTTATATTCCTGCGGCTGTGTTAGCTGCTCTGCTGGCCCCCGCTTTATTTCTACCTGAGGGAAAATTCGCCCTGGTGGGAAACCCCTATCTCCTAGCAGCTATACCCACCGGCCTGGTAGCTATAAGGACGCGCAGCATAGCCCTTACCATCTTATGCGGTATGGGAGCCATGGTCTTATTAAATTACATTTAACTCTGCCAACCAAGTCCGCTCCTCTCTACGGGGTAGCCAAGCATGAAATGGCAGCCTGCAAGGCCAGGCCGAGGAATAAATTGGAGGAAAAGTTAGTCCCTTGCTAAGGAGCAGGCTTAAAGCTAAAATTAAGGTAAAAAGGCTACCGGAAGGAAGCTAATACCAGAGGAATGGAGGTGTAACCGAATGAGCGTTATACTGGCAGAACTGGCGGCAGGGCAGGAGCGGTATACCTATGAAGATTATTGCCGCCTGCCGGAAGGAGCACCTTATCAACTCATCGGAGGGAAACTAGTGATGACGCCTTCGCCCACACCTTATCACCAGATGGTGTCTATGAAATTGGAGTTACAAATGGCAGGCTATATTTTGGAAAAAGGATTAGGTATTGTGTTATATGCCCCGCTCGATGTCTACCTGGATGAAACGGAAACCTACCAGCCGGATATAATTTTTATTTCCAATGAAAGGCTAGATATCATTGAGGAGAAATGCATTAAAGGTGCTCCTGACCTGGTGGTAGAGATTCTCTCCCCCAATACCGCTTATTATGACCTGCGCAGTAAATACAAGGTTTATGAAAAGAAGGGTGTCCAGGAATACTGGATAGTCGATCCCCAAGCTAAATCGATACAAATTTTTTATTCGCGAGAAGGTAAGTTTGTACTAGATCAGGAAGCAGAGGCAGAGGGAGTAGTCAAGTCGCGGGTAATTCCTGGATTGGAAGTCCGGGTAGAAAGTATTTTCTAAGCCCCGCCAAAGTTTGTTCGCGCCCTACAGGAGCTACAGCAGAATCTTTTCGTCTGCACGGGGTCCTTTGTGCAAGCCGCCGCTATTGCCGCCCTATATACCGCACATCGCCGGCAGCAAACACGCTGGAGATGTTGGTCTGGTTTTCGTTTTTCCTAGCCTGTTCCTGGACCACTTTGTTGGCACCTATGATGCCCCCACCGTTAACGGCGGAAATGATACTCTGCTGGCAAAGTTGGTGAGGAAGATGGCTTCTTCTTCCATGGCGGCCTACTCAGTGCTCAGTAGTTCCTCTACTTCTTTCCTCAGGGGCAGAGCAGGTATTACGCCTGGACGGGTACACGTGAGGGCAGCGGCCGCATTTCCCCATCGCCCGAGTTTTACTAGCCACTCCTTATCCAGATCCTCTAAAGCAACCCCTTGCTCCAGAGCTCCGGCCAATATCGTGAGCATCCCGGCCATAAAGGCATCCCCGGCCCCGGTGGTATCCACGGGATTTACCTGGAAAGGCGGGAGCAGAACCCTTTCCCTTTTTTCCGCCACCCAGGCCCCTTGTTCGCCCCGGGTCACAGCCACCAGCTTAGGCCCTTTTTCCAGCAAGAAAGTAATGCCCGCAGCCATTTCTTCCTTGACCCCTGACAAGAACTGCAGTTCCTCCTCGTTGAGCTTAATTACGTCGGCCAAACTGACAGCCGCCAGTATTTCTTCTCGGGCTCGCTCCCGGCTTGGCCAGAGGGAAAGGCGAAGATTGGGATCAAAGGAAATGACGGCACCTTCCGCCCTAGCTAGCTGCACCGCTTCTAGGCTGGCACTGCGGGCCGGCTCCACCGTAAGGGAAACGGAGCTGAAGTGAAGGATCCGAGTAGCCTTTAGGACATCCTGAGGTAACTCTTCAGGGGAAAGCCGGGTATCGGCCGTACCGCAGCGGTAAAAGGCAAATTCGGGGACGGCCCGTTGGTTTAAGGCTACAAAAACCAAGGTGGTGTTGGCTTCTGGGTCCCGTAGGAGGCCACGCGCATCGACTCCATTTTCCTCCAGGACCTCTTTTAAATGATCGCCGAAGGCGTCCTGGCCTACCTTGCCGATGAAGCCGGCGCGGCCACCTAAGCGGGCCACTCCAACGGCCACATTGGCCGGCCCCCCGCCAGCAGCGCGCCTGAACTCTTGGACTTCTGATAAGCGAAAACCAGTGTCTTTGCCCACGAAATCAATCAAAATCTCGCCTATGGAAACTACATCCAGTGTTTTACGTTCCATTTTTTATTTCCCCTCATAGTCTCGTTCCTTTATACAGGCCCCGTTTCTTCAGTGCATTTTTCAATACCCTGGAAGCAAAGCTAATTGGGACCAGTGCATAATAAGGGGTATTGCTAAGACCAATATTTTAGAAGCTCCTCAAACTTCCTGTACGCTTCTTCCCAAACTGGCCTATCCTGAGGCTCATACCCTTTGAGCTCGCAGGAATCGTTCACTACCCGCCGTAGCTCGGCAAAAGAAGCAAGCTGTTTTAAGGCCATGGCTTGCACTAACAGATTCCCCGTAGCTGTGGCCTCTACTGGCCCGGCCAACACCAGACGGCCTGTAGCATTAGCTGTAAACTGACAAAAGAGCTCATTCTTACTACCCCCGCCTACTATATGGATAACCCCGAGCCGTCTACCTAGAATCTCTTCTATCCTATCAAGTACCCACCTGTATTTTAAAGCCAGGCTTTCCAGGGCACACCTTATAATCTCCCCCTTTCTTTGGGGTACGGGTTGGCCTGTTTCCTGGCAGAATTTCTGGATGGCCACCGGCATATCTTCGGGATTTAAGAAAGAAGGATGGTCGGGGTCCACTAAAGAAACAAGGGGCCTAGCTTCCCGGGCCATCTGGGTTAAAGTAGTATAATCTAGAACCTCTCCTTGGCGTTCGAAGGCGCGCCGGCATTCTTGCACCAGCCATAGACCCACTACGTTCTTAAGCAGGCGGAAAGAGCCTCCTACACCGCCTTCATTGGTAAAGTTCAACCTCAAGGTATCTTGGTTAATTACCGGTTCCGGTACTTCCACCCCCACCAGGGACCAGGTTCCGGAGCTAATATATAGGTAATCCGGGGTCTGGGCCGGTACAGCGGCTACAGCGCTAGCAGTATCATGGCTTGCAGGGGCAATGACCAGCACTTCCCTGGCGCCTGTCTCTTTGGCCACCTGGGGAAGCAGGGTTCCTAAAATAGTGCCAGGTGGGTGTATTTCAGGTAAGATAGAAGAGGGAAGTTCCAAGGAAGTCAACAATTCTCTAGCCCAATCCTTTTTTCTGGGGTCATACATTTGGGTGGTGGTGGCTATGGTAAACTCACTGGCCTTCTGCCCTGTAAGAAAGAAATTAAAGAGATCGGGCATCATGAGAAAAGTTTTAGCTTGGGCCAGCAGGGAGGGCTGTTGCAATCTATAAGCTAATAACTGGTATAGGGAATTTATAGGCATGAACTGGATACCTGTCCGGTAGAATATTTCATCCTGCGGCACCTTCTTAAAGGCTTCCTCCATCATGCCTTGGGTACGCCTATCCCGGTAATGATAGGGATTGCTTAAGAGAATATCCTTCTCTCCTAAAAGGGCGAAATCTACCCCCCACGTATCTATCCCTATACTTTGGATATCCCTTCCATAACGGGCTACAGCCAGCAGCAAACCCTTCTTTATTTCATGAAAAAGCCGCAGCACATCCCAATAAAGGCTATCTAATACCCGTACAGGCTCATTAGGAAAGCGGTAAACTTCGTCTAAAGTAAGGCGGTCATCTTCTAACGTGCCTACTATAGCCCGGCCGCTCTCTGCTCCCAGGTCAAAGGCTAGAAAACGCATGAAACCCGAACCCCTTTCTGCCTTTAGCCGCTAAAGCCATTACCAAGTGCGATACCTATCAGTACCCTTCCGGTATTCTTTAATATCCTTCTGCAGGGCTTCAGTGAAGTAAATGATCTGGCTAGAGATCTCTAAAGAAGAGGTCCACTGGTAAGCTTCCTCCAAAAACTGGCCTATGGCAAAAGTACCGTGCCCGCGTAACACTACAATTTTATATTTCTGCAGGGCCTCGGACACGATGGCGGCCACTTCTTCAGCTCCTACTGTGTACTCGGAGCTTAAGACCGGTACCCGGTGTAGAAGATAAGACCCTTCAGAATCTAGAGGGATTATCTCATCCCGCGTTAGGGAGAGGGCTACAGTAACCGGGGGATGGGCATGGATTATGGCCAGGGCTGAAGTTTTTTTATAGATGGCCCGGTGGACGCCTATCTCTGTAGAGGCCAGGGCTATATGGCTGTCGTCCTTCTCCAGACCGGTTTCAATGAGGTCATGCTCCTTTAACCGGCCTATCATGGAACCCCGCCGGGTGATAAGTATCCGGTCTCCTAGTCTTACACTCATGTTACCCCCATGGGAACTGACGAGCCCAGCCAAAAAAAGATCCCGGCCTATATCTCTAAATTCCTGGTACATTTTGATCCTCCTCAAGTAAGCCTAGCTCGGCTAATTTTTTAGCAGTAGGTTTCCCGTCAGCATCCCAACCGCGGAAACGGTAATACTCCTCTAGCATCTTTTGAAGCTCTACTTTCTGGCCGGATGAGGGCCCTTGGGTATGGGGTTGTTCGAGGATACGTAAAGGTAAGGTATCGTCTTCCTTAGTGAATCCCGCCCGCAGGTTATACAGGCGCTCTAAGTTATAAATGCGTTCACCGATGCGCTGCAAATCCTGCGCTTTATATTCCTTGCCCAGAGCAGCCGTCAAAAGCCGGGCAAAATATTCATCGGAGATGGCGAAAGTGGCAAAAACGCAAGCTACCAGAGAATCTACAGCAGCCCAGGAATTCTGGATAACTATTACTATCCCTGCTTTGCCCGAGGTAGCGAAACGGTCTATGAGTTTAGGCGCACCCAACACCTCTGGCCCCAGCATATTAGCCCTTAGGTGACACCCACCACGGTTGGAGGTGGCATAGGCCAACCCTTGTCCCTTCATTCCCCGGGGATCATAGGCAGGGAGCTCTAGCCCTTTTACCTGCATGGCCACTTCCGGTGCTCCACATCTTTCGGCTAGCCTTTTAGAGCCCTCCGCCAAAAGATCGCCTATGCCTTGCCGATAAGCTATTTTTTTAATGATCTCGGGGAGCAAGGCTGCATCGCCAAAGGAAAGCCGCTCATTTAGGAGACCTTGCTGGCTTAACTCCATGGCACAGGCTATAGTAGCACCCGTGGAAATAGTGTCTAGTCCCAGCTCGTTGCAGAGAACATTTGCTTTAATTATAGCCTCCAAATTATCAATACCGCAGTCGGCACCCAAAGCCCACACCGTTTCATACTCTGGCCCGTGGACTACCCCTTCGCCTATCTTTATCTCCCGGCCACACCCGATGGGGCAGCCCCAGCAGGCAGTTCTCTTAAACAAGAGCCTCTCCATAGCCTCTCCCGAAATATTCTCAGCTCCTTCAAAATGGGGCTCTCGGTAGTTTCTCGTAGGAAAGGCGCCTATCTCATTTAAAATATTAACGAGCATGGAAGTACCAAACTGAGGCAGCCCTTTAGACGTAATGGGATTAGCCTTAATTTGTTTCCGGGCTTCATATAATATAAAGTCGAACTGTTCCGGGTCGGCGATTCTAGGCTTCTTTGAGCCCTCAACGACTATGGCTTTCAAATTTTTAGAACCCATTACCGCGCCTACGCCGCCCCGGCCGAAAGCCCGCCTGCCCTCGGCTATTATGGCAGCAAACCGGACCAAATTCTCTCCTGCCGGCCCTATGCAGATAACTGAAGAATTCTCCCCCTGTTTAAGGGCTTGTAAAGTAGAAAACGTATCTTTACCCCAGAGTTCTGGGGCTTCTTTTATTTCCACCCCCTTTTCACTTAAGCTTAAATACACCGGCTTAGGCGCCTTGCCCCTTATGAGCAGGGCGTCATAGCCGGCCTGCTTTAGCTTAACCCCAAAGCTTCCCCCTACATTGGAATCATGGATGGTGCCCGTAAGGGGAGATTTGGTAGAGAGGCTAGCCCGCCCTGTGGCCGGAGCTTTGGTAGCCGTAAGGGGCCCTGTGGCAAATACCAGGATATTTTCGGGGCTTAAAGGATCGGTAGTAGGAGGCACGCTATCCCATACTAGCCTCGCCCCTAGACCCCTTCCGCCCAAATATTTTTGGGCTAAATCAATGGGTAGCTCCCTGACCTCTATACTATGGGTAGTAAGATCGATATCTAAGATTTTCCCCATCCAGCCGTACATAGAAGTTAACCTCGCCTTCGCTTAAGATGTCCTTAGCCGCCTCCCAACGGTGGAAAAACGCTTACCACATCGCCAGGTAAAAGTTGTCTCTGCGGAGTAGCATGTACACCATTTACTAAGATTAACATCGGCTCTGCTAGAGGAACGTTAAGCTTTCCTAGCACGTCAGCTACCTGAGCAGTGGTTTCTATTTCTAGCTTTAATGTGCCGTTTCCTTTTTCCTTAGGAAGATACCGGCGCAGATGCCCAAACAAGCGGACTTCGATTATCATAGGTCCTGATTCACACCTTGTATGCTTGATCGTTTCAGGCTAAAGTTTCCAGCCCAACCGGCCCTAAAGCCGGTTGGGCTGGGCCTAGTGCCTCTAAACTACTCGTACAGCAGCGGCTTAATTTGCGGGGAATCTATGTTCGACTTATCGTACCAGTGGAACCCCGTATCGATCTGCTTCGGTAGTTTCTCACCCTTTATAGCCTTCACAGCCGCCTCAACAGCCTTGTACCCTATGTTGATGGGGTCCTGGGTTATAGCGCCAGCCATTATACCGTTACGGATAGCATCCATCTGCAGCTTACCAGAATCGTAACCGACAATAACAATTTTACCTTCTTTCTTCAGCTCTTTTACAGCATTTATGATCCCCACTGCAGAACCTTCATTGGCGCCGAAGAAACCTTTGAGGTTAGGATAGGCTTGAATAATGGCCTTCGCCAGGTCGGTAGATTTGAGCTGGTCGCCACCGCCATACTGGATATCGACAATCTTGATTTTAGGATATTTTTCCTTAATGCGGTTAACAAAACCATCGCGGCGGTCGATGCCGGTACGGCTGGTCTGGTCATGCACGATTAGAGCGATCTCTCCTTCTCCACCGATAAGCTCTGCCATTTTATCAGCAGCAAAAGCAGCTGCAGCAACATTGTTGGTGGCAACAGTAGTAACGGGAATATCACTGTCTACACCCGAGTCAAACCCGATAACTGGAATGTTTGCTGCTTTAGCTTTTTCCAAGAGAGGTATGACCGCCTTGCTGTCTAGAGCAGCTAAGCCGATGGCGCTGGGGTTTTTGCTCAAGGCAGCTTGGAGCATATCGATCTGTTTGTCCACCTGGGATTCACTTTCTGGCCCCTCAAAAGTGATGTCTACATTGTAATCTTTTGCGGCTTTCTCCGCACCCAATTTTACAGCTTGCCAGAACTGGTGCTGGAAACCTTTAGAAATAAGAGGAATATAGGGTTTCTTACCGGATTCCGTCTGTTTCGTCTCCCCTTGCTGGGGCGCGGCTTGCTTCGTTTCCGTCTTCTGGCCACAACCGGCCACTAGCGCGAGGGCAAGCAATAGACTCACAAAAAGGGTAAAGAATTTAATGTTCTTCCGCATGATAGTAACCTCCTTTAGAGACATTCTTATTTGGTGTTATAATTTGAAGGGTTATAAATTGTTAAAGGTTACAAAATACCTACATACTTCATTCCCCCTCCCTATGGTCAAAACCGCTTATCACAAAGCGCTAATAAAGTATTACTGCTTACGGCGCCGGATTATATCCGCATACACGGCCATTATGACTATAGCGCCAATCACTACCATCTGCCACTCTTGTGGGACGGAAAGGATACGTAACCCATTGGTCAGCACGCTCATTATAAACGCGCCTATGACCGTTCCTAATATACTGCCCTCACCGCCGCTAAGAGAAGTACCGCCGATAACAGCTGCCGCTATGGCTTCCAACTCATACCCCATACCCAAGGATGGCTGGGCAGAGTTAAGGCGGGATGCCATTATAACACCAGCTAATCCGCTGAACATTCCGCAGAGTGTATAGATAGCCATCTTCCAGGCGTCAACATTTATTCCCGAAAGGCGAGTAGCTTCTTCATTGCTACCGAGGGCAAAATTATATCTGCCCAATACTGTCTTGGTGAGAATAATACTAGCGATCACGGCTACGCCTAAGAAAATGACTACTGCATTGGGAATACCCAAGAGAGAACCCATAGCGATCTCTCGGAAGACCGGGGTGCTGGTAAAGTAAATGGGCTTAGAATGGGAAATAACAAGGGAAAGCCCCCGCGCGATCATCATCATGCCTAAGGTGGCAATAAAGGGCGGTATTTTTAACTTAGCCGTAACCGAGCCATTAATAAAACCGCATAGCGCTCCTGTAGCTAGCCCACCCAGTACGCCCAAGGCAACGGGTAGCTTCCAAAAGGTAATGAATACACCGGTCATAACTGCGGATAAGGTCATGACCGTACCAATGGATAGGTCAATTCCTCCACTGATGATAACAAAGGTTACCCCCACCGCTAGTACACCATTAACGGCAGTGGAGAGCAAAATGCCTACTATATTATCAAACGTGGCAAAATTTGGTGAAGCCAGAGAAAATACTACCAGCATTATAATCAAGCTAGCAAAAGCAGCCAGCTTCTGTACAGCATCTGCGCGGAGCAGGGATTTTTTGCGGGACGTCTCTAATTCCACGGTTAAGGGTTTATTTTCCATATTACAAAACCTCCGAGACCGATATTTAACACAAAACTCTTTCCACAACCCCACTTTCATTTTGCATGCATAGTAGCATATTTCATAATAAGTTCTTCCGTAGCCTCCCTGGCATTTAATTCGCCTGTAATACGGCCCTCACACATTACAAGGATGCGGTGGCTCATGCGTAAGATTTCCGGGAGTTCTGAGGAGATCATGATAATCGATTTTCCGCTTTCAGCTAAATCGTTGAGTAGCCTGTAGATTTCGCTTTTGGCCCCAACATCGATACCCCGAGTGGGTTCATCAAAGATCAAGATATCGCAGTTGCGCGTAAGCCATTTTCCTATAACTACTTTCTGCTGATTCCCGCCGGAAAGATATTTAACCTTTTGTTGCAGGTTAGGCGTTTTGATTTTAAGTTCATTTACCCGTAATTGGGCCTCTCTCCGGGTCTTAGCCCTCTTAACCCAGCCGAGAAAACCCCGGAACTTTTCTAGGCTAGCCAGGACAATATTGGTTTCCACATCCATATCTAGCACTAAACCGTAACGCTTGCGGTCCTCGGAGAGGTAACCGATCCCGTGCTTGACGGCGTCTTTAGGGCTCCTGATCTTTACCTTCCGACCCCGTACGTAGATTTCCCCCGCATCGATAGGGTCTGCACCGAAAATAGCCCTGGCCACTTCTGTCCGGCCAGCACCCATCAGACCAGCAAAACCGAGTATTTCACCTTTTTTCAGAGTGAAGCTTATGTCTTTAATAATACGACCACGTCTAAGATTCTTTAGTTCTAGTACAACTTCTTGACTCCGCAGTTCCGGGTTCATACGAGAGCTCTCATAAATTTCTCGCCCTACCATCATACTGATGATATGGTCAATAGTAGCATCGGGGGTAGCGACGGTGTTGATGTAACGACCGTCGCGCATTACTGTGATACGGTCCGAAATTTGCTTAACTTCCTCCAAGCGATGGGATATAAAAACTATCCCCACCCCTCTATCCCGAAGCTGGCGGATGATGCGAAAAAGCTCTTTGACTTCCGCCTCCGTCAGTGCTGCCGTCGGTTCATCCATAATTAATACCTCGGAATTGAAGGAAAGGGCTTTGGCTATCTCCACCATTTGCTGCTTGGCCACGGTAAGGTCGGAAACCTTGGCCCGTGGATCTAGGTCTAGGTGTAGCATATCGAGCAAGTATTTTGTCTTTTCGTTTATGGCTTTTTCATCTAGGATAAACCTCAAGCCTTGGCGGGGCTCACGGCCAATAAAGATATTCTGGGCCACCGTCAAGTGGGGCATAAGGTTAAATTCCTGGTGGATCATGCTGATCCCTAATTCTTGTGCGGCCCTAGGGTTGGCGATCTCCACTTCCTTCCCCTTGTACAAGATGCGTCCAACATCTTTTGTATACACGCCAGCCAGTATTTTCATCAGAGTGGACTTACCTGCACCATTTTCGCCAACCAGAGCGTGTACCTCGCCCGACCGCAGCTCAAAACGACATTCTTTTAGTGCGTGTACACCCGGAAAAGACTTCTCTATCCCTTCCATTACCACTAAAGTTTCACCCAACTGGTACCACCCCAGATCCGGATATCCCCCAGTAGAGTCGCCTTCAGGCTTCAAAAAAAATCACATCCCTCTACCATACAGCGGGCCAAAATTCTGGCAGGCCCTGTAGTCGGTATCCACGGAATCTACAGGTCCAAAGGCGCCCCACGCGCTGGGACGGAAGATCCTCTCCTCCGGAACATTATGCATGCATACAGGGATGCGCAATATCGAAGCTAAGGTGATGAGTTCGGCTCCTATATGGCCATAGCTTACTGCAGCATGATTGGCTCCCCAATTGTTCATAACTGAATAAACGTCTTTGAAGGGACCCTTGCCAGTCAGAATAGGTACGAACCATGTTGTGGGCCAGGTGGGATTGGTCCGTTCATTAAGGAGGTAATGAATATCCTCAGGTAAATCTACAGTATACCCTTCTGCAATCTGCAGGACTGGACCTAATCCCTTAACGATATTTATCCTCGACATCGTTACCGGCATCCCGCCTTTGGTAAGGAAGCTAACCGAGAACCCGCCACCCCTGAAATATTCCCTGATAGCAGGATGCCACGTGGCAGCATCAAGACATTTCTTTACTTCTTCTGGAGTAATCTCCCAGAAGGGTTTTATTGCCGGCTGCCCATCGATGGACTGCTGCCCTGTACCATCCAATGCGGCTGAGCCTGAATTAATTAGATGTATTATACCGTTTGAGGCCAGTCCAGTAAGCTTTCTACCTGTAACCCGTTTTACTGCTTCAGGGCTCCAGTATGTCCTGACATCTGCAAAAACTTGGGCCGTATTGGTCAATAGGTGGCCGAACAACATCGCTACAGCGTTTAAGCTGTCATTTTCTGTAGCAAGAATAAAAGGTGGACGTAGGCCGTTCCAATCGAAGGAGGAGTTAAGAATAGCCTCTGTAAAATCGCCATTGGGAAAGTGATCAGTCCACTGCCTCTGGCCCTGGAATCCCGCAGCAATAGCGTTATGCCCTTCCGCTTCTTCAAGATACCCTAATTCAGCCAATTTGGGATTGCCCACCATAAGATCCCTTATAATGAGGGTCATTTTAACCACAGTTTCCCATTCTCTATCTTTTTTCTCCCTTGATGCCTGCCGTGCCGGTGGATTGGGTTCTCTGCCCTCTTGGCAATTCTGTTTTACCCAGGCGAGCGCCTTCTCGTATTCTTCTTCATCGTAGATCTTTTCTTCTATCCTCCGGACGAGCTCGGACATGTCCACATATTCGACCCTCATCCCCAGGTAGCTCTCAAAGAAATCCGGGTCTACTATAGAGCCAGCTATGCCCATGGAAACGCCACCTATGGCGAGATAGGATTTCCCCCTCATAATGGCCACAGCTAAACCCGCTCGGGCGAATTGGAGGAGTTTTTGTTTTACGTCTTCTGGAATAGTGGTGTCCCCGGCATCTTGAACATCTCTTCCATATATGCCGAAAGCAGGCAGGCCCTTTTGATTGTGTGCCGCCAACGCCGCTGCAAGATATACAGCCCCTGGCCGTTCAGTGCCGTTAAATCCCCAGATGGCTTTGGGTATATAAGGGTCCATATCTATAGTTTCTGACCCATAACACCAGCAAGGCGTAACTGTAATGGAAACCCCTACTCCTTCCCTGGCAAACTTCTCGGCGGTTCTGGCGGCCTCAGCTACCCCTCCAATCGTGGTATCAGCAATAACACATTCAACTGGCTTACCATTGGGATATCTTAGATTTTTTGTCAACAGCTCAGCAACGGCTTTAGCCATCCCCATTGTCTGTTCCTCTAGCGATTCCCTTACGCCGCCTCGCCGGCCATCAATCACCGGGCGAATGCCTATTTTGGGTAAGCTCCCCATTAACCTGTAATCCCCTTGTACTGCCATGTTTTCCCCTACTCTCCTTTTCTGAAATTGGAATTATTCATTAGCTTAAGGTTAAAACTCTACATCGAAGTCTTTCTTAAACTCATCGGCCTGTGAGGCTGCCACAAGAAGAACGTTGGCATAAGGAGTAAACTCCCCCGTCCTTACAATGAACTTCACGTTCCGTGAGTGTTCCTTAAATTGAGAATGGGGAAGCATTTCAAATTCCTGATGCTTGAAGAGATTTTTTAGCTCTCTGCACAGCTCTGGGCTTACTTTTTCTGTCTCCTCGGCCATTACCACCTTTTCCACCACAATCTCCTTTAGAATGGCTTTCAGGGTGTCCATGAAGCTCGGTATCCCCTTTATTAGAGCTAAGTCGATTCTCTTCACCTCTTTGGGGATGGGAAAGCCGGCATCGCAAATTATAAACTCATCCATATGGCCTAAACCAGCTAGTTCTCCTGATAGCTCTTTGTTTAATATACCAGCTTTTTTCAATATAGATTCTCCTTTCTATATTTTGTATTTAGAAACGGTTTGGGTTGTGGAGTACTGTTTAAGGACCTTCATTACTTCTCTGTTGGTTTCCCCGAAATATCTGTGGAGAATCCGGTAGGCTTTATAGAGCTCAGCATATCGCTCCTTTGAGGCAGGCCGCGGTTCAAAAGCTCTTCCCTCAACCTTGCCCATCCTTTTAGAAGCCTCGATTACTGAATCGTAACCGCCCTTGCTGCTACCTGCAGCACAAGCCCCTAAAACAGCAGCTCCTACTGCGGAAGCATGGGAAGTTGAAGCCCTCTTAAACGGTAAGCCTGTAACATCCGCAAAGGTCTGGGCCACCAAGTCGTTAGTAGCTAGGGTACCACAAGCGTATAACTCCTCCACAGGTATACCGTTCTCTATAACGTTGTCGATAATCATCTTAGTGCCGAAAGCCAAACTTTCTATCAAAGCGAGGTATATATGCTCGCACTTGGTTTTTAGGGTACACCCGACAATCAGCCCGCTTAGGTCCGCTGTCCCCAAGAATCGGCTCCCATTCCACCAGTCTAAAGCTACCAAGCCATGCCCTCCGGGCTCTACTCTTAATGCTCGCTCAGCCAGAACCTCATGGATGCTTATACTTCTCTCTTTTGCCTCCTGCTGAGTGTCCTTCGGTACCATGTTATCAACAAACCACGCCAGCATGTCGCCACCCGCAGCCTGTCCAGCTTCATAGCCAAAAAACCCCGGCAGGATACCGTCTTCCACTACCCCGGCTACCCCAGGAATGAACCTTTCTTCGAGGGATAAGAACATGTGACAAATGGAAGTCCCCATCACTAATACCATTTTTCCCGGAGCAGTTACCCCCAACCCCAACACCGAAGCATGGGCATCTATTATTGCTGTAGCCACCGGGGTGCCTGGCTCAAGCCCTATCCTTTGGGCAACCTCCTTAGATAATGTCCCTGCACGGGTGCCGCTGGGGTAAACCTCACCCCTTAATTTCTCATCCACCAGGTTTTCTAGCCTGGGATCCACAGAAGCCAGAAATTCTTTACTGGGATACCCCTCTTTCTTGTTCCATATGGCTTTATAACCCGCACAGCATGAGTTGCGGCATAGGTTCCCTGTAAGCTGCCATACTATCCAATCCGCAGCTTCCACAAATTGATCCGCTGCTTCGCATATTTCAGGAGCCTCTCTTAATATTTGCAAAATCTTAGGCAACATCCACTCGGAGGAAATTTTACCTCCATAGCGCTTTAGAAAATTTTCTTTTCTTTTTTCGGCTATATCGTTAATGAGATCAGCTTCCCTCTGGGCTGCATGATGCTTCCATAGTTTTACCCAGCTATGCGGATTACTGCGGTACCGCTCATCCCAGCACAAGGGCTGGCCATACTTGTCAACTGGGAGCATAGTGCAAGAGGTAAAATCTATTCCTATGCCTATAACCTGTTCAGGGAGAATACAGGCTCTTTGGATAACTTCAGGTATACCTTTGGTCAATACCTCCCAATAATCTCCTGGATCCTGTAACGCCCAATCAGGACCCAATATGATACTGATACTACTGTCTGGTAATGTAGAATCGATCACACCGTGCGGATATTTAACCACCGCCGTTGAAGCTATTTCTCCGTCTGAAGTCCGCACAAGGATAAATCTGGCTGATTCTGTGCCAAAATCGATCCCTAAGCTGTATTTATCCTTCAACTAATGATACCTCCCTTATAAGGCCACCTTGTTCACGGTAACTTCACTAGATGCCTCTAACCTTCCCGGAGGCACAGATGAACCTCGAACTACCAGTTCGGGTTTCAAGCGGTACATCTGGGGAAAATCGCTATTATCTCCACTAACTCGCTTATATATCAAATGCGCAGCTGTCTTACCTATTTCCTCCATGGGTTGCACCACTACCGTCAAAGGCGGGGTGGCAATTCTATATAGCTCCATATCGTCAAAAGCCACGATAGCCAGATCTTCTGGTACTCTAATCCCTAGTTCGCTTATAGCTAACATGGCCCCCATGGTCATGTAACAGTTGGCAATGAATACCGCCTGGGGAGGATGAGGTAAAGCCATCAACTCTTTTATTAAAATATAGCCGCTTTGGCTGGAGAAATCTCCTGTACGGATAAGCTCTTCTGCTATAGGCAGATTATAATCTTCAAAGACTCGTAAGTAACCGCGGTATCTCTCTTCTCCAGTGGTCACTTCTAACCGCCCATTTATAACCCCGATACGCCGATAACCCATAGTTACCAGATGCTCTACCGCCTGGTAAGCCCCATTAACGTTATCAACCAAGACGCAATCCACTTGCATGTCTTTTACTAATCGGTCGACCAAGACCACAGGGATACCCTTTTTCTGCGCTTCAAGCAGATGCTCTGAAGAACTGCTAGTAGGGACCACCAAGAGGCCATCCACTTGCCTTTCCACCAGCATCTGTACCCGCTCTATTTCTCGGCTCAAATCCTCATTGCTGTTACATACGATCAAGCTATATCCGTAGCTGTTCAATATCTCCTCTACAGCCTCCGCTACCCGCATAAAGAAGGAACCAAAATCTGGGACTACAAAGCCTATAATCTGGGTTTTCTGCGTTTTAAGGCTACGGGCTACCAGATTGGGCCTGTATCCCAAAGCTTCGATAGCAGCCAGCACCTTTTCCTTTGTTTCCTGTTTTACTCGTTCACCATTTAAGACGCGCGAAACAGTAGCCGTCGATACACCCGCCCTTGCTGCCACGTCCTTTATTGTTGCCATCTTTAGTTTCCCTTTCACAGTTTTCCTTGTTAATTTCTTAATTCGTAATTATTGTTAATACTTGGTCTAGCTCATTAAACGTTATCTCATTGTTAGCGTATAGTTTATGTAATCGTTTACTTAATTAACATATATTCGAGCCTCCCTTTAAAATTCCTGCTGGGGTAAACAAAAATTTTTTTAGGGTGAATGCCATGTATATATTTCCATGTAAATGCAATCAATCCTTTTCTTCCCATATACTTTATGGTAACGTTTACACTGACTATAGCCACGGAAAACTGGAGTATAGCAAATTAACAGCAACCCCACCCCAAAGGTAATAGCCTACTCCCTAGCCTTCCCTCTATAAGGCTACACCTGCACCATGGTTCTAACTTTTCACTCCCCTTATGCGGCATAAAAGCCATGGTCTTATTAAATTATATTTCACTCCACTTGCCGGACCCTCTCCACTTCCTCTCCGCTTCCACTCCGCTTTCTGAACATATGAGTCATAAAACATAGTTAAACACAGCACCGCGCCCCCTACTGCCCCAGGCTTTACCGCAAAAGATAAGCTACCAGGGCTACCGCCATCAGGACCGCCTCAGGGCCGACTAACATACGCAGAACCTTACGCAAATCCGCTTTAAAAAAGTCCACCGTTAACGCCAGGCAAAGATGGAGAGGGGTTAATATGGTGCCAGTAAAACCGGAGATGAAAACAAACACCACCAAGGGGAGGCTCAACTGGTCGCCCAGGCTGACGGCAATAAGGGGGAAGGCAATGCCCACAAAGGCAGCCATGAGCCCCGTCAACATGCCAACTAAGAAGCTCAACAAGCCGAAAACCAGGAAATCGGGCACTGGCAGTCTGGCCAGCAAAGGGGTTAAACCTTCAACCGCCCGCGTGTCCTCTAGTACCTGCTTAAAGACCATAATCCCCCAGACCAACACCAGGGTCTTCAGGGAAATGGCTTCCCGGCAAAGGTGCCACAGTCTAGCAGGGGTGTAGCGGTGATATATTAGTAGTACGACCAGTACCGCTCCTACTGCTAGTCCCACTTCTATTTGGGTTACTAGCACCAGCCCCAATACCGCCAGGACAGGCAGGGTACCGAGGAAAAGTTCCCTGGCCATGGCCCGCCGGTCCATGAACGCCTCGCCTTCTTCCTTTAGGGGAGGAACCCGCCGCAGAGTGGGCAACCCTAGAAGGATGACCAAGAGCCCATAAGGAGCTAAGGAAGTGATCAACCGGGGTAAGGGCTGGCCGCTCAGGCGCGAGGCCAGCAATACTCCCGGGTAGAGGGGCAGGAAGTATTCCCAGATATGCCGGTAGTAGTAATTCACAAAGCTTTTTTGTTCGGCAGTAATCCGGTTGCTGGCTGCCGCTTGCCCTACCAGGGGGGCGGAAAAGAGGGCACCGCCAGCCGAAGGCATCAATCCTATAAAAGCAGGTATCAAGGCCATGACTATCCGGCCGTCACGGAACAGCCCCTGCAAACCCCGGAGCATCCTCTGGAGATAACCTTCCTGGCCCAAGAAATGTTCCAGGATCATGATTAAGGTCAAAATGATCACCAGTTCCCAAGTAGTAGGGCTTTGGGTGGCTCGCCAGACCATCCCTAAAAAAGACCCTGGGCTCGTGCGGTAAAGGGCGGCCAGGAGGATAGAACCACCCAACATTACCGGCCCCAAAGGAGCTCGTCGTATCAAAAGCACCATAATAAATATGAATACCAGCAATAACTTAAGACCTTCCAAGAATTCTCCCTTCTTTACTGCCGTAATAGTTTTTCTCCCTTGGGTATACCTCCAGCTCTTTATAATACCACAAAAAGCGTTAAGCTGTTACTTGATTTTTGGCCCTAATAATAAATAAAACCCCGATCTGGATTTCTCGGGGTTTATAATGTTTAGCCCAACGGCATCCGAGACAATAGTCGTGACAGATCTACAGCCAGATTGACACTGCAGGGCTATGTCCGCGCCAGCTCTTCCAAAGTCTTGCCCTTAGTTTCAATGCCCAGTAAAAGCATCCCGAGAGCTGTGAAAATAAAAACTCCTGCAATGAGGGTAAAAACTAACGGATAAGCTGCTGCTTGTCCTACAGAAGCTATAATTTTACCAACAGCCATGGGGGCAATTATAGCCCCCATCCGGCCGCAAAAAGAAGCCCAGCCCGAGCCGGTAGCCCGCACAGCCGTCGGGTACATCTCCGGAGTATACGCGTAAAGGACACCCCACGCCCCCAGGTTAAAGAAGTAAATGGCTGAACCCCAGAGGATTATCTGGCTAATGGTGGTAGAAAGGGAAAACATGTAGGCTGCTATACCGCTTAGTAGCAGATAAGAGGTCAGCGTATACTTCCGGCCGATCTTTTCTACCAAGTACGCCGCGCTAAAATAGCCTGGTATTTGCGCTATGGTCATAATTAAAACATACTCGAAACTCTTAACAATAGTAAAGCCTTTGCCTTCCATGAGAGTAGGCAGCCAGATAACAATCCCATAATAGGCAACATTAAGTCCAAACCATAAAATCCAGAGGCAGAGGGTGCGTCGCAAGTAGAGGCGGGACCAGAGATCGAAAACATTAATCTTAATGGTAGCTTCCTTAAAGTCTCGACCAGTTTCCGGAGATACTTGGGTTGGAGTAAAAGCCGCTCCGCAAGCTTTCGCCACCCTGACCACTATCGCTTCTGCTTCGGCCAGGCGTCCCTTTTTCTCCAAATACCGGGGGGACTCAGGCAACAGGCTCCGCAAGACCGCAGAATAAAGTGCCGGCAAGCTCCCGATAAAGAAAGCCGCGCGCCAGCCCCATCGAGGTACAACCAAATATCCGATAAGTGCAGCTGCAATCCAACCGAAAGCCCAAAAACTCTCCAACAGCACTGTCATGCGCCCCCTATGGGCTGCTGGGGAAAACTCGCTCATAAGGGTAAAAGCAACAGGTATCTCCGCGCCTAAACCTAACCCAATAATAAAGCGCATAAGCATAAGCATAGTATAATCAGTAGCCAGGCCCGCCAGGAAAGTGGCCACTCCATAGACAATTAGGGTATAAGTAAATACCCTCTTGCGCCCCCACAAATCGCCCAAAGTGCCCCCTACCACAGCACCCAGGCCCATCCCTAACATGCCTATACTTCCCAAGGCCCCGAGCTGGGTGGGTGTCAGCTGCCATTGTTTGCCCACTGCCGGCAAAACAAAGGCTATCAACCCCACATCCATAGCATCAAACATCCACCCCAGGCCAGCTACAATAAGGAGCTTGTAATGGAAATAACTTAGCGGTAGCCGCTCCAACCGGGCAACAATACTCACCGAACCCTACCCCCTTTAAACAAGCCACCTTTGGAAGTATTAATTTGATGATACCACAAAAAGGTAGCTCTATATACGATTTTAGCGACCGCTCGCGAGGAATACAAATTAGCTAAGGTGACCGAACTTGGGCTCAATCTTTTTAGGAATATTTCCTTTTGTTTAGGTAATCATAAACCAAGGATAAAGCTTCTCCGGCAGCGCTAAGAATAGACTACTTCTCGGTCCCGCAGAACTGCAGGACTTAAGTAAACCTCAGGATCGTCGGAGAGATGAGAGGGGAAGTAAGCAATGTCTAACAAATCAAGTCCTGGCCGATCGGACAGGGAAGGCTTGCCTTTATGGTGGTTATTAATCTATATTAGCATGGCTTTAGCCATTAGCTTCCTTTATTACCAGAATCCCGGCCTGTGGCAGTTGATGGAGAGGGCACTGAGATGGCTGGAATGGGCAAAAGCCGTACTAGCTCAAAATGCTATTTTAAGGCTTTGTAGCCTCTAACGTTTAACCCCATAAAAAATTAGACCTACCCCCAGAATAATGGTCAGCATCTTACTCAGGGGAATTTTGCCGGCTAAACCCCAGAGGCCTAAGGCCATCACCGTCAACATAATCGTCGGGCCGACTAAAGCCAGGGTGGCGTTTATTTTTAAAGCTGCTTCCACCCGGTTTAATTTTAACATAAGGATGGCCGCTGTTAATTCTATCAAGCTGGACAATATGCGCACTGCCGCCATGGCCAGCACATGTTTGTCTGACAAAAAAAACCACATGGCATGTATTCCCCCTGTGTTGTATGTACCCCCTGTAGAAATAAAAGAAACCTCCCAAGGAAGTTTATGACAAAATAAGGGGACCTATGAAAAATACCCGCGTTCATCACGCGGGCTGGCTGCGGCATTCCGGGCTGAAAGATGGCCCAATCCTTAGGGTTACAAGCTTCTATCTTATCAGGGCAAGCAGATATTCTGCCCAATTTGTAAATTATGGGGATCCACGTGGGGGTTAAGCTCCATCAACCGCTCCACCGTAGTACCTACTGCCTGGGCGATAGTAAATAAAGTATCGCCAGGGCCTACCTGCCAGAAGATGCCTGAAGGGCATGGCCTCTCTGGGGGTAAACATAAGAGTTGCCCCACCTGAAGGTTATATGGATCTACCCCCGGATTTAGGCGTAGTAGCTCTTCCACCGTTGTTCCTATACGCAAGGCGATTAAATAAAAGGTATCTCCTGCTTTAACACGCCAGTAACGCCCCGAGGGACATGGGGGTTTCAAGTTATCCATAATTGTCCCCTCCTGCGAATGATTTTCAGAATTATTCCATCGTTGTAGTTTATGATAGAGATACCCTCCTTGCGCCACCTTTGAAGGCAAGAGCCACAATCAGTGAGGTTGCCACACCCTCAAAGTTAAGCAACAGAAAAGTTCTAGCTGGGCGGCATGGTTAACCTCTTGATAAGCATTGTTCCGTAGCTTCCCCGTGGTAGCCGGAAGGAAAGGCGGATTTTCTGCTTCCCGGGATAAAGTTCATCAGGTTCCACCGGATCCAGGCGGAAGTCGTCGGGAAAGACTACGGCATCCCGCGGAGTTGACCTGAAAAAAGCCTGGCGCAACTTGCGCAGATTAAAATCGCTGCGCTTGAGGCCCCTCTCCTCCAGAATCGCCGCAAAGAGCTGCTCACTCCGGGAATCGACGAAGGTCATGCGGCTGGCGGCCAGCGGTAATACAAGGGACTTGAGGTAGTTCAGTTCCTTCCTCTCCAGGCGCCGGTAAAAAAGATACGGTCCGGCCACTCCGGGAACGGCCACCAGGTCCAGCCGGAGATCTAAAAGGATCTTTCTCAGGAGTTCATTCCAGAGAAAACTCTGATAGGCCGCAAAAAACAGGGAAAGCTCTTCTCCGGGAATTAGCTTTAGGGCTTCGACATACGCCTTCGGTTTTTGTGTGAGCAAAGTAAATATCTTTTTTTCCATGCTGGTCTTCGCCGCAAAGAGACAAGTAGCCCAGTCTTCCCAGTGTTCGCGGAAAAAGCGTTTCCTATCCTTAGCCTGTCTCGATTCTTCTGGATAGATGGCGGTAAGGTAGATCTCCAGGCTACCTTTGTAGTGCCCCTTGAGCAACCTTTCGGCGATGAAGCCCCTCTCGCGGTCCATACTACCGAAGCGCTGGTCATCGAAGTAATTGGGATAGCCAAACCCTCTGACTTCATCAGCTCGACGACAGATGCGGGATACCTCTTCCCCCTCGAGGGAGCGTATGGTGATAGTGAAAGCGTTTCCTTCCAAGAGGTCCGGCCCCATGGGCCTGTCCAGATAGCCAATACTCCGCAGGGAAAAATTTCGGCCCTCGCTGGTCAAATCAGCGGCATGCCTTACAGTAATGTACTGGAAGGTATGGGCATGCCTATCCTTTTTCCCACCGTAGGCGAAGAGGCGATAGGGAACACCATGCGTCCTGGCAATACGCATCAATAAATCGACAGTGTTCCACCCCTGCTTCTCCAAAAGGTATAAACGGTAAGGCCCCTTTTCCCGGATGGGCAGGCGGGCCAACTCCCTCACCACGAAATCCTCAGGAGTTACCTTCAATTTCATCGTCCGCTACATCCTTTCCCGCTACTTACTCCTCTCTAGTATGTACCATAATCTGCGCGTCCCTAAAAGGGTCGGTCATGGCTATTGCGTTCATAAAGAACATAACGGGCGAGGACCCCTTCTGATCCTCGCCCTTTTTATTTCTAATCAACTGGCCGGCAAAATATAACATAAAAATAGAGTAACGGTGGTTGATTATAACGGCCGGATATCTACCCGGTGGCCATAAAAGGTACTACCCCCACCCAGGTCGGTTAAATCGTCCCCAACGACGCTGTTAATGTTACGGCAGCCTGGGGAATGCTGGCACCACCAGACACCGGGAACTACAGCAATACCCGGGGGAACAGCGCTGCTGGCCCGCACTTTAAGGAGACAGGAGCCGCGCTGGTTGTAAACTTCAGCCAGGGCGCCCTCCACCAGGCCCTTTTTACGGCAGTCATCCGGGTTGATGAGAACCTGAGGGCCGCCTTCCCGTTCCCGGAGGGAAGCCAGCTGCCCGAAATTGGAGTTAAGGGCATAATGGGCCGGGGCGGTGATGAGGTAAAAAGGATAAAGGCCGGCCAGGTCAGTATCGCCGGGCGGCTCGTAGCCGGGGAGTTGAGCACCGGCAGCCATAAGTTCGATTTTCCCTGAAGGGGTGGCAAATCCCGGCGCCGGTTTTAATTTGACCGCCTTGCCGGCTGCCAGGGCTTCCCGGTCTGCCTGTTTCAGGGGAATCTCCCGGAGTAGAAGCTCGACCATATCCACCTCGGAACGCTGGAATATATCTTCGCTAAAGCCCAGGGTTTGAGCCAGGAGGCAAAAGGTCTGCCAGTTGCTCTTCGCCTGCCCCGGGGGTGGTAGTATTGCCGGGCTGCGCTGGAGGTAATACTGGCCGTAACTGCGGTACAGATCTTCTTGCTCTACAGAAAAGGTGGCTGGCAAGATGATGTCGGCGTAGAGGGCCGTATCCGTCAGGAAGCGCTCGTGCACTACTGTAAAGAGATCCTCCCGCCTTAAGCCCGCCAGGACGCGGTTCTGATCGGGAGCTACTGTGGCCGGATTGCCGTGGTAGACATAAAGACTCATCACGGGTGGATCTAGTGCCTCAGTTAAAGCCCGGCCCAGCTGGACCATATTTATCGCCCGTACTGGCCGCTTTCGCAGATCCGGCCGGGTCAGGACATCCAGCTTAAAAGCATTGCCGGTACCGGAGCTTTGCAAAGCTCCACCACCATATTTACAGTAGGCTCCCACCAGGGCCGGGAGGGAAACGATAAGCCGTACGGCCATACCACCCTGGCGGTGGCGGGAAAAGCCATAGCCGATGCGGATAAAAGGCGCCCTGGCGCGGCCGTAGGCCCGGGCCAGGTTAATTATCCTTTCGGCCGGTACCCCGGTAAGGGCGGCAACCCGCTCCGGGCTATAACCCGGAAGCACTTTAGTACAGAACTCTTCATAGCCGGAAACATGAGCGGCAATAAAGCCAGCATCGACCAGTCCTTCCGCTACCAGCACCTGCATGACACCTAAAGCCAGGGCGGCATCGCTGCCGGGCCGGACCAGGATGACCTCATCGGCCAGGGCAGCAGTCCGGGTACGGTACGCATCGATAACAATTAACCTGGCCCCCTTCCGCCGGGCCTGCTGGACCAGAGAAAAGAAATGGACGCTGGTAGAGGCTGGGTTCATGCCCCAGATGATTACCAGGTCCGCGTCCACAACCGTCTCCGGGTCGGTACCCCAGGTCTGGCCCAAAACCTGCTGCCAGCCGGCCTCGGCTGCCGGTGAGCAGATAGTCCGCTGGAGTTCCGTAGCTCCCAGGCGATGGAAAAAAGCATGGCCGGCATTGCGCTGGAGTAATCCCATGACGCCGGCATAGGAATAGGGGAGAATGGCTTCCGCGCCATAGGTAGCTATTATTTCCTGCCAGCGACTGGCGATGGTCTCCAGGGCTTCCGCCCAGGAAATGGGTGTAAAAAGTCCGCTACCTTTGGGGCCGCTACGCTTTAAGGGCGTCAGAATTCGTTCCGGGGAGTGAATAAGCTCGGGGTAATGGCGCATTTTGGTGCAGATAAAACCCCTCGTATAGGGGTGCTCTGGGTCCCCGCTGACTTTAGTCACCCGGCCTTGGTTTACTTCAATGAGCAAGCCACAGGTATCGGGGCAGTCGAGGGGACAGACGGAACGATAGGTAGCCATATCCAAAACCTGCCTTAATTTGCTCGAATGTTATGTTCGACTTCCCAGAGTATCTCTTTAATGGCTACAACCCCGAGGCAGCCTATCCATAGAAACATCTATCTTCAGTAAACGTTTCCCCTTACTCCACGGTTACGCTTTTGGCCAAATTTCGAGGTTTATCCACCGAGCATCCCCGGGCAACTGCTACATGGTAAGCCAGTAACTGCAAGGGCACAACAGATAACAAGGGTGTTAAGAGCTGGTGGATGCGCGGCAAATAAAGGACGCAGTCGGCTTCCGCTGCCACGGCTTCATTGCCTTCCAGGGCTAAAGCCAACACCCAGGCACCTCTGGCTTTGACTTCCTTAATGTTGCTAAGCATTTTTTCTGCTAAATCTTCCTGGGTAGCCAGGGCTATCACCGGCGTCCCGTCTTCAATAAGGGCTAAGGGGCCGTGCTTGAGTTCTCCTGCCGGGCAGGCTTCTGCATGCAGATAGGAAATTTCCTTTAGTTTCAAAGCTCCCTCCAGGGCCACAGCGTAATCCAGACCCCGGCCGATGAAAAAGGCGTGCTCACGGGGCGCTATCTGGGCAGCTAACTCTTTGATGCGGTCTTCTAACTTAAGCACCTGCTCCACCTTAGAGGGAGCAGCAGCCAGTTCCCGGGTCAGTTCTGGGGCCCAGTGAGCTTCCCCGCGGGCCTGGCCCAGGTAAAGGGCCAGAAGGTACAGAGCCGCCAGCTGGGTAAGGTAAGCCTTGGTAGAGGCTACGGCGATTTCCGGGCCCGCCCAGGTATAGAGCACATCATCAGCTTCCCGCGCTACAGAGCTGCCCACTACATTGGTAATGGCCAGGACGCGGGCTCTCAGCTTTTTGGCCTCCCTTAAACCGGCCAGGGTATCCGCCGTCTCCCCGGACTGGCTGATAACCAGTCCTAGTGTTCTCTCATTTAAGATAGGCTCCCGGTAGCGGAACTCAGAGGCTACGTCAAATTCCACCGGCAGGCGCAGCAACTTTTCCCATACATATTTGCCTGCCATCCCGGCATAAGAAGCTGTGCCGCAGGCGATCAGGGCTACCTTCTGCAGATTCTTAGCTTCTTCAGGTGTAAGATTTACACCTTCTAACTTCACCTGGCCGCTAATAACATCCAGCCGGCCGGCCAGAGTATCCTGCAGGGCCCGGGGCTGCTCATGGATCTCCTTGAGCATGAAATGGGCATATCCGCCCTTTTCGGCTGCTTCCAGGTCCCAGGTAACATGAAAAACTCGTTTTTCCTTAAGGCTGCCATTGGCTCCCATAACGGTAGGGCCGGCAGGATTAAGGTACACAACTTCACCATTGTCCAAAATATAGGTATTCCTGGTATAGGGCAGCAGGGCTGGGATATCGGAAGCCAGAAAAGTCTCTTTCTCTCCCAGTCCCACGATCAGGGGGCTATCATGTCGGGCACCCACTATCTCCTGGGGATGATCCTTGGCGATAACTGCCAGGGCGTAGGACCCTTTTACTTTAGGCAATATGGACAATAGGGCCTTAAGCAAATCGCCCCGGTAATAGTGCTCTATAAGGTGGGACAACACTTCGGTATCCGTTTCCGAAATAAACCTATGTCCTTCAGCGGTCAACCACTGCCGCAACTCCTGATAGTTTTCAATAATACCATTATGCACTACGGCAAATTGGCCACTGCAATCCAGATGGGGATGGGCATTAATATCATTAGGGCGACCATGAGTAGCCCAGCGGGTGTGGCCAATACCCAACCGTGCCGCATCCAGGTGCCCGTTTAAGCGTGCCTTGAGTTCCGTCAATCTACCTGCGCTCTTGGCAACCTTTAGGCCGGTAGCATCTACCACAGCTATACCTGCCGAATCATATCCCCGATATTCCAATCTCTCCAATCCCTGCAGTAGTACCGGCACTGCCTGGCGGTAACCCATATATCCTACAATGCCGCACATACGAGGGTTCCCTCCCTCTCCCTTAGAAATTTTCATCACTAGCTTATCTGTCGGAAGCTGTACAAGACCACCAAGGGAGAGAGATTGAAGGTCACCCGGCGCCCTTTGTCCCCGGGATTGCTCCCGGGTTTTGTAGCGCCTTTAACGGTCGTAACCAACCGAGGGGCACCCGCCGAAAACCTCGATTAACCCCTTCCTCGTCAACCACCAGCCTTCCTGGCGTATCTCCAGCTTTGCTTCTAGGCCTGCTTGGCTTGCGCTCGCTCCAGAAACCTTCGCGGGCCAAACTAGTGCTTGGCTCAAGGCTCCGGCAGGCTTCCCGGCAAATTCGGCATCCTGCCTCAGTTGCCGGCCTCGGGCATCCATGCCCTCGGGCCTTTCTTAAGCCTTTCGCCAAGCTTAAGTTTGGCTACCGCGAAAGTTTGCTCGCTCGCTTCCAAGCCTAAACAGGCCTTCCCACCAAAACTGAAAATAACTCAGCCGGCCTTCCTCAAGGCAATATAGACGGCTGGTGGTCCAGGCGCTTGACTAATTTAAGCTTCTTAATCTCTCCCCCTGCTTAAACAGACGGCTTTTCTCCCTCTACCACCACCTTTCTTAACTCAGCCTGCGGGCAGCTTTTTCTAACCGGCTCAAAATCTCCTTTAACTCCTCTTCATCCGGCCCTTCTACCATCAGGCGCAAGATAGGCTCCGTACCCGAAGGGCGCACCAGGACACGACCCCGCTTACCCAGCTGATCCCTGGCTGCTGCTACTTCCGCCAGCAAGACTGGGTCCGCCATGGCCTGCTCTTTATCCTGCACAGGAACATTCACCAGGAGCTGGGGTAACCGCGGCATAACAGCGGCTAACTCTTTCAGGGGCTTGCCTGTAGCCATTATTACTTGCAGAAGCTGTACACCGGTGATGAGGCCATCCCCGGTGGTATTATGCTCCAGAAGGATAATGTGGCCCGACTGTTCCCCGCCCAGGACGGCACCTGTGCGCAGCATTTCCTCCAGCACGTAACGGTCCCCTACCTGGGTCTGGTGCACTATAAGGCCTGCTGCTGTTAACACCTGGTGCAGACCATAATTGCTCATGACGGTGACGACTACCCGGCCTCCGGGCAACCCACCCTGTTCTTGGCGGTAGAGGGCCAGGATGGCCATAATGGCATCGCCGTCCACTACCTGCCCTTCGCCATCTACAGCTATAACCCGGTCGGCATCGCCGTCAAAAGCTAAGCCGACATCAGCTTTAAACTTTCGCACTGCCTCTGCCAGACCTTGGGGGCAAGTAGATCCGCAGCCCACATTAATATTAGTCCCATCCGGACTATTGTTCAAGACCAAAACTTCTGCTCCCAGACGCCTGAATACAGCCGGCGCTACCTCGTAAGCAGCCCCATGGGCCACATCCAGTACTACTTTAAGGCCGTTTAAACCTCTGGTAGCGGTAGAACACACATAGGCTACATACTTTTCAGCTGCTTCAGGAACTTCCCCTACCCTCCCTAAAGCTGCGCCGGTAGGCCGGGGGAGATCATCGGTTTCCTTAAACACCAGTCTTTCAATCTCTTCCTCCACCGGGTCGGGTAATTTTAAGCCTTTGGAGCTGAAAAATTTTATGCCGTTGTCGGCCACCGGGTTATGTGATGCAGAAATCACCACTCCAGCATCAGCCCCCAGACCGGGCGTAAGCCAGGCTACAGCCGGCGTCGGCATTATACCTACTTTTAAAACGTCTCCTCCTACAGAGCAAATCCCTGCTATGAGGGCTGCTTCCAGCATGTCCCCTGAAATCCTGGTATCCCGCCCCACTACTACTCGTACCCGGCTGTTACCGCCGGCCAGGACAGCGGCTCCGCAGCGCCCCAGTCTAAAGGCCAACTCCGGGGTCAATACTTCATTGGCCACGCCCCGGACTCCATCAGTGCCAAATAATTTCCCCATGTTCTTATCCTCACCCTTCTTTACCTAAGCTTCAGGCCGGCCCTATCTCTACTATTACCCGCACCCGCGGGAAACTGCTGAGCTGTATACCCTGGGGAATTTCCAGGTTGCTCTCCACTATAATATTCTTGCGGGCCCCACCGATGTTAATGGGAGTGGTGTTTAGGTAGTCTAAATTAGCCAGCAGATTATAGGGAGCAAAAACTTCTATTACTTCAGGCTCTAAAATAACCCTTTTAATCTGATATCCAGGAGCCGGCTCACCTACCAGACGCGGTCGGACTGTTACCAGTTTATCAGGCATATCCTGTATTACGGGTACAAAGACTTCCACACTATTAGGTGTTACCGTAAGCCACCGGCTTAAGGATCGCCCTTCCCGGTCTACTATTTTAACCGGCAACTGAGCCAGATAATTTCCCCGGGCCTGATCCAGGTTCACCTCCACATAGACCTTACCAATATCTTTTAACATATCTTCGGGACCGGAAACAACTACCTGGGAAGGCTTAAAAACCGGATCTAAGGCGCGATAACCACCGGCCGGCGTACCGGTAAGGTTGGCCTGGACAGGAAGCTGAAGATCCTTAACTTGTTCCACTTTTACGTTAACCTGAGGCGGGTTGACCCGCACCAAGGCCACTCCGTCAGGAAGGCTCACCTGTACCGGCAAGGTGTTTTCCCCAATCCTGGCGGCCCTTAAGTCCACATAAGCTTTGATATCCTTGGGGAGCAAATTGTTGATTAACCCTTTACGTCCCTCTACCCTTACTTGAACTTCCGCTGGTAAGTTGGCCACCACCAGACCTTCCCCCAAATTCTCGCTTTCCAGGGGAATGCGTACCACATACTCGGTATTGGGGTTCTGTTCGGAAGTCACGTATAACCAAAGAATGATGGCTAGAATGATGGCCAGCAAGCGGTAACCCAGGTTTTCCCGCCAATTATTTAGCATCGGTTAAGACCTCCAGGGCCAAAAGAAGCTGGTATGATTAGACTGGGGTAACAGCAAACTCTGGAGCAGCTCCCGCAAGTTTTTCTCGTCTAAGAAACGGGTTAATTTACCCCCCTCGGCCACCGAGACCGCACCAGTTTCTTCGGAAACTACAATTACCACCGCATCGGAAATCTCACTAATGCCTAACGCAGCCCTGTGCCGGGTTCCCAATTGTTTGCTAAGGTAGGGGCTGTCCGAAAGGGGTAGAAAACAACCTGCTGCCACCACCCTGTCCCCCCTGATTATGGCTGCTCCGTCGTGAAAGGGTGTAAGGGGTACGAAGAGATTGATCAACAGCTCAGCTGAGACCAGGGCGTCCACGCGAATTCCGGTTTCTATATAATCGTTAAGGCCGGTTTCCCGTTCTACAACTATAAGGGCTCCGGTTTTTCCCTTGGCCAGTACCTGAACTGCCCGCACCAGCTCATTAATCACCCGGGCCATATCCTCGGTACCCAAGAGGGTAAAGGGCCGGGCAAAAAATTTACCCCGGCCAAGCTGTTCCAGGGCGCGCCGCAGTTCGGGTTGAAACACTACGGGTAGAGCCACCACAATTACCAGGCGTAACTGGCTTAAGAGCCAGTTGATGGTAGTAAGTTGTAATTTCTCTGCTATTACTGAGGCTACCACCAGCATAGCCAGCCCTTTAAGTAACTGCACTGCCCTGGTCCCTTTAATGAGCAAAAGAAACCTATATATTACATAAGAAACTATGGCAATATCTATAATTAAGCGCAATACATCTATAAAATTTAGCTCTGCTAAGCGCCACCAAAGGCCCGCCAAATCATCCACCCCGTTATTTACCAGTGCTTTTAGTATATGGAGGTCAGGTCACTTCATTCGACAGCCACTTTAAAAATCCCTTCTTTTTGGTTCTTCCCGTTTTTGCTAGTTGCAGTAAAGTCCCCTCTGGGCTAGAATAACCATAAGGGGGCGTTTGCTTTGAGACGCTTTTATACTTCTCTGGTTTTCGTTTGTTTCCTATCAGGATTACTCGTAGCCTGGCAGTTTCGCACTAACCTGGCCAGCTCTGAACAAATCAAAAAAGACACCAGCCTTATAGATGTCATCCAGGCACTGGATAAAGAGAATACTTCCCTCCAGGAACAGATAGCCTCTTTACGCCAAAAGCTAGAGGAAGCCCAGAAGCAGCAGACGCAGTACCAGGGTCAGCTGACGGAGATACAACAACAAATAGACGAGCTAAAAGTGCTCGCAGGCCTGGTACCCCTTGCTGGTCCAGGTATAGTTATAACTCTGGATGATAATAATGCCGGCGCCCAGGTAGCCAAGACTAGTTCTCCTGCCACTTATAAACCTGAGGATTACATTATTCATGATAAACACATTCTTTACCTGGTAAATGAATTAAAAGCGGCCGGAGCCGAAGGCATAGCTGTGAACGGAGAGCGCCTGATCACCGGCTCCCATATTCGTTGTGTAGGCACAGTTATCCTGGTCAACTCCACCCGCCTCGCTCCGCCCTATGAGATCCAGGCCGTGGGGGACCCGGATAGATTAGAAGCCGCTGTTCTACAAGCTCCAGACTTTGTTGACCTCAAAAACCGGGATTTCCCGGTTAAAGTGGTCAAAGTTACCCGGCTAGTTCTACCGGCCTACAAAGGCGGCCTGCCCGTGGAACATGTGCGACCGCTGGTCGCAGGGAGGTAAGCCAGATTTATGCTAAACAATAAGCGCTGGTGGCAAGTTTGCCTCACCCTAGTCTTACTAGCTCTGGGCTTACTGCTTTCCTTACAATTTCGAACCCAGCGGTTACTCGCCAGTTCCTTGGAATTTCAAAAAACAGAGGATCTAGTAGCCATGTGGAAGAATTTGAGTGCCAAGAGGACTCAACTACAACATGAGGTAGCGGAATTGGAGGAACAGTTACGCGCCCTGACGACCGGTTCAGGCGAAAGCGATAAAGCCCGGGCAGCGTTGGAAAAAGAGCTTATGCGCTTGAAAAATCACCTGGGCCTTGCTCCTGTAAAAGGACCAGGAATTACGGTGACCTTTACGGGAGATGCCCCTCTTCTCTCTATGGATCTTGTAGACCTGATTAACGAACTGTGGGTATCAGGGGCTGAGGCTATTGCCATCAATGACCTTCGCGTCACGGCCTTTACCTTTATCGGCGATAAAGAAGAAGGCCGTAACCTCTACCTCACTGTCAACGGCCAGAAATTGCTTTATCCTATAGTCGTTAAAGCCATCGGCGATCCCAACACTTTAGAGAAAGGTTTAACCTTTGTAGGTGGGTTAATAGATAACCTAACCACCCTTTTTAACATCCACCCCAACATTAAGAAGCACCAGGAGCTTGAGCTGCCGGCAGCTGCTCTTATAAACTATAAGTATGCTCGCCCCGCCAAAGAGGAACCTCCGGCCAAACAGCAGCCCAGGTAAAAGTCTGCCCTTCAACCTTGCTTGGCTCAAAACTAGAGCTACATCAGCCATGCGCTGCTGCTTTTTTTCCCTGCTGCTCTTTAAGGAGAGCGTATTCCATACTATCCAGCAGCGCCTCCCAGCTAGCTTCGATAATATTGGTAGAGACTCCCACAGTACTCCAGGAACTCTCCCCGTCCCTGGATTCAATAAGCACCCGGACCTTGGCGCTGGTAGCGTCCTTTTCATCCAGGACTCGGACTTTGTAGTCGGTCAAGCGCATGCGCCTTATGGCCGGGAAGAATTCTTCCAGGGCTTTGCGCAGGGCGTTATCCAGAGCGTTGACCGGCCCGTTACCTTCAGCAGCCGTATGTACAACGTGGTCGCCCACCCGGAGTTTTATAATAGCCTCGGAAACGGCATCCTGGTCCGCCTGCTTTTCTACAAAAATGCGGAAATAGTCCACCTGGAATTGTTCGCGGTATTCTCCGCTGGCTTTACGCAAGAGGAGTTCCAGGGAGGCTTCGGCTCCTTCAAATTGATAACCCTGCCGTTCCAATTCCTTGATGCATTCCACCACATCGCTGGTCTGCCTGCCGTTTAACTGCACGCCCAGTTCTGCCGCCTTATAGCGCAGGTTGCTGGCTCCGGCCAGCTCGGACACCAGGATTCTCCGCTTGTTGCCCACCTTTTCCGGAAGGATATGTTCATAGGTAGAAGTATCTTTCATTACTGCGCTTACGTGAATGCCGCCTTTATGGGCGAAGGCGCTATAGCCCACAAAGGGCATATTGGTGGGCTGCACTATATTGGCTATTTCGCTAACATAGCGCGATACCTCGGTAAGCTCTCGCAACCGTCCCGGCGGCAGGCATTGGTAACCCAGCTTTAGTTCCAGGTTGGGAATAACCGAACACAGATTGGCGTTGCCGCAGCGCTCTCCCAGGCCGTTAATAGTCCCCTGCACCTGGCGACAACCGGCTAAAACCGCCGCCAGAGTATTGGCCACGGCCAGCTCTCCATCGTTATGGGTATGAATGCCCAGGGGCGTGCTGATTCGCTGCCGCACTGTTTTCACCGCTTCTTCGATTTCGCCTGGCAGACATCCTCCGTTGGTGTCGCAAAGGACAATCCAGCTGGCTCCACCTTCAGCAGCCGCTTTAAGACATTCCAGGGCGTAATCCTGGTTAGCCTTGTAGCCATCAAAGAAGTGTTCGGCATCGTACACTACTTCCAGGCCCCGGCTTACCAGGAAGCTCACGGTTTCGCGGATCATGGCCAGGTTTTCGGCCAGGGTAGTGCCCAGGGCCTGGGTAACGTGTAGATCCCATGTCTTACCAAATATGGTAGCCACTTTGACCCCGGAGCGTAAAATGGCCAGGAGATTCTCATCCTCTTCTACCCGGCCGCCGGGTTTACGCGTTCGGCCGAAGGCGGTCAGTTTGGCATGGTGCCAGAGCAGCCCTTTAGCCTTCTGAAAAAACTCCATATCTTTGGGATTGGCACCCGGCCAGCCGCCTTCGACATAGTCTATACCGAAAAGATCCAGCCGGGCGGCAATTTTCAGCTTATCCTCTACCGAAAAGCTTATGCCTTCTCCCTGGCTCCCGTCGCGCAAGGTAGTGTCAAAAACATAAATCTTTTCCGCCATACCTATCCCTCTTCTACTGCCCGCCTGACTAATGTTCCCATTTCCTCAGTATTGACCAGAATTTTACCCTCACCCATAATATCCGGGGTGCGGAAACCTTTATCCAGTACCCGGCTTACCGCGGTTTCGATATCTCGGGCGCCTTGCTCCATTTTAAAAGATATGCGCAGCATCATGGCTGCGGAAAGGATGGTGGCTAAGGGATTGGCCTTCTTCTGCCCGGCAATATCGGGGGCAGAGCCATGGGCCGGCTCATACAAGGCTACCTTTCCACCTATGCTGGCTGAGGGCAGCATGCCGATGGAGCCGGTCAATACCGAGGCTAGGTCGCTTAAAATATCGCCAAAGGTATTTTCCATAACCAGAACATCGAACTGCCGCGGCCAGCGCACCAGCTGCATGGCGCAGTTATCCACGTACATATGGGTCAGTTCCACATCGGGGTATTCCGTGGCCAGCCGCTCGGCCGTCTCCCGCCACAGGCGGGAGGTAATTAGAACATTGGCCTTATCCACGGACGTTAGTTTCTTGCGACGTTGCCTGGCCAATTCAAAGCCCAGGCGCAAAATACGCTCGATCTCTTCCGTAGTGTATATCAAGGTATCCCAGGCTACCTCTCCGGTAGCAGTACGCTCTCTCTTTTTCTCTCCAAAATAGAGCCCTCCGGTGAGCTCTCTCAAAACCAGTAAATCGGTTCTTTGTACAATTTCCTTTTTGAGAGGTGAGGCCTCCACTAAAGCAGGAAAAAGATAGGCCGGCCGTATATTGGCATAAAGGCCCAGGCCCTTGCGCAAGGCGAGAAGGGCGGCCGTCTCCGGCCGCTCAGCCGGCGGCAAGGAATCCCACTTGGGACCTCCCACCGCACCCAAAAGGATAGCATCGCTTTCCTGGCATAGCTTTAAGGTTTCCGCCGGCAGGGCCGTGCCCGTTGCATCTATAGCTGCACCGCCTATTAGACCTTCCCAAAACTCAAATTTAACCCCGTACTTCTTGCCTACAGCTTCCAGCACTTTTACCGCTTCTGGGATGATCTCTGGCCCAATGCCATCTCCTGGGAGGACAGCAATCCTTTTAAGCATGGCCTTTCACCTTCCTGGCCACGTAGGCCATAAGCCCTCCCGCATCCATCAGTTCCTGCATAAAGGGGGGGAGGGGAAACATACGATAGGTTTCGTTCTTGGTCAGGTTGCTGATCAACCCTTTTTCCGGCTCGATTAACACTTCATCCCCGGCCTCAATCCTGGCCGCTGCCTCTGGCGCTTCGAAAATGGGTAGCCCGATATTAATGGCGTTGCGGTAAAAGATGCGGGCAAAGGAGGAGGCTATAACGCCTGCTACTCCCGCCGCTTTTATGGCCAGGGGCGCATGTTCCCGCGAACTGCCGCAGCCAAAATTCTTGCCCGCTACTATGATATCGCCTGGCTTCACCCGGCCGGGAAAGCTGGGATCGGCATCCTCCATACAATGTTTGGCCAGTTCCTGGGGGTCGCTGGTATTGAGATAACGGGCGGGTATAATGGCGTCGGTATCTATGTCGTTGCCGAATTTATGGCATCTGCCTCGTATTAGCAGCATATTTTACAGTACCTCCTCTGGAGCTGCTATCCGGCCTTTGATGGCGCTGGCGACCGCTACCGCCGGACCGGCCAGGTATATTTCGCTTTCAGGGTGGCCCATGCGGCCTACAAAGTTGCGGTTAGTGGTGGCCACGGCCTTCTCTCCCTTGGCCAGGATACCCATGTGGCCCCCCAAGCAGGGGCCGCAGGTAGGGGTAGAGACGGCTGCCCCTGCTTCAATAAATATAGTGATAAGTCCCTCTTTTATGGCCTGGGCATAGATCTTCTGGGTACCGGGTATGATGATAAGCCGGACTTCCGGGTGCACCTTTTTGCCCCGCAAAAGTTCGGCCGCGATCCTTAAGTCTTCCATCCGCCCGTTGGTACAGGAACCGATGACCACCTGGTCAATCCATATCTCCCCCACTTCGCTTATGGGCCGGGTGTTCTCCGGCAGGTGGGGAAAGGCCACCTGGGGTTCGATTTTGCTAACATCATATTCCCTTACTTCGGCATAAACGGCATCCGGATCGCTCTCGTATATACGGTAAGGACGTTTGGCCCTCCCCTTTAGATATTCTTCAGTTTTTTCGTCTACAGGGAAGATGCCATTTTTAGCCCCTGCTTCAATGGCCATGTTGGCCATGGTAAAACGGCTATCCATGGATAATTCCCTTATGGCTTCGCCGGTAAATTCCAGGGCCTGGTACCGGGCGCCATCCACACCCAGGTCTCCGATGGTATAAAGTATGAGGTCTTTACCGACTACCCAGGGCCGCAGCTTCCCGTAATAGCGCAAAAGGATGGTCTGTGGCACTTTAAACCAGCATTCCCCCGTAGCCATAGCCGCAGCCAAGTCGGTGGACCCCACGCCAGTGGCAAAGGCTCCCAGGGCACCGTAAGTGCAGGTGTGGGAGTCGGCTCCAATAATGAGGTCTCCAGGTGCTACCAGCCCCTCTTCCGGTAAGAGGCAGTGCTCGATCCCCATACGCCCTACTTCATAATAGTATTCGAGCTTTTGTTCCCGGGCAAATTCCCGTACTATCTTGGCCTGTTCGGCCGACTTTATGTCTTTATTGGGAGTAAAATGGTCGGGGACCAGCACCACCCGCTCAGGATCGAAGACCTTTTCTACCCCCAACTGGCGGAATTCTTTAATGGCTAAAGGAGCGGTGATATCGTTGCCCAGGGCCAGGTCTATCCAGGCGTTTATGAGCTGCCCCGGCTCTACTTTCTCCAGACCTGCGTGGGCAGCCAAAATCTTTTCCGTCATGGTCATGCCCATGGCTACTTATCTCCCCCGTTATTTGGTTCGGAAACATATTTTAAGTTTTCTTCTCCTATTTCGTAGACGAGCTTATTTATAGCGTTTAAGTAAGCCCGGGCACTGGCTTCCAAGATGTCAGTACTAATGCCGCGTCCGATGAAGATCCGCCCCTCATATTCCACCTTCACCGTTACTTCGCCTACAGCATCCTTGCCGCCGGTAACTGCATTTAAGGAATAAGACTTAAGGCCCACAGGAATGCGGGTAATTTTGTCTATGGCCTTAAAGGCGGCATCTACCGGACCTTCGCCACAGGCAGCCTCTTCCAGAACTCCTTCTCCTATTTTAAGGGCCACGGTAGCCGTGGGGACTACCCGCGTACCGGTGGAAATGTGCAGATATTCCAGAACATATTTTTCGGGAACATGTTTCACTTCGTGTTCCACGATAGCTTCGAGATCCCGGTCGGTGATTTGTTTTTTGCGATCGGCCAGCTCTTTAAAGCGTTGGAAGGCCTTATCCAGCTCGGCTTCCGTCAAATTATAGCCCAATTCGGCCAGGCGGGTGCGCAGGGCATGGCGACCGGAATGCTTGCCCAGGACTATATTGCTCTGCACCAGGCCGATCAAGGCCGGGTTCATTATCTCATAGGTAGTACGTTCCTTTAGAACGCCGTCCTGGTGGATACCCGATTCGTGGGCAAAGGCGTTTTTCCCCACAATAGCCTTGTTATACTGGACCGGCATGCCAGTTAGACTGCTTACCAGCCTGCTGGTCCGGTAAATCTCCTCGGTTACAATTCCTGTTTTGTAGCCGTAATAATCGTAACGGGTAAAGAGGGCCATTACGATTTCTTCCAGGGCTGTATTGCCAGCGCGCTCGCCTATGCCGTTGACAGCGCACTCCACCTGGGTAGCGCCGTTCTCAATAGCAGCCAGAGAATTGGCCACCGCCAAGCCCAAATCATTGTGGCAGTGAACGCTGATGGTAACCTTGTCTATGTTGGGCACCCTCTGCCGTATCTGGGCAATAAGGCGGCCAAATTCCGGTGGCGTAGCATAACCTACCGTATCGGGAATGTTTATCACCGTAGCTCCCGCCTCTATGGCGACTGAAAGCGCCTGACACAAAAAATCCAGGTCGCTGCGGGAAGCATCCTCGGGAGAAAATTCGATGTCCTGGCAATACTGTTTGGCATAGGACACGCCCCACCGGATAGCAGCCAGAACCTCCTCCCGCGTCATGCGCAGCTTGTGTTTCATATGAATATCCGAGGTGGCAATGAAGACATGGATACGAGGCCTGGCCGCATACTTTACAGCTTCCCAGGCGCGATCAATGTCTTTCTCGTTAATACGGGCTAAAGCTGCAATCACGGGCCCTTCTATCTCCTGGGCTATAGCTTTGACCGCTTCAAAATCGCCCGGAGAAGCGATGGGAAAACCAGCTTCAATGACATCTACTTTAAGCTTTGCCAGCTGCCGGGCAATTTCCAGCTTCTCCTGTACGTTAAGGCTCACCCCGGGTGACTGTTCCCCATCGCGCAAAGTAGTGTCAAAAATATAGATCCGTCGACCTTCTTTCTCCATTCCTGTCTCTCCTTCTAAAACCTAATCCTGCGGCAAGATCATTTCATTTAGTCCTCCGCCTACCGGCACCATGGGATAAACCATCTCTTCTTCGCTGATAAGGCATTCTATGAGGGTCAAACGATTACTCTGCATGGCTTCCTGTAAAACCGGAATAACTTCTTCCTGTTTAGTTATTCTTAAACCTACGGCGCCGTAGCAGCGAGCCAGGCATACAAAGTCGGGATTGCCCCTAAAGTGTATAGCAGAGTATTTACCCTCATAATAGAAGTGCTGCAGCTGACGCACCATGCCTAGGGCCTGGTTATTAAAAAGTAAAATTTTAATGGGTAAGTTCTGTTCCATGGCCGTACCTAGTTCAGCCATGGCCATCTGGAAGCTACCATCCCCCGTGATCAACCATACCATGGCTTCCGGCCGGGCCAGCTGAGCCCCTATAGCGGCAGGAAAACCATATCCCATAGTTCCCAGGCCGCAAGAGGATATAAAGGTACGCGGCCGGGTAACACCGTAATAGAGGGCGGCCCACATCTGATGCTGGCCGACATCGGTGGCAATAATGGCCTGGCCCCGGGTCATCTCCCCCAGCCGTTGTATTACCCATTGGGGCCGCACTTCTCCACCATGACCATAGGTTAAGGGAAATTCTTCCCGCAATTCCTTAATCCGCTTCAGCCAGGCCTCTCTTTTAACCGGCGTAAGCAAGGGCAAAAGATCCTCCAATACCGTCCGGGCATCTCCCACTAACGGCAGGTCTACCCGTACGTTCTTGCCGATTTCGGCCGGATCGATATCCACATGGGCAATCTTAGCCTGGGGAGCAAATTTATCCAGAGCACCTGTTACCCGGTCGTCAAAGCGCACTCCCAGGCCGAAAAGGAGGTCGCACTCCATGAAGGCATGATTGGCATAGGGCTTGCCGTGCAGGCCCACCATGCCCAAGGAGAGCGGGTGATCTTCCGGGAAAGAACCCAGGCCCGTTAGGGTAGTGGCTACCGGGGCCTGCAGGGTTTCAGCTAGTTGCAGTAATAGATCCTCTGCACCTGAAGCCACCACCCCGCCGCCCACAAAGATTACCGGGCGCTCCGCTTCCAACAACATGGACGCCAGAGCGCGTATCTGGCCCGGATGGCCTTTATATGTGGGCTTGTAACCCCTTATTTCAACTTTGTCGGGTACTGGTGCTTCACAGGGAGCCTGGGCCACATCCCGGGGCAGGTCTATGAGAACCGGTCCGGGTCGGCCTGTGCGGGCAATATAAAAGGCCTCTTTAACTATACGGGGAAGCTCTGCTACATCCTTAACCAGATAATTATGCTTGGTAATAGGCATGGTAATCCCCGTTACATCAACCTCCTGGAAGGCATCGGTACCTACCATAAAGGTAGGCACTTGCCCGGTAATAACCACTACGGGAACGGAATCCATATAGGCAGTAGCGATCCCCGTCACCAGATTGGTAGCTCCCGGGCCAGAAGTAGCAAAGCACACACCTACTTTGCCGCTGGTCCGAGCATAACCGCTGGCCGCATGAACGGCATTTTGCTCATGGCGTACCAGGATATGCTTTATGGGGCTATCGGCCAGGGCATGGTATAGGGGTAGGACCGCCCCGCCGGGATAGCCGAAAACAAGTTCCACACCTTCGGTCAATAAGGCTTCTATAACTGCCTGGGCACCCGTCCGAGTCAATGCCTTTTTCCTCCCTCTAACCGGTCTGGCTGACTGTCTCCTGGTCGTTTACACTTGCTTCCAGGACTTTACCTCTGGCTCCCCGCACCAGAGCAATTTTTCCCGTCCTGGCTACCTCTCGTATACCGAAAGGTCGCAAGGCAGCCACGATAGCATTTATTTTATCCTCATCTCCTGTAGCTTCAATAATCAAACTATCGCGGGCAATATCTACAATCCTTGCCCGGAAAATCTCCACAATCTGCATGATTTCTCCCCGTACCTGGGGGTCGGCATTCACTTTGACGAGTATTAATTCCCGGCCTACATGGGGATCATGGGTTATATCGCTCAGCTTAATAACATCGATAAGCTTATTTAGTTGCTTGCAAACTTGTTCTACGGTACGTTCATCGGCATCCACCACGATGGTCATACGAGAAATAGAGGGGTTTTCCGTGGGGCCGACAGCTAGACTTTCTATATTGTAACCCCGACGTGCAAACAGTCCCGCCACCCGCGTCAAAACCCCTGGCTTGTTTTCCACCAGAACTGCCAAAGTACGCTTCATATTTTCCTACCCTCCCACTATCATCTCGTCCAGTTGTCCGCCAGGAGGTACCATGGGGAAGACATTTTCCTCCCGGTCCACCTTTATATCCACCAGGAAGGGTCCCTTGTGCGACAGGGCCGCCTCCAAGGCCAAGGTTACCTGGGACTGTTCCGTGACCCTGAGGGCCTGTATCCCGTAGGCATCGGCCAGCTTGACAAAATCAGGATTGCCCCCCGCCAGGTCTGAATAAGAATAACGCCCCTCAAAGAAGAACTCCTGCCACTGGCGCACCATACCTAAATAGCCGTTGTCTAATAGTATGATTTTTATTGGTAACTTATAGAAACTTATGGTGGCCAGTTCCTGGGAGTTCATCTGGAAGCTTCCGTCACCGGTAATGGCTATAACCGTGGCCTCCGGCTGGGCGATCTGAGCACCGATGGCCGCAGGTACACCAAAGCCCATGGCCCCCAGGCCACAAGAAGAAAGAAAAGTACGAGGCCGTTTGACAGGATAGTACTGGACAGCCCACATCTGGTGCTGACCTACATCAGTGGTGACTATAGCCTCTCCCCCGGTCAGACGATGGAGCTCTTCGATGACATACTGGGGTTTCAGAGAGCAGTTTTTATTGTACTTGAGCGGATACTTTTCCTTCCACTCCTGGATCCTTTCCTTCCACTCTATATGGCTGCCTCGCTCAGGTAAATTATCCAGCAAGGCCTTTAAAGCTAGCCGGGCATCGGCCACCATAGGAATATGGGCAGGCACATTTTTGCCGATCTCGGCCGCATCAATGTCTATGTGTATTATTTTAGCCTTGGGAGCAAATTTTTCCAACCTGCCGGTCACCCGGTCGTCAAAGCGCACGCCTACACCAATCAAAAGATCGCACTCACAAACAGCATAATTGGCGGCTACTGTGCCGTGCATACCAACCATGCCTACGAAAAGAGGATCGTCTTCCGGGAAAGCCCCTTTACCCATCATGCTGATAATTACTGGAATATCCTGTTTCTGGGCCAGAGCCTTCAATTCCTCGTGAGCGCCAGAGGTAATAACCCCTCCACCGGCAAAGAATAATGGGCGCTCTGCCCTGGAAATGGCCTTAGCCGCCTGAAGCACCTGCAAAGGGTGGGGTTCCAGGCAGACACGGTATCCCCTTAAAGTTAACTGAGGTGGATATCTATTCCAACTAGCAGTCTGGGTGGTAACATCTTTGGGGATATCAACAACTACCGGTCCCGGCCGGCCAGTAGTAGCAATATGAAAGGCCTCATGAATTACCTCGGCCAGTTCATTTACATCCTTCACCAGGAAATTGTGCTTGGTAATGGGCATGGTGATCCCCGTTATATCGGCCTCCTGGAAAGAATCGCGGCCAATCATGCTGACTCCTACCTGGCCGGTGAGTACAACAAGGGGGACAGAATCCATGAAGGCATTAGTAATCCCGGTAATCAGGTTGGTGGCACCCGGTCCTGAAGTGGCTATGCACACTCCCGGTTTACCGCTGGCCCGGGCATAGCCATCAGCCGCATGAACAGCTCCTTGTTCGTGGCGGGTTAAAATATGGCGGATATTGGCCCCATAAAGCTCATGGTATAGGGGCAACACTGCGCCCCCGGGATACCCGAATACTGTATCCACGCCCTCTGCTTGTAAGGCCTTAATTATAATCTGGGACCCCGTCAATTTGCTTTTCGCACCGCAATCCCCAATTTTAAAAGCACCTCCATATACGACTCGTTTACTTTATAAATTATTCCAGCACTGCTCCTCTGGCACCTGAACTTACCTGCCGCGCATAACGCGCAAGATACCCACTTTGGATCTTGGGAACAGGTGGCTGCCATTGCTGCTTACGCCGCTCCAGTTCCTCCGGATCTAACAACAACTCCAACTTGCGCGCCGGTATATCGATGGCGATGAGATCACCTTCCTTCACCAAGGCGATAGGCCCGCCTGCTGCCGCTTCTGGAGACACATGGCCTATGGAAGCACCGCGGCTGGCCCCGGAAAAGCGGCCATCGGTGATCAGGGCTACTGAGGTATCCAAACCCATTCCGGCCAGAGCAGCAGTGGGGCTTAACATCTCCTGCATACCCGGACCGCCTTTAGGCCCTTCATAACGAATAATAATTACATCCCCTGGCTTTATTTTCCCCCCAATGATGGCCTGGAAGGCCTCTTCCTCACTTTCAAAGACCCTGGCCGGCCCTTTATGGACCAGCATTTCCGGCAGGACTGCTCCTTTTTTGACTACAGCCCCTTCCGGAGCCAGGCTGCCGTAGAGAATGGCCAGACCTCCATCCGGGCTATAGGGATTCTCTGCCGGCCGGATCACTTCACTGTTCAAAATCTTTTTCCCTGCACAATTCTCGGCTACCGTCCGGCCCGTTACTGTAAGACAGTCGCCTTTTATTAACCCCGCACGGTATAGCTCGGCCATTACAGCTGGAATCCCGCCAGCCTCGTGCAGGTCCTGGATATGGTGAATCCCAGCCGGGTCTAGCTTGCACAGTTGTGGAATGCGTCGGCTTAAGTCATCGAAAACCTTAAGAGGTAAATCCACCCCTGCCTCGCGAGCAATGGCCGGAAGGTGCAGGCAGGTATTGGTGGAGCCGCCCAGGGCCATATCCACAGCCACCGCGTTATGGAAAGCCGCTTCCGTCATTATATCGCGAGGCCGTATATTTTCTTTTAACAAGTTCATAATCTGCATTCCAGCTGCTTTAGCCAGGCGCAGACGCGCTGCATGGATCGCCGGAATGGTGCCGTGGCCCGGTAAGCCCATTCCTAAGGCTTCTGTCATGCAGTTCATAGTGTTGGCGGTATACATCCCGGCGCAGGAACCACAACTGGGGCAGACGCAATCCTCCAGCTCAGCCAGTTCCTCTTCCGTCATCCTTCCGGCCCGGACTGCACCTACCGCTTCAAATATGTTACTTAGGGAAACATCCTGCCCCCGGTACCTGCCAGCCAACATAGGTCCGCCGCTTATAAAAATAGAAGGGAGATTGAGCCTGACTGCCGCCATAAGCATACCGGGAACTATTTTATCGCAGTTAGTAATGAAGACCAGAGCATCAAAGGGATGGGCCATAGCCATGACTTCCACGCTATCGGCAATCAATTCCCGGCTGGCCAGGGAATATTTCATGCCTATGTGGTTCATGGCTATGCCGTCACATACTCCAATGGTAGAAAATTCCAAAGGGGTGCCTCCAGCCATCCTCACCCCGGCCTTCACCGCTTCAGCTATGGACCGAAGGTGGACATGCCCTGGCGCCAGTTCATTAAAGGAATTCACAATACCGATAATGGGCCGGGCCAGCTCCTCGTCGGTAAGACCCATAGCCTTGAAAAGAGACCGGTGGGGAGCTCTGGCCAGGCCAGCTTTCATGGAATCGCTGCGCATCCCTAACGCTCCTTTTCTTCAAAGATTTCAGGGCCTTCCGTTTCGGTTAACTCCCGGAAACTGCTTATGAGCCGGCGAGTAATGGGACCCGGCCGGCCGTCGCCTATAGGCCGGCTATCCAGCTGTACTACCGGAATAACTTCTGCCGCTGTACCGGTCAGGAAACACTCGTCAGCCGTATAAACATCGTGACGGGTGAAGACTTTCTCCTCGGCCGGGATACCTAATTTCCTGGCTAGATCCAACACCGTATTCCTGGTAATACCTTCTAGCAGACCAATGTAGGCAGGAGGGGTATACAGGTGACCGTTTTTGACAATGAAAATATTGTCTCCTGTCGCCTCCGCCACATACCCTTCTTTATTTAGCATAAGCCCCTCCGGCGCGCCAGCCCGGGTGGCTTCTATCTTGGCCAGAATATTATTAAGGTAATTCAGGGATTTAATTCGGGGATCCAGGGCATCAGGGGCATTGCGCCGGGTTCCCACGGTTACCAGCTCTAGCCCCTTCTCGTACAATTCTTCCGGGTAAAGCTGGATACCGGCTGCAATACAGAAAACCAGAGGTTTAGGGCATTTGCGCGGGTCCAGCCCCAGGTCCCCTCTGCCGCGGGTCACCACCAGGCGGATATAAGCATCACGCAAGTTATTACGCCGACAAGTCTCCAGCACTACCTCCATCATCTCTTCCTGGGTAAGGCCGGGATCCAGAGCAATATGCCTGGCTGATTCAAAAAGTCTAACAATATGTTCTTTTAATTTAAAAACCCGCCCATGATACGCCCGGATGCCTTCGAAGACCCCGTCGCCGTATAACAAACCGTGATCGAAGACAGATACTTTGGCCTCTTCTTCATCTACAAATTGACCATCGAAGTATATGATAAGCCCCACCTGTTCTCTCCCCTCCTGCTTATTTCCAGCTTATCCTGGCCGTCACCTTAAGGTGTTTAAATATGTTTACGTTTCAGTATAAAGAACCTGCCAAAGGGTGTCAAGGATTTTCCTATGCAAAAATAAATAAAAGCCCCGGCCATATCAGACCGGGGAAAGAGCAAAATCTTTATCAAGGTGTATAAGGTGGTATCATCCACGGGAACACGTAGGCCTGCAGGAAAATCCATAGGCTCAGGAGGATGGCTAGAGCTAGGCTGTGCCAGACCACGGCCCGGAAAATAGCGCCTACAGCTTTGGTGCCTTCTTCCTGATCCTCATAACAGGCTGCCGTGGCAACAACAATGCTCTGGGCATCGATCATCTTCCCCATCACGCCGCCAGTGCTATTGGCTGTAACAATCAACACTGGGTTCATACCTAATTGTTCAGCAGTAATGCGTTGCAGGCTCCCGAACATGGCGTTGGAAGAGGTATCGCTTCCGGTTAAGAATACGCCCAGCCATCCCAACATAGAGGCAAAGAAAGGATAAGCCCATCCGGTCCTAGTAAAGGCCAGCCCTAAAATGGCATCCAATCCAGAGTAGCGCGTGGTAAAGCCAAGGCCTAGCACCAAGCCGATAGTAGCCAGGGGTAGTTTCATCCTGTTAGCTGTACGCTTAATAGTTAGAATCCATTGCTCTCCTGTTAACCTAAGTACAAAGAAACCTGAAACAAGGGCAGAAATGAATATACCCGTTCCGGCCGCTGATAACCAGTTAAGAGTGTAGACTGCTGCCTCAGGATGGGGTTTAGGAGCAACAGGGGGAACACGGTAGACCACGTTATCGAGATAAGGTATGGGAATGTTGATAATAGAGATCTTATTAAGAAATGCTTTCCAGCCCGGTAAGCCCCAGAGGAATACTGCAATTGAGAGTAAAATCCACGGCAACCAAGCCTGTACTACTTCCCCAGTAGTGTACCGGGGCAGCCTGAACCGCCACTCCTCAGCAGTAACCTTGGTGCTACCTTCCTGGCTGAATTCTTCCTCGCTGGTGATGATACGCTTAGGTTGCCATATTTTCAGGAACAAAGCAGTAACTATCATACTAAAAATACCGCTAACTATATCGACGATCATAGTATTCCCCAGTTGAGACATGGTGAATTGAGCTGCAGCAAAGGAGAGCCCACAAACCAGGGTAGCAGGCCATACTTCCCATACATCCCGCCATTTGCCTTTATTCATAAATACAAGAGTAGCTACTAACCAGAAAGGCACGATAATCGAAAATAGCGGCAACTGTCTGCCGGCCATTACTGTAATAAGTTCTTCCGGTATACCGCTAACCTTGGCCAGAGTAATGATGGGTGTGCCAATGGCGCCCCAGGCTACAGGCGCAGTATTGGCAATCAAACAGATGACTGCAGCCGGGAGGGGTCTGAAGCCTAACCCCACCATCATGGCGCCAGCTACAGCCACCGGAGTCCCGAAACCAGCCGCGCCCTCCATAAACGCACCAAAAGAGAAAGCTACTAACAAAGCCTGTAAGCGCTTATCGGGCGATATGCTGGCCACGGTATTCTTTACAATTTCAAATTTGCCAGTTACCAAGGTCATAGTGTAAAGAAACATCGCCGAGACAACGATCCAGCCAATGGGCAACATGCCGAAGGCGAAGCCGTTAATAAAGGCGGCTATAGCCGTGGGCACGGGCATTCTTAAAACAAAGATGGCTATTATAAGAGCTGTTGCCCCAGCGATGGCCGCAGCATAAGGGGCTAATATGCCTCTATGTTGCCTCCCTTGCTCATCTTTCCAAGGGTGAATGGCCAGTAAGTAAAGCAGCACAACGATAGGTAGGGCAGCTACTAGGGTAGATAACGCAAAATTTCCAAGCGGGTTATAATTCTGGTAAAACTGCATAATATTCCTCCTTACAAAGCTTAACTGGTTGACTTATTCATTATTTTTGTTTAGTCCTTTGTTTAGCCCCCAGCGCTAAGATTCTTTCTCACCCCCTTTATCGCTCTAATAATGCATAAAATGCATAAGGTTAGGGTTAGTCGCTCTTCCGGCATTCAGGTGGTTAGGCCATCTTACAGCAATATTTTCGACAATCAAACAAAAAATCCTCCTTGCAAAAAATAATTTTCTTGCAACTGCTAACACTTATAATAAAATATTAGTTGCTTCTAAGTGCTTTTTTTCACTAATTGAATTAACTCTTGCTTCTATTATGACCACCCTTACTTACGCGCACTGCAGTTTGAAATGCTCTGAAATAAAAAAGCCCCCTGAGCAGGGGGCAGAGAACTTTATTTAAGGATTATTTGAACCAGCCAAACAAACCGCTCCCGAAACCTATGACGGTAAAGCTTCCGTAAAAGATAACTAATACTACTATAACTAATTTAGCCCACAAGGGTGACCGAAGCTCGGGAGAGATAAGTTTTTCTACAAACAGCAGCTGCAATCCGCCTACAGTGAAGGCCAGATTAGCTGCATTAGCCTGGAAAGTTACTAAAAACAGAGGGGCACCTTTAAAAGCCATGTAGATGGACCACAAGACAAATACGACCAAAATAGTATAGTACAGGACACGGATATCATTCTTCGAAAGCTTTTCCCTAGCCCAGGGGCTGGTGCTCCAAAGCAGGTCGGTCATTTGGCGGACAAAGGTTTCACTAGCCGCCAGTTGAGTGCCGAACAAGACCCAGAAACCGATGAACAGCAGCCAGTACCATCCAAAAGAGCCCAAAACTTTACTTACTGCCTCTGCCTGGTAGGCTGCAACTGCCCAACCGCCCATCTTGGTACCCGGTGGTACCATAGCATAGGCCAGTAACACAGTTAGGTACATACCGATAAAGCAGCCGGCCGACCAAATCCAAAGCTGATCCACGAGAAGGTATTTCCACCATTCTTTAAATCTTTGTATAGTAGTCTCATTGGTCGGCGGAACCTTACCTACTGGGGACACATTAACTTTAGTACCGCCAATGAGGGCCGGAATATATCCTACTATTGATCCCATTCCATATCCCTTATCGCGATACCAGTTACTGGTGCCCATATTCAAAATACCACCCGCACCAGCATATCCTGCTAAACCCGCTAATAAGAACCAATCTACTTTGCCAGGTGGCACCTTACCAAACTGGAAGAAACCTGTAAAAACTTCAATCCACTTGCTAAACGGCGCAAACATAATAACCAAAATTATCAAACTACCAAAGATGAAGGCCACAAGTATTTTATTTATTACTTCTAAGGTTCTTTCAATTTTACCACCAATCATTAGAATAATTATAACAATAAAGAAGAGTATTAAACCGGCGGTTAAAACCATGGGCTTATCTGCATTCCCCGGCATCCTTCCCAAAAACATGGCTGCCAAAGCTGTCGCTGAAGCGGCCGCCCAGCCCGGCCCCACAGAGATAATGGATATAAGAACCCACACCGGGGTCCACAACCATCTTCCCGGCGCCAGTCGGGTCAGGCCCACCATTATGGGTTCGCCGCAATAAAGGGTATAACGAGTGACCATCAGGTTGAAAACAGATTGGGTCAGAATTCCTATAGTCACAATCCAGAGAACATAAGTACCGTACTGAAGAACACTCGCCGGACCCATTAACCATTCGCCGCTGCCGATGGAGAGTTTTAGCAAAATAACACCGGGGCCTATTAGAGTTAAAAGGTTTTTCCAGTTGAATGGAGGTGGAGCAGGCATTTCCTTTACTCTTTCCCATGGCGGGCCATAACCTGCAGGAACCTTTTCCGGAGTTTGTTCCATGTTTTATTAACCCCCCTTTAGTTATCTTTTGAACAAACTTTTGCTTTTAGCTAGAAAAGCCTGACAAGTACGCCTTCTCACCCCTTTCCTTTCCCGATCTTTTCCGAATGTTCCTCTGCTTTTACCTTCCCCCTTTCTGCCAGCCACTTTGGCAATGTTCTAATGGTCAGACCTTCCATAGATTATATATTCAACATTCCGGCAAAAAATCCTTTTTATAAAGAAAAAATTTTCTCGCAACTTTTAACACATGTACAACGGTACAAACCAAATACAAGTGCTCTCATTCTCTATTTGATATCCCCGGAAGAAGCCGGCAGCCTTTAACGGCAGCCGCTGCAGCTACTGCAACTGCCACCGCTACAGCTGCCGCCCGAGGTGCTAAAGCTCTCTCCGCCACCCTTTCTGACATAAAGAAAGCCGGTAAAGCGCTGGCTTACCTTCCCTCCACAAACAGGGCAGCGGACTTTATCTTTATCTTTTAAAGCAACAAACTCGCTAAACAAATGGCCACATTCCAGGCACTTAAAATCATAAGTGGGCATCTCTCATTACCCCTTCTTTATTTAGAATTTATGTTCCCGGCAGCTCTCCTGGCTGTATAACCCGGCTCACCCAAAGATGAGGTTCTACGAGCAAATTTATTTCCGGTTGCGTTGTAAGCCGGTTGCCGTACTTATCGTACAGCAACCGCACTCGCGGCCGGAAAGAATGTCCCCGCGGTGTATCGATCACCACCCCTGTCTCTCCGGTATTGAGCCGAACCAGGGTGCCCGTAGGATAAGCTGCTATATTATAAAGAAAAGCCTTTATCAGACGATAATCATGCCGGAAATTGCCTGCGCCGGCCAGCAGCTCGTAAGCTTCATGGGGCGGGTACGCCTTGCGATAAACGCGGTCGGCGGTCAGGGCATCATAAACGTCTACAATACCTGTTATGGCTGCGAACTCATGAATATCCTCACCTTTAAGACCGTTAGGATAACCGCTGCCATCATAACGCTCATGGTGCTCCAGGGCTACCATGGCAACTGCAGGGCTAATCTCCTGCTGGCTGCTTAAAATATCAAAACCATAGCGCGAATGGCAGCAGATGATCTGGTATTCTTCCGGGGTCAAAGCACCTGGCTTGTTCAGAATCTCAGAGGGGATAAGAGTCTTGCCTATATCGTGAAACAGGGCTCCCATCCCCAGCTGAAAGAGGCTCGATCGCGGATATCCCAGGGTAATACCTGTAATCAGGGCCAAGATGCATACATTCACCGAGTGACCGAAGGTATACTCATCTATGGCCCGTATATCTATCAGGTTAACCATTATTTCCTTCTGGGCTAAAAGATCATCGATAATATTATTTACAACCTGCTCTACGCGTTTGGGCTCAATGAGAGCAATCCCGGAAGAATTCTTTTTCTCTTCGCTCTCTGTCATTATCTCTTTAACTATTTTCAAGGCCTTAAGGCGGGCGGTATCAGTTACTATATCAGTTACTTCCAGGTCGCCTAAAAGCTCGTCCGCTACGTAAACAGCAGGTACGCCTAATTCTCGCAAACGTTGGATATAATAGGGTTTTAAAACAACCCCTCTATTTAATAATACCTGGCCTTCAGCGCTAAAAATAGGCCGAGCCACTACCATCCCTGGTCGTAAGTACTCCAGAGGGAGTCTGCGCAATTTCTCCCCTCCTTCAGCCACTTACGACCAGTTATTCGACATGATCTTTATTTTCCCTTTTGTTACTCAAGAATTTGCGTAACTATAAAACATAAAACTTATTACGTGGAAAAATGTCATATCCCGGCTCTTTACGTTGCCGGTACAAGTAATAAATTACCGCCAGGATTGCCCCACCTAAGATGATGATCCCGTAAACCATAAACCATCACCCAGGAATAAATTATAGCATATTGACCTTCAATCTCCCAGGTGCCGGGATACTGCATCTAGGGGACTGTATCTGTCGAAGGGCTTAGGCCAAGCTGGCCTGGCTTAATATTTCCCTCTCCATGAGGCTGATAGTACCTTTCAGTACACGAATATATTTTAACTCCGGATCTTCCGGTCCCTGAAGATCGGCACGCTCCTTTTTCAGGAGGTTAACGTAATCTATAATCTCCCGCGTGATAATCTCCCCAGGGCAAATTAAAGGAATACCGGGTGGATAAGCTGTAATGGCCTCGGCACTAATTTCCCCTTCGGCATACTCCAGTTCTATGCTTTGGGTCTGACTATAAAAGGCTTCCCGGGGCGAGGCCAGCATGCGAGGAATAGCCGGCAGCGGAGGGCAAAAACGCACTACATTTTTTAAAGGACGTCTACGTGCAATATCCTGGAAGGCCGCCACCAGTCGCCGGGCCATTTCCCAATCATCCCCTATGGAAATAAGTAATAACACGTTGTATAGATCGGAAAGCTCTACCTGAATGCGATATTCCTGGCGTAAAATATTTTCCGTTTCATAACCCGAAAGCCCTAACTCCTGGACATTAATCGTGATCTTGGTAGGATCCAGAGCACAGCACCCTGGTAGTCTGGTGACCTCCTCGCCCATAACGCGCAAACCATCAATTTTGGCCACCTCCTGCCGGATCCAGTGAGCTATCTCCAGAGCACGGTCCAAGAGGGTGCGCCCATAAAGGGCCATCTGCTTGCGCGCTACATCCAGAGAAGCCAGCAGAATATAAGAAGGGCTGGTGGTTTGCGAAAGATTCAGAACCGCTTTGATATGTTTAGGATCTAGCCGTCTGCCCTTGGCGAGGAGGAAAGAGCTTTGAGTAAGGGACCCGGCCAGTTTATGAGCGCTGACGGCTGCCAGATCCGCTCCCGCCTCCATGGCCGACAAGGGTAAAGAGGGATGAAATTTTAGATGAGCTCCGTGAGCCTCATCCACCAGCACTGGTACGTCATACCGATGGGCTACCTTTACAATTTCCTTAAGGGGTGGAGCTGTCCCGTAATAGTTGGGGTTGATTATAAAAACCGCCTTGGCATCCGGATGTTCGCTTAAGGCCCGCTCTACCTTCTCCGGAGTTACGCCCATGGAAATCCCGTAATCACTGTGGATCTCCGGTTCAATATAAATGGGCCGCGCTCCGCTTAAAATTAGGCCTCCCAGGGCTGAGCGATGGGCGTTGCGCGGAATTATGATTTTATCCCCCGGTTGGCAAACAGCTAGGATCATGGCCTGGATGCCAGAGGTGGTACCATTAACCAGAAAAAAGGCATGATCAGCCCCATAGGCAGCCGCCGTCAGCTCCTCGGCCTCCCGGATAACGCCTCGGGGGTTACAAATGTTATCCAGATCTGGTATACAGGTCAGATCCATGGCCAGTACCCTCTCGCCCACGTACTCCTTAAACTCGGCCAGGGCCCGACCCTGCTTGTGACCGGGCACGTGGAAAGGAATAACTCCATCACTAACATATTGTTTTAGCGCAGTAAAAATCGGCGTCCTTGTCTGATCCACCGCGGTCCTCGCCCTCCACTTCCTACTTAGGAACAGAATTAATTACACCACAAAGAAACGGGGAATGCAAGAAAAAATTTGCGGCCGGCTCTATTATTTTATGCACTGCATTAAGTAGAGGTTCGTTACCAAAAGGATTTGGGCTTTAGGGGACTTGTTAACTCACATTTAGTCATGTGCATTTAATTGAGAAGCTTAAATTTAGCTACAAATGATGGAGGTATTTCTTGGAGTAGAGCAAAATTTATAAATTAAAGCTAGATATCTTAAAAAGGAGAGAGGTTCATGGGTGCTATAACACCTAAAGAGCGTTTCTTAAGAGCTTTGCACCGGCAGCGGGTGGATCGCATCCCCGTAGGTAACCCCACTTCGGTAGCCACTGTAGAGTCCATGGAAGCTTGTGGCGCTTATTTTCCCGAGGTACACTTGGATCCCGAAAAGATGGCTCGTCTGGCCGCCACTGGCCACGAACTCCTGGGCTTCGACACCATCGCCCCCTATTTTAGTGTGCAACAAGAAGCAGCAGCCTTGGGGCTAAAAATCAATTGGGGTACCATTGATACCATGCCCGATGTTTTGGAAAATCCCTTTGAAGATCCAGAGGAAATAAATGTACCCGCGGATTTCTTGGACCGACCACCCGTGCGTACTGTACTGGAAGCCTTGAAACTCTTAAAAAAAGAATACGGTGACCACGTCTGCTTGATAGGTAAGGTTATGGGGCCTTGGACTTTATCCTACCACTTGCATGGCGTGCAAAATTTTTTGATAAAAACTATTCTGGAACCCGACAAGGTACACCGTTTTCTAGCTAAATTAAAAGAGGTCTCGGTCATGTTTGCCAATGCCCAGCTTAAAGCAGGAGCCGACGTAGTTACCGTAGCCGATCATGCCACGGGCGACCTGGTAAGCGGCACCTGTTATCGAGATTTCTTGGTCCCTGTGCATCAGGAAATGACCAGGCAAATCCAGGGACCCACTATCCTGCATATCTGCGGCAATACCACCGACCGCCTGGATTACATCGCCCAGACCGGGTTCACCGGCTTTCATTTCGATTCCAAGGTTGATCCTGGGCGGGCCCATGAAATAGTGGCGGGCAGGATTTCCCTCATCGGAAACGTTAATAACCCTGTCACCCTCTTTGACGGGACCCCTGACGATGTGCGTAAAGAGGTCTTCTCCATCTGTGCAGCAGGTATAGAAATTATCGCCCCCGAATGCGCTGTGCCCCTCAGAACACCTAATGCTAATCTAAAAGCTATTGTAGAAGCTGTGGAGGAATACTGCCGCAACCGGTAGGCCATATTTAGCCCCGGGGTTGCCGTGCAAATGGCGGGCGCACAAATTGAAAGGGAGCAACCTATAAGGTCACTCCCTTTTCCGGGGGGAAATTTGAATCAATGCCAATTACGGCCAGGTTTTGTTATTTCGCTCCCAACTCTTCCAACGTAGCAGCCACTTCCTTTTCGGCTTCCTTTCCAACCTTGACAAACCGGTGCCTTAGCCTGGCCATGACTTCCGGCATAGTAGTATATTCCATATCCTCCAGAGGCAGGCGATGCGGCTCGAAGGGCCCCAGCTGGCGCAGGTAACTGGCGATTTCATTGGCGATTTGACGCGCCCGGTCGAAGGCTACATCGGCAAAGAGGTCCTGCGGGCCCACCAGCTTGCCATTGGCTATCTGGAAGCCCAAAGCCACCACTCGCGGCGGCCCATCAAACCGCGTCGGAACAGCGTTAGCTACCGATACAGGCATCAAGGGGCCCACATGAGAACCGCGCATCCAACCTGCTACCAGATGGGGATTGGCAAAAGGCTCTAAGGCCTCACCTACCGCCGGCAGACCGCTTTGGCACCTCACAATGCATACAGGATCATCCTTGCCTACATAGCGGCCGGCCATAAGGTTAAGTCTCTGGGTGCTGGAAACAGCCGCAATTTCTCCCGTGGCTTTAGAGTAAACGGCTCTAATGGCATAGCGGCCCGGCGCGCCGATGAACACCAGTAGATCGTACATTTCCTCTGGCAAGGAAAAGATTACTTTTTTATTTTCAATTAAATCATAGACCTCAAAGCGGAAACCCTGATGCATTTTGGGATCGATAACCAGACCGATGGTGTTAAAAGGATCGGCGAACATCTTATAAAGGGGAAGATTCCACGCGCCGGGCTCCGTTTTATCCGCCATAAAAATGATCACCGGCTCGCTCTTGCGCTCTTCAAACTCCATTTCTGCCACTCCCGGCCCCATGCCCTTTACATTGCCGGAGAAAGCATCGGAAAGCAGGTCCTGCCCGGCGCCGTATAGCTTTAGTTCGCGAGCCACCTCTGTGCATCGCAGGAAAGTATTCCAGGCCAGGTGATGTATCTCAGGGCTATCCACTCCACGGCGGTGAGTCATAATGAGATTAATATCATCACCTACATGAGTCACATGAAAATCGATCAGTAAATCGCTTTCAGCTAAAACCTGCCGGGCTGTATCTAGAAGGCGAGGGTGAACATCTGAGTGTCCTACCCACCCTCCAATGTCAGCCTTAATAACACTTAAGGTAATCTTTTCTGCCATGGAAATGTGCCCTCCTTTTCTTTCCCTTAAATATAATTATGCTATACTTTTGTCGTTGCCACTATCATATTATATATCATTTTTACCCATTGTAGAATAGTTATTTGGCTGTTTTTAGAAAAAAATAAGCAGGTTTTTACCTGCCTCCAATATATGAAGCAATAATTGTCCTTTATAACCTATACTTTATACTTCTCGGCCCAGTTAAATTTTTCATACAGGGCCAGCTCTACAGCCGGCGGTACCAGCCCCCGGATGCATCCCCCTAAAGAAGCAACCTGGCGTATTATACTGGAAGTCAAGAAAGAATACTCAGTAGCGGTCATAAGAAACACCGTTTCTACTTCTTCGGCCAGCTTTTTGTTCATAATGGACATTTGAAACTCATACTCGAAATCGGATACGGCTCGCAGACCTCGAATAATAGCGCAGGCGCCTTCGCGCCGTACAAAATCGATCAAAAGTCCGTGAAAAGCCTTCACTTCAACCCCGGGAATATCTCGCGTCACTTCCCGCACCAGCGCAACCCTTTCATCCAGGGAAAACAGGGTCTGCTTATAATTATCCCTCGCCACTCCTATGATTACCCGGTCAAAAAGCTTACACGACCGGTTGATCACATCCAAGTGGCCATTAGTTATAGGATCAAAAGTACCGGGGTAAACTGCCACCCGCAACTTAAAACCCCTCCTCCGGAATGGAAACTTACTCTAAGTATACACTCCCCCCAGTTACCAAGGGGTTATAAATTTTTACAAAAAATCTAGCCCCGGCTAGGCGCCAGGGCGTAAAAGAATTAATCTCCTTTCCCGTTGGTCCTCCCGGTCGGCAGACGAAAGGCTTAAATTAGCCCATTTACCGCATCGGCTCCCCCAGCGGCCCACCAGTTCCCCCCGGACATAGAGCTCACTGATTTCACAGTCATTGGCACAATCGCTGCAAATAAAGCTTCTGGGGGTGCAGCGGAAAGTAGCTATGGCCGCTATACCGCGGAATTTGGTAGGCGCTCTGTTTTTAAGCCAGCGTTCTCGGGCCAGCAAGGCTGCCCCCAGAGCGCCCATAACGCGGAAATGGGGGGGGACCACAATGGGCAAGCCCAGGAGAGTTTCGAAGGCTGCCCTTAAGCCTACATTAGCCGCCACTCCGCCCTGGAAGAGCACCACCGGTTTGATTTCCCTGCCGCGGGCCACATTGGTAAGGTAATTCCGGGCCAAAGCCAGGCACAGCCCAGCAATGAGGTCTTCCTTGCTGTAGCCCATTTGCTGTTTACTTATAAGGTCAGATTCGGCAAAAACTCCGCAGCGCCCGGCTATGCGCACCGGGCTTTTGGACTTTAAAGCCAGCTCGCCAAATTTTTCAATAGGAATATTTAAGCGCGTAGCCTGATGATCTAAAAAAGAACCTGTTCCCGCCGCACACACGCTGTTCATATTAAAGCCTCGTGATACACCATCTTTAAGGTAGATTATCTTGGAATCCTGGCCGCCAATATCAATAACCGTTCTCACCTCGGGATTTACTTCCCTGGCTGCCACGGCGTGGGCGGTAATCTCGTTCTTGATAGTATCGGCCCCTACCATGGCTGCAGCCAGGTGCCGGCCAGAACCGGTAGTGCCTACGGCCAAAACCTGGGCCTCGGGTAACTTTTCTTGTAGCTCCCGAAAGCCGGTTTGTAAAGCTTCAATGGGTCCGCCATGGGTCCGGAGATAGGTTTCGAAAAGTATTTCTTTCTCTTCGTTAATGGCTACTATTTTGCTGCTCACGCTTCCCACATCAATACCCAAGAAGCACTCCAACCCGCTCACCTCCATAAGCTAAATGGTGCTCCCGCCTCTCAGCTAAAACCTCGAGAAAGGCCTCTAACCTAGTTTCCCAACCTGCTGTGCCGGTCTGTTCATTAATGATGAGGGAGAGGAACGGTAAGTCTAGTTTCTCACTCAAGGGCACCATTATATTCTGGGCCACTGTTTCCGGCATACAAGTAAAGGGAAGGAGGTGTATCACTCCATCAAAGCCTTCCTCTTGGGCCAACACTAACTCGCCCACGCTTTCCTGGCCATGGCCGCCTACAGGAACATCTAAATAAGGCGCCGCTGCTGTTATGACCCGGTGGTAATGTTCCAAGGCAGACTTCTTATGTAACACATTAAGGTCAAACCACTGGCTAGCGGTCAGATCCCGGACAACCTCTACCCTTAGGCCTGGCCGGGAGGCCAGAAAGCGTTCGATCTCCTGGTTAACAAAACTTTCTAAAACTGTATAAATCTCGCCCACAATCTTTATCCGTAAAGGAGCAACTCCTTCTTCCGGAATGCTCTGTAATTCCTCCTGAAATGCGCATATCAGTCTCTTAACCTGCCCTACGCCCTCTGCCGCCCTGATGCTGCGGACAAACCGCCGCCACGCCTTATCGGCTGCCCCCCTTTCCCTTTCATAGGCCCTTTTCCGCCGTACCCAGCTCTCCCCTCGATCCAGGGCTGCCATTTTGTGGTATCCCAGATAAAGGCCTTTGGCAATCTTCCATAAGGGCGCATTGCCCGTAGCCTGCCGCAACATCTCCCGAAAGGGCTTCCAGCGCGTCCGCAGGGGTACAGGAGAATCCACGATCACTAATCGAAAATCCGCGCCCTTGCGTTTAAGCAGTAGCTCCTGAAGTTGGGCATACCATCCCAGCCGGCAGCGCCCCTTACCACCTACCATGATTATGGTATTGGCACCCTGTTCCAGGATAGCCCTGATCTGGCCCAGGGTGGTTACCAAGGGATAGCATATAAACTCCGGGGCTAACTCTTTGCCCCATTCTACAATGCGTTTAGATACCGGCGGGGTAGGCACCATTTCTACCCCGCATTCGGCCAGCACCGTCTCCAAGGCTATATCCAAAAGGCCCATTCCCGGCGCCCCTACTTTAAGCTCCTCCCTGCGCAGGGCAGGTACTGTAAAGGAACTGGAAGCGGCCTTATCTTCCGTTGGCTGGGATAACTGGGAGTCCCGCCTCAATACGCCATCTCCGCTGGTATCCAAGAAAGCCTCCAGCCGCGTGATAAATCCAGCTTCGCCGGTATGCTCGTCCACCGTTAAAAGAAGAAAAGGTATTCCTCTTTTTTCCGCCTCCATCTCCAAAAAGGATTCGACTACCGAAGCCGGCCCGCAGGAAAAAGCCTCCACCATGATCAGCTTACCCACCAAACCGCGGCGCAAAAAATACAGCCCTGCCCCCAGAAGGCGGGCTTCAAAAGCCCACATTTTTTCCCCTTCAAAAACAGTATTAACTTCCCGCAGAGCCTCTTCTTCGGCTATCATTTCGTAAGTTAAAACCTGGCCGTATTCTCGCAGGCGGTCTACCAGACTATGTCCTATTATATCGTAAAGTATATAGGGGTGACCTAGAACTCCTATAACTTGATGCGAGTTGTACTCGGCTAAAGGATCGAAGCGGCGTCTCCCTTTTCGGCTGTGCCCGGCCAATCTCTGATAAGCCTCAGGAACCGTAAGGCGCTGGCGTGTAAGTAGGTGATAAGCCTTCTGGCGCTCCTGACCAGCTCGGATGGCCATAGCCGCCATCTCTGGAGTGGCCCCCAGGCGCGCTGCTACTTCTTTTAGACTCTGTTCCCATAACCCCGGCTTTTCTCGCTCATTCCACTCCGGGGCCAGTAATCTCTCTTCCTCCAGCCCCAGACCGTTTTTAATCATGGCCGCTGCCCCGATCAATTTGGGACAGCAATAATTTTGTTTTTCCACACTAGATAAAACTGGAATGAATAAATAGTCCACTCCCATTTCCAACAGTCTTTTGGCATGGGCAAAATAAAGTTTTACCGAGACACAGGGTTCATCCGTAGGGCAATAAACCATATCCGCCAGGGTCTTCCCGTCGCTGGGCGGGGACACCACCACCTCGGCTCCTAAGGCCTTTAAGAAACCCTCCATAAATGGAAAAAAATAATAATACGCCAGCCCTCGGGGTATACCTACTCGGTAAGCCACTACTTGTCACCCCCTGCTAAGCTTAATTATACTCTTCCGCTACCATAAGGCAAGCATTGCCAAGGATGGTTATGTGTTTTTGAGTATTTCCCCCAGAACTACAATTTATACCCTGTACTTGATCCGGGAACAGGCCTCGCCTAAAATCTTTACCAGGTCAGAATTTTTACTTACCTCAAAGGGGGCCAACCGGATGGGCAATCTCTATCTAGGAACTAGCGGTTTTAACTATTATCACTGGCAGAGCCGCTTTTATCCCCCAGAATTACCCCGAAAAGAATGGCTTAAATTTTATGCCCTTCACTTCCCCACAGTAGAACTAAACGTCACCTTCTATCGCTTTCCCCGCCAGTCAACCTTTATTAATTGGTACCAGCAAACCCCTCCCCATTTTATCTTCGCCCTCAAGGGCCATCGCAGCATCACGCATTTTAAGCGCCTGCAAGGCGTCGAAACAGAGCTAGAAAAATTCTTTCAGCACCTCGCCTACCTCCAGAACAAACTGGGAATTATTCTCTGGCAGTTTCCGCCTGGCTTCAAGGTCCAAAGCGAGGTCCTTCTATCCTTTTTTAAGTTGCTACAGGAACACCCCATAGCCCAAAGAGCGCGACATGCTTTTGAATTCCGCCATAACAGCTGGTTTAATGACCATATTTTTTCCCTCCTATCCACCTTTAGTTTTGCCCTCTGTTTCGCGGACAGCCCTCGGTGGCCTAGAGTTTATGAAGTAACCGCTGATTTTGTATACTTGCGCTTTCACGGCAGCCAAAAACTCTATAGTTCATCTTACTCCCGGGAAGAACTGGAGGAGTGGGCAGAAAAAATAAAGCACTGGCTGGGGCAGGGCCTGGACGTCTATGCCTACTTTAATAATGACGCCCAGGGATATGCCCTCGCCAATGCTCGAGATTTATTAGCTCTACTAGCCTAACCGTTCCTCTGGTCTAACTGGTCCTGGCGTTTTTTCTAAGGATTACATGTTCCAACAAGATGCTGCTTAAAGTCCCCACAATCACACCATTGCTCAAGGCTCCAGCTGCCCAGGCGGGCACCTTTACCCAATGGGATAAAGGTAAAAGCATTACTCCTATCCCTATAAGAAGGCTTAAGCCTATTATAAAGGTTTCCCTTAAAGAAGTTTCCTCCCGTAACATATCCTTTAGGCCGATTACCGCTAGAGAACTACCTGATACCAGTAATACGGCCGCAGCTACCGGTTGGGGAATGCTCCCTATAACCCTCCCGAAAGGTGGAAACAGTCCCATAGCTATATACATTATACAGGCAAGGATAAAGGGCCGGGGACACTTGTTATCCGTAACGGATACCAGCCCGACAGAGATGGCAAAGGGAATAGTTCCGACGCTGCCCCCAAGCCCGCTCATAATGTTGGCCACACCGCTGGCGGCGAGCCCCCTGTCATATTTATTAGCGGGTAACCCATCGCCCGTAGCAGCTTCCCAGGCTGAAATGCTGCCTATTACATTAGGTACCAGCAGTATACCCAGCAGGACTAACGAAAATAGGGTTCCAAAATCAAAGGTAGGACTGCCCCAGGGGAAAAGAGACGGTAGGGAAATCAGACCCATATCCCTCATCCCCGGGAGGGAAGATGAGCCAGTTATCAGGCTCAATAGCCACCCCAGGGCCACACCTACTACAATAGCTCCTTGCTTTAGCATTCCTCTGCCGTTCAGGGTGAGATAGACCACCAGTACCAGGACCAAGAGGCCAATGATAAAGAGCTTTATTCCGCCGCTAACAATGCCCCTAACCCCTACGCCCCCAATCTGTAATCCTAATACCGTAAGGAGCACTCCCGTAATACGCGGTGTAAAAAGGGACCGCCACTTAGTGATTAACCCTGCCCGTCCCATTATGGCCAGAATAACCCCCACAGCGATCATGGCCCCTTCGATATCGGTCCGGACCTGTACCAGAGGCTTCCCCGTCCCGGCCGCCATACCAGCCAGAAGTATATAGGCAGCCCACCAAGGAGCTGCCGGTCCTTCCACTAGCAATACTCCGTGGCCGAACTTGACCTGAAGCAAACTGGCCAAGCCGGTTAGAAAAAAGGTTATCTGGCTTAATCTGGCTATCTCCAAAGCACTCATTCCCAGAGCGTTGCCCACGATAACAGGTACGGAAATAATGACTCCCAGGTGAAAGACAACCCACTGGAGGGCGTAAAGCCCAAGGCCTGATTTTTCCTGCAAAGTGCCCTGCCTCCTCATCAGGCTTCTGTATATCAATCTGCACTGATAACCCTGGGCTTTTTAACTATCATGAAAATAACGATGGCCAGAGCTATCCCATACATGACGAGGGAAATGGGCGAAGCTACAAAGATTGTAGGATCTCCCCGGCCCATAATTAAGGCCTGGCGCAAAGAACGCTCCATGATGGGCCCCATTACCAGGCCGATGAGAAGGGGAGCAGGATCATATTCGTATTTTCGCATTAAATATCCCACTACTCCCGCGCCCAGCATTACCCATACATCAAATATGTTATTGTTATCAGCATAGGCCCCTACAATGCAGAACAGCAAGACTACAGGCATCAGGTATTTGTAAGGAATGCGAGTGATGCTGGCCCATATTCCTACCAATGGTAAGTTTAGAATTAATAGCATTATATTGCCAATATACATGCTGCCAATTACTCCCCAAAAAGCATTCGGGTGTTCACGCAGGAATAGGGGGCCGGGTGTAACTCCCACCAAGAGCATACCGCTTAAAAGGACAGCAATGGCAGGGGAAAAAGGTATCCCGAGGGAGAGCAAGGGTACCATGGCCCCGGCGCTGGCAGCATTGTTAGCCGATTCCGGGCCAGCCACGCCCTCGATGGCTCCGTTACCGAACTCCCGTTTGTGTTTAGAAATACTTTTTTCTAAACTATAAGAAGCAAAAGAGGCAATGGTCGCACTTGGGCCCGGAATAAGGCCTATTAAAAAACCCAAAAAACTTCCTCGGAAGATAGGTGGCAATGCTCTCTTGATTTCTTCCTTAGTCGGATAAAGATCCCGCAGGCGAACATTGGCAACGAGTTCTACCTTCTCTTCTGGCTGGCTGGCTAACCATAAAATTTCGCCCACTCCGAACAAACCCGCAGCGATAGCAATAAAACTTAAGCCAGTACCCGCCAGAGCCTGGTTAAAGGTAAACCGGTTGACCCCACCCAGGGGATCCAGTCCCACAGTAGACAGCAAGAGCCCTAAAGCTATCATCAAAAATGCTTTTATACCGCCCTTGCCCGAAAGATTGGAAAGCAAAATAATACCCACTACAGTCAAGGCAAAGAATTCAGCCGGTCCAAAGGCCAGGGCTGCTTTAGCCAGAGGAGGAGCGAAGAGCTGCAATAGGATTATCCCAATAGTTCCAGCTACAAAGGAACCTATAGCGCTGACGGCCAGGGCTGCACCGGCTCTTCCTTTTCTGGCCATCTTGTATCCTTCTAAACAAGTAACTACACTTGCCGGCTCTCCCGGTACGTTTACCAGTATGGAGGTAGTGGAACCGCCATACATGGCACCATAGTAGATTCCCGCTAGCATAATCAAACCTGCTGTAGGTCCCATTTTTACAGTTAAAGGCAATAGAAGAGCCATAGCCGCAGCAGGTCCCAGACCCGGTAGGACCCCTGTCAATGTTCCCACCACTACTCCTATAAAGCAAGCGAAGAGGTTATAGGGAGTAAGGGCTATTTCCAACGCAGAAAGAAGCGACATAATCAACTAGTGCCTCCTTTAGATGAAAAGGCCTCTGGGAAACGAAACTTGCAGCCATAAAGCAAAAATTAGATATGCGCCCAAAACAGCACCTGCAGCTATTCCGATAGCTTTGCTCCATTCTTTAACTCCTAGCAATCTACAGCACAGGCATACTAAAATAAAACTACTGGTAAAAAAACCCACAAATTCCATACCCCAAAGTACGAGAGCGTTTAGCAGCACAAGAGTTATGATTTTGCCTTCAGCGCGCCCATTATCACTTTTTTCTTCACCCTGCTGTTGTGCTTTTTTAGTGAATATGTTAGTAATTAATAGCCAGCCTGCCATGGCTATAACCGCTATGGCTACAAGCAAGGGGAAAACGGCCTCTCCCGGAGAATCCAGGGTCCCTAAATCATACTGGAAAGAATAAATCAGAAAAAATATTCCAATACCCGCTATTACCAGGCTGCTGGCAACTCCCTTGCCCAATTTATCAACTCCCCCAGTTATCTTAGGGGGACACCCCCCTACAGGTGTCCCCCAACTTACATTACTAGAGTGCTACTGCTTCTTCATACCAATCTGTTCCATTAAGGCTGCCAGTTCCTTATCCTGATCAGCAATAAACTGGTCAAACTCTTTAGCTCCGCGGAACTCAATATTAGCGCCCATCTCTTCGGCAAATTTCTTGAACTCAGGGTTCTCTGCTACTTTCTTAAAGGCTGCCTCCAGTTTCTTAATAACCGGTTCAGGTGTACCGGCGGGTACCGCAATACCACGCCACAGGGAAAGGGTAAGGGGAATGCCTTTTTCTTTGAACGTTGGTACATCAGGTAAAATCTTAAGCCTTTCCTCTCCTGTAACAGCTAAAATTCTTACCTGACCTGCCTTCACTTGAGACATAATCTCTGCCGGTAATTGAACACTGGCTTCAATCTGGCCACCCAGAAGGTTAGTTACTGCCAGACCTTGTCCAAAAGGTACATGGGTAAATTTAGCACCCGTCTTATTTTCCAGCGCCACAGCCGCCAGGTGGGTAAAGCTACCTTTACCCGAATTGCCAATCCTGATTTTACCAGGATTTTTCTTGGCATACTCTACAAATTCGTTTATATCCTTCCAAGGCGCATCGGCTTTAACGGCTAGACTCACGGGTTCTGTAGTAAGTTCGGCTACCCCGCTAAAGGCGGTATAGTTGAAATTCATGTTACCGGCATGGTAGGCAGTGTTAATAGAATTGGAGTTCCACACCATTGAATAACCATCCGGTTTCTGTTCCTTCACATAGCTATATCCTACAGCGCCGCCAGCACCGGTCCGGTTGACCACGGCAATAGGTTGTCCCAGTTCTTTACCAGCCAGCTCTGCCACTTTACGAGCCAGCAAGTCAGCTCCACTACCAGGACCAAAGAGAACAGTCATTTCAATAGGCTTGGTGGGAAAATCTATTTTTTGTTCTTTAGCCTGTCCTCCAGGTGAAGCCTGTTTGCCTCCACAGCCGCTCAGTACGACTAAACCCGCTAGGAGCAGACCTGTTATTATCATCAGAAACTTTTTAGACATAAGCGTACCCAGACCCCCTTAAAGTAGTTTTAAAAACTTGAGTATGGCTTAAACTAAAAAACTTCTAGCTACCTATGGATTGATCACCACCTTCATAGCCCCGTCTTTGCGGTTTACAAAATAATCCAGACCCTTATGGAACTCCTCCAGCGGGAAGGCATGGGTCATTATGGGCTTAGCGTCAATTTTACCCTGGGCCATCAACGACAGGGCGCGCTGGCAGTTACGGTTACCTTCCCCGCGAACCGTTAATAGGCTGATCTGGTTTATAACCGCATAGTCCAAGTTGATCGTAACGGGTTCCTTATAGAAGGAAACAAGTACCACTACTCCGCCTTTTTTGGCCGATCTTATAGCCAGCTCTAGGCTCTCAGAATTTCCGGCACATTCAAAGACCCGCTCGGCTCCCTTGCCTCCGGTTATAGCCAGGATCTTATCTAGAGGAGCAGGCTCTTCGCGTACATTTATGGTATGGGTAGCACCGAGCTGACGCCCTTTAGCCAGGCGATCCTCCCTGGTTCCCACCAGGATAATCTTTTCCGCTCCTAAAGCCCGGGCGCCCTGGACTACAGATAGGCCAATGGGACCAGGACCGATCACCAGCACCGTGTCACCGGCAATGTATCCCCCGCTCACATCAATGGCGTAAAGGGCGCAACCTGCAGTAGTGACGTAGGTGGCTTCATTGAAAGAAATATTATCGGGAATTTTATAGACCGAATTAACATGCTGAACCGCGTACTCCGCAAAGCCGCCGTCTACAGTCATGCCAGAGGTCCGGTGACCCTTGTCCAACCGGCCGTAATTGAGACAAGCAGTATATTTGCCGTCGATGCAGTTTTCACACCGCCCGCAGCCTTTATGGGCTTCAATAGCCACCCGGTCACCTATCTTAAATTCATCCACTGTCTCTCCCAGCGCTACCACTGTGCCGGCCCACTCGTGACCGAAGGTGAACTCGCCATAGGGGGGCATCTTAGGCATACCCTTGGTAATGATCTTGACGTCTGTACCGCATATGCCGCAGGCAGCCACCCTGACCAAAACCTCTCCCGGCCCCGGCTTGGGCACTGGCTTTTCCACCAAGCGGACATCGTTAGGCCCGAACAATACCAGGGCTTTCATCTTTTCTGGAATTTTAAATTCCATAATAACACTACTCCTTTCCCATACAGGTTCTAGGTACTCGTAACTTAATTAACTCCCTGCCTGCATAAGGCGATCCAAAATGTTTACTGCCATATTCACGAACCCAGGGTCGTTAATGTTGGCATCTACCTTGACCAGGCTGATGCTGGGCGAGAGGTTTTTCTCCAGGGCCTTGACCAGGGCTGCATCCGCTTCCGGGTCATGGAGGGGACCGCCAGCCCGCCCGTTTTCGGACCAGCCTCGCAAGGGGATGAGGACCACTACCGGGCCGCGGGCCGCATTCAGTTTCTCTGCGAGCACCTTTCCCACCTGCTCCAACTCTTCGGCCGTAGCCCTGACATTAGTGTTATAAGGATTATGATAATGAGTGGGCCGGCCCCGGTACTTGGCCGGAATGGTCTCCGCCGGGCCAAAGCAGAAATAGTCCAGACCTCCCGGAGCAATAACCTGGGGAATTCCTTTCTTACCTGCTGCTTCCAGCCTGGGCCTTAAGGGAGTATAAATATCGTCTCCAAAAATTTCACCGATAAGCTCATGGGTGGTGAGGTCAAGTACACCCTGTACCCAGCCATCTTCGATAAGCTCTTCCATGGCCGACCCGCAGGCGCCCGAAGCATGAAAGGCGATTACCTCATAGCCCTTTTCTTCCAGGAGGGCCCTGGCCGTCGTAACAGCAGCATTGGTGTTACCGAAGGCCGTGGTAGCAATTACCGGTTTATCCCCTCGCTCAAGGGGCATGCCGTGCTGGGCCATACCGATGACTGCCGCTGCTGCATTGCTCAAAATAGTCCGGCTGACAGTGTTAGGGCCACCCAGCAAGTCAGCTACCGAGAAAAACATCATTATGTCTTTATACTGTACGTAGGGCCGCACATTGCCGGAGGCCACGGTAGAAACAATTACTTTGGGCACCCCTACCGGCAGGCTACGCATAGCTATAGAGGCGATGGCCGTACCCTGGTTGCCGCCGATGCCTAAAACACCCTTGAGTTCCCCTCTGCGATAAAGGTCCTGAAGAACCTGTGCCGCTCCCCGACCCATAGTCTCCATCATGGCGTCGCGGCGCAGTTTCCCCAGTTCAGCAAAATCCACCCCGCCCAATCTGCTTATGACCTCGCGCGGATATTCGGCCTTAAAGCTGTGAGGAAGGTAAGTACTTACATCCAGCACAGGAGCAGCAAATCCCCGGGCCGCAATGAATTCCTGCAAAAAACGCGCTTCCGCTTCTTTAGTATCCACTGTGGCTATGATAGCGATGGCTGGCATGGACATCAATTTATCCTCCTCAGGCCAGGGCCCAGGCTTCTTTAATTACTCGTTTGGCATTGGCTATAATTAATTGCGGAGTTTCACCCGGTAAAAGGGGGCGTACTTCTGCGCTAAGAACCGGCCGCTTGTCAGGACCAATCAACCCTAGATCTGCCAGCAAGCGGAAGTAGGCGCTTACTTCAGCTACGTCAATTTCCCCCTCTTCTACGCCGAAACGCGGCTGCAAGTCCCCATATATGGGGTGCCGTCGGTCCTTCATAACACAGTTGCCGATATGGAAGGCCATAAGGTAATCCTTCACCAGCGGCAAAGCCTCCTCCGGTTTCTCTCGCAAAAGGGGGAAGTGGGAGAGATCGGCCAGGAGCCCGAACTTGGGAAAGTCCGGCCTTAGCTGGCGGGCAACGTCCAGGGCATCTTTAAAGTGTCCAATCAAGGACTCCTTATCAATATCCCGGTCAAAAATCTTTAACGTGATGGCCGGATCCCCCATGTCCTTAGCGTACAAACAAATCTGGGCCAGGGAATCCACCAGGAGCTTCTTGGCCTCCTCCCTTTTTTCCGGTCCAGGATCCTTACCAGCCGGGATCCTGACAGCAGTGGCCCCCAGGTCCAGGGCTTCTTTGAGACAATTCAAAACCTGTTTGATAGCCCTTTTGCGCTCCTGAGGGTCAAAGGAATTAAGGTTTAATTTCTGGCTAAACATAGCCGGCTGGGTAGCATAGCACACCTCCATATGGGCTACTTTAAGCATGTGGGCAGCTTCCAGCCGGACTTTAACATCCCGGATCCACCCCACTTCCACGGCGGTAAAAAAGTCATCCTCAGCAATACGCTGTAAAGTTTCTAAAATGGGTCCCGTCCCGTTGACTGTTTCAGGAAAAGCTTTAAAATGTACAATACCTACTTTCATGTACCGGTAAATGGAGCCCTCCAACCCTTAACGCCCCCTTAATGTATATAACTTTCTTTATTCCCGCGAAATAACTGGCAATTCTGGACATATGTTATTCAATAAAAACTACCTTAAAGCCTTAAATTGAGCCATTAAGCATGCCACCCTGGCATTGTCCTCCAATACATCCGCCAGGTAATATGCTTTCCGAATATCCGGCCCCACTGTTACAAAACCATGCCGCAGAAGGACTGCTGCTTTGACATCCCGGTCCTTAAAGGCAGCAACTACCAAGCGCGCCAGTTCTTCCGAACCTGGAGGCTGGAACTCTACTACAGCTATCCGGCTTAAACCCGCTTCAGCTGCAGCAGTTACTACTGGCAGCTCGCCGAAGGTCGTGGCATAGGCGGTAGCATAAGGGGAATGGCCATGAATTACGGCGTTAACCTCCGGTCGCTCGCGATAGATGCCAAGATGAAATCTTATTTCTTTGGACGGACGGCCATCGCCCTCCAGTATATTCCCTTCTAAATCCACCAGCAAGAAATCCTTTTCCTCTACCTCACCAAAGCACCGCCCGCTACCTTTGATCAGCACCCTGTCAGGCACTCCAGGAAGGCGAGCGCTGGTATTACCGCTCGTACCGGAAGAGAGTCCTCGGTCATACAACTTCCGCGTTATGCTAACAAGTTCTTGTTTAAGCTGTTCCAATTCCCTGGCCAAAGACAACTTCGCACCCTCTCCTTGTACTCTCCTTGTATTCCTTTGTTCCCCGTGTCGTTATTGATTACGTTAAACGATCTCAATGTTTATGTGGGTAGGGCGCAGCCACGTTAAATCTATTCTCCGGCTGCGCCACAATTTCCCACAATTCCTCATTCTTTAAAGGCCTGCATGTGTTAAGCCCTTTCGGGGAAGTCGCGGTTTTGCACTTTGAAGGGGAATTTCTTAACTTCGTTGATAAAGGCGGCCAGGTGCTCCGCTTCTTTTTCAAAGAGCTTTAACCCTTTCTCCTTGGTGCCCCGGAAGGGATTACCGATGGTCGCATGATCGGAATACTCATGGTGTTCCATGGGCACTATGATGTTTTCGGAACCCCGGAATTTGACAGTGGGTGTGCCGTCAATCTTGGAAAATTCAGGTCCCATCCATCTGGGAGCGTGGGCAGTATCTTTAACTGCGCGGCTCATATCTACCAGGCTTTCATCATAAGCCATTACTTGGGCGGTTTCCATCTCACCAGCATGCCAGCCCGGTGTCTCCTCCGGTGGTCCTTCGAGGATGCCTTTAACCACTTCACACTCTCTTTCGGTAGGCGTCTTGTACCAGGCCACAAAGGCACCTGTTTGGTAGCGAATCTTGCGAAGGAGTTCGTCGATAGGTTTGGTGTTGGAACCATGGTGGGATACGTAAACTATCTTGTTAGCACCGTGGTAGATAAGGCTGCGGGCGATATCATAGAGGACGCGGCGGAAGGTTTCAGCTGCCAAGGTAATGGTGCCGCAACCTTCTCCTACTTCGCCCATGTGGTGGGGAGAATAGCCAAAGGGCAACAGCGGTGTGTAAGGAACGTTGGCCAATTTGGCCGCCCGTTCGGTTACTGAAATAGTGGTGAAGCTGTCCGTGCCCAGGGGAACATGGGCGCCATGTTTTTCACAGCTCCCCACCGGTACCAGGACTACATCTGTTTCTTTGAACCACTCTTGAGCTTCTACAAAGGAACATTCCAGTAGATTATGACGTTTGGCCATAACCAGAAACCTCCAAATTATTATATAGTTTTGGTTTTACAAGCAAATTTTGGCTAAATATTTACTAGCAGTTTTAACAAGAATAACGTAGTATTTATAGAGCTATGATATATGCTAGGCCGATTCTCTTACTACCAGCCCGGTAGGAAGGGTAGTAACAGCTGGTACCTCCCGGCCCGCAAGCAGGTCCTTAAGCAGGCGCATGGCGGTAACTCCTAAATCATATACAGGTACGGCGACAGTGGTTAATCGGGGCAATACATAAGACGCCAGGGGAATATCATCGAAACCGACTAAAGCTACATCTCGAGGTACTGCCAGACCATTATCAGTCAAGGCCTTTAGCGCTCCAATGGCCATTAAATCGTTGTGGGTGAAAATAGCTGTGGCTCTAAGGTCAGCAAGCCCAAGAAGTCGTTGCACTGCCTGGTAACCACCAGCCGGGCTAAAGTCACCTGTCACAACCAGTGCAGGATTATATTCTATCCCAGCTTCTGCCAGCGCCTTGCGGTAACCGTCTAGGCGGTCCCTGGCAGTAGTGGAAGTCTTCGGCCCGGCAATACAGGCAATACACCGATGACCACGAGAGATCAAATGGCTTACTGCTATCCTAGCCGCTTCCACATTGTTAATCTGTACCGACGGAAATTCAGCAGAATGGCGCCCGATCACTACTGTAGCTATTTCTTCCCGCCGGAAAAACCGGTCATGGCTGGCGTCTTCTACCACACCTCCACCGGTGAAGATAATGCCGTCTACCCTTTTCTCCCTTAAAACTCGCAGGTACCTCAATGTCCGTTCCCGGGAACGGTCAGTGTTGCAGAGGATAATAGTATAACCTTCTTCATGGGCTACATCTTCAATCCCCCGAACTATCCCCGGGTAATAGGGGTTCGCAATATCCGGCAGCATTAATCCTATGGTTTTGGTTTCATTGAGTTGTAGGCTACGCGCCGCGGCGTTGGGACAGAAACCTAGTTCAGCTACTGCTTCTAACACTCGCTGCCGCGTCTCGGGGCTTATAGGGTGGGGACTGTTGTTCAACACGCGTGAAACAGTGGTTACCGAAACCCCTGCCCGCTTGGCAACATCTTTGATGGTGACCATCGCTTCACTCCCAGGAAAACGTTTTCCTTAGTTGACAGTGTAACATGGTTTAAAATGACTGTCAATAACTAATTTTTAATGTGTTACCGGACTGTGATATTGTCATAGTGTAAGTATTATCCCATTTCGGAGAGAAAAGCAATAAGCCTACTACCAGGCCTAATAACGGCGATAAGTCTTCTATATTTTACATCCCCGCAAACCCTTGGTATTCTAGGATCTAGAAAATTAACTAGGGCAAGGGGGAAACAAAGGATGACCACCAAACCCCTTATGGCTGCAGGCATCAGCCAGGGCCTGGGTCTGGTGCAAGGCATGGTATTAACTTTGGTTTTGGCCCTCGTAGCCAAAGAACTCGCTACTCTGCCAGTCCTCGGTATCATGGGAAGCATGGTACTGGCAATTGTGTTAGGTTTTTCCTGGCGCTCTCTCATGGGGATACCGGAAGCAGCCACCGTAGGCATTAATTATACCAGTAAAAAGATACTGCGTTACGGCATTATCCTTATGGGACTGAGGCTGGATATTCCCAAAATCCTCGCTGCCGGGCCGCAGGTAATTTTGTTAGATATTTTGGCTATTCTGATTGCTATGACAGTTATTTCTCTCCTAGGTAAAAAAGTCGGCCTTAATAAAAGGCTAGCTACCCTAATTGCCGTAGGAACAGGTATTTGTGGTGCTGCTGCCATTGCAGCTGCTGCTCCTGTAGTCAAGGCGCGCGATGACGAAACAGCCATATCAGTGGCCATCATTGCCCTGCTGGGAACTTTATTTACCATTATCTATACGCTTCTTTATCCCTTACTTAACTTGACGCAGCTCCAGTATGGCCTTTTCGCCGGTAGTACCCTTCACGAGCTGGCCCATGTCATTGCTGCCGCCCAGCCCGGCGGCGTCGCCAGTGTTGATCTCGCCCTTCTGGTAAAACTTGGCAGGGTAGCTCTCCTGGTCCCGGTAGTCCTGTTGCTAGGAGTTATTTTTTCCTCTGACAATAAGAGGGAGGCCACCCGAAACTGGCGACAGCTACCAGTACCCTGGTTCATCTTGGGTTTTCTGGCCTTAAGCGCCATCAATACTGCCAACATCTTGCCGCCTTTCCTGACCGCGGCCCTGCTTCAGGGAGGGATTTTCCTCCTCACCATGGCCATGGCTGGCCTCGGGCTCAACGTTAGCCTGGACGTGATTAGAAAAGTCGGCACCAAAAGCCTGGGAGTTGGTCTCGCAGGTTCCTTGATACTTAGCATTACAGGCTGGCTGGTTATCTCCCGCCTGCTTGGTTAGGTTAATATTTACAGCCAGCCCCTAGGCCAAGCCACTAAGTTAATCCAATACTTTAAAAGCCTCCTTCGATAGTAAAAGATCTAAAAAAGCCTCAGCCGCTGGACTACGAAATTTATGACGGCTATAAGCCACGCGCAACATGCGTTTAAAATCCACTCCCTGCAATCTTAGTTCCCGGAGCAGGTTATTCCTGCTTTCTTTTTTAATAGCTAACCGCGAAATAATAGCTACCCCCAGGCCAGCTTCTACAGCTTCTTTAATGGCCTGAGTACTACCCAATTCCATGGCTACCTTCAAGGACCAGAGCTCCACCCCCACCTTCTTTAATCCTTCTGCAGCTACTTGCCGGGTACCAGAGCCTTCTTCCCGAAGGATAATACGTTCTGATTTCAATTCGTCGAGGGTAATCTCTCCCCGTTCGGCCCAAGGGTGCTGGGGTGAAACGATAATCACCAGTTCGTCCTGGAAAATATCTTCTTGAATTAGGTCGGGATGCTCTACCCGGCCTTCAATAACACCCAAATCTAGCTCGTGGGCCAAAACTCTCCGGATAATTTCCTGGGTGTTAGCGATCTGTAAGGTTATTTCCACTTCGGGATATTTCTGCTTGTAATAACCTGCCACACGAGGTAAAAGGTATTCACCAATAGTTAAGGTGGCGCCTATTATCAGTTTCCCCTTTATCTTCCCGCTGACCTCGGCTACCGCTTTCCTGGCTTCATCGTAAAGCCGGCCAAGTTGCACCGCATACTGGTAAAGTACTCTACCGGCTTCGGTAAGCGAAACATGGCGGTTGGTACGGTCCAGTAAACGGGTACCAAAGTAGTCTTCCAAGGTCTGGACATGAATACTGATGGCCGGTTGGGTCATATGCAGTACCCGGGCAGCCCGGGAAAAGCTCTTTTGTTCCACTACAGTCTTAAACACCAATAACTGAGTATCGAGCAAAGCTGATCACCCTGTACTAGCGGATAGTTAATTTACCAAAAAATAAAAAGGAGCCCACCTCTAAACAGTAAGCCCCTCCTCTTTCCTTAAATTGGTGATGTAAGCAAGAAGATTTAAACCTTTACGCCGTAAAAACTCTCCGCGCCCACACATTAAGTTTAGCACATTGAAATTCTTGCCGTCAAGGGGAAGACGGTCTGAGTTGTGATCCGTCTGTGATATTGTCAGGGTGAAATCCTTCAGTGAAAATGAAAGTCACGAGCAGGGAGAGGATTACTTTGTCACAGACAGAACTGAACCGCATCCAAGCTGTAGAACAAGCTTTAGGGGCCGAATTTAGCGCTTCAAACCTTACATCGGGGTTAGCAGACCGTAAAAACGCCTCTCCCTCTCAAGAGAGTCCTTTACCTCTAGCAGCCAGGCTAATATAAACTTCACTCTGTTTAAGGGCCTCGGTTAAGACATCATCTACTCGCTGTTGGCGGGCTGCTTTTTTAAGATATTCCAAGTCGATTTCCTCAGCATGAAGCGCCAGGAGCTTGGCAGCCCACTGAGCATCCACTTGGCTTTCCCAAAACTTCGCTGCAGCTAGCCTGTCCACTACCAGATCCTCAACGCCAATTATAAAAGCCTCCATACCGTTTATTTCCACAGTGACCAATTTATCCATGGAACCAACTAAAAACTCATCGGGAATTTCTAGGGCCAGGTCCAGCTCTTCATGATACCAATGCCGTTCACCGAACCGACGTAAAAAACCCATTTCTTCCAAAACAGCTTTGGCCTGCTCTCTCCCGTTAACCACCAGGTCCATATCTTTAGTGGCATATCCACCTAAAGTATAAAACTCCAGGGCTCGGCCACCTACTAGGATGGGTTTAATCCCCATAGGTTTGAGAGCTTCGGTTAGTACGGCTAATACCCCCAAGGATTTTTTCAGGGAATCTTTTTCCCGAATCAAGGTAGCCAGGATGTTTTTAAGCCGCTCGTTCATTTAAAGCGGTACCTCCGCGAGCCAACCTTTTCTATGCGGCCGCTAGCCAGGACCTTTTGCCAGCGCTGCTGGTCTAGCAAGAACAAGATAATATCTTCTTCCACATCGCGAGGTTTGCTCGAACGAGGGGTCTTGCCCATCCGCGCTGCCCAGCTAGTGTAAAGCTGTAATGATTTCTTTTTTAACCGGTTAATATAGTCATCATAAATTACCTTACGCAATTTTTTCGTTCCTTTACCCTCGGTATTCGTAAGCGAAGCAAATAGGCTTACAGGTATATTATAACCCTTCTGGAAAAAAGAACAAGCCAGTCTTCCCCTGGCGTATCCCCAGTTTTGTTCCGAGGCCTGCTTGGCTTCCGCTCGCTCCAGAAACCCTCGCGGGCCAAACTAGCGCTTGGCTCAAGGCTCCGGCAGGCTTCCCGGCAAATTCGGCCTCCTGCCTCAGTTGCCGGCCTCGGGCATCCATGCCCTCGGGCCTGCCTCCGCCTTTCGCCAAGCTTAAGTTTGGCTGCCGCTCGGGTTTAGTCGCTCGCTTGAAGCCTAAGCAGGCCACCCCAGCGAAAAGTGGGGATAACTCAGAGTCTTCCCATCTCAGGTTAAAGATATTGCTACGAGCCTATTTGCCAGCCGGCGTCAAAGGCTTTCAAATTGATTTCACATAATTGAGCTGGCACCGAAGCGGCCAGGGCTTCCTCCCAAGCTGCTCGCGCTATAGGCAACCGGCGTGCTAGCACCCCAAGGAGAACCATATTTAATGCCTTAACACTTCCCGCCTTCCGGGCCTCCTTTAGGGCTTCCACCACTATCATATTTTTTACCCTCTGGCCCAAAGCCTCCAAGAGGCCGGTTGGGTAGGTAGCTGCCCCAGTCAGGACTGGCAAGGGAGGAATTTCCTGGTCGTTTACAATTAGAACTCCTTGAACCTTAAGGTAAGGCAACCAGCGATAAGCTTCCAACTTCTCAAAGGCTACCAGGTAATCAGCCGTGGCTACTTCCACCACCGGCGCGTATACTTTGGGGCCAAAGCGTACCTGGGTCACGACGCTTCCTCCCCGCTGGGCCATACCGTGGATATCCGATACTTTCACCTCGCCGCCCAAGGACATGGCGGCGCGAGCAAGAACGCGGCCAGCCAGCACCGTACCCTGGCCACCCACGCCCGCCAACAGAATACTGGTAACTTCCTTGTTCATTGATTCTCACCTGCCTTGGAAATGGCTCCTGCCGGGCACACTTGTGAACACAGGCCACAACCATTGCATTGCACCTCATCAATGACCGCTGTTTCCTCTTTAAAAGAGAGGGCAGGACAGCCCAAGTCCAGACAGGACCGGCAGGATATGCAGTACATGGATTCTACCCGGTAGGTACCTGTCCTTTTAGCCAGCAGAGCGCAGTCCCGCCGGGCGATGATCACCGAAGGTTCCGGAGCGGCCACCTCTTGACTTATGGCCTCCCGGGTCTGGGCCAGGTCATAGGGGTCCAGTATTTTAACTCGCTTAACTCCCAAGCCCCGGACTACCTGTTCCAGGTCCGCTTTACAAGTAGGAGTGTGGGAGGCAGTAAACCCGGTGCCCGGGTGATCTTGATGGCCGGTCATGGCCGTAGTACCATTGTCCAGGATAATTAGAGTGCCTGTACCCTGGTTGTAGACCATATCTAATAGGCCCGTCATCCCCGAATGCAAAAAGGTAGAATCCCCTATAACCGCCACCAGCCGGCGGCCAAATTCTACCCCGCGCGCTTTTTCCATTCCCAGGGCCACGCCTAAACTCGCCCCCATGCAGATGCAAGTATCCATAGAATTCAGGGGAGGTGAGGCACCTAGAGTATAACATCCTATATCCCCGGCCACGTGCAGCTTTAGTTGGCGCAAAATATAAAATACGCCCCTATGGGGACAACCCGGGCACATAAGGGGCGGGCGCCCGGGGAGGTTGGCAGCCGCTTTTACGCCTGGCTCTTTTAAGAGTTCAGTCTCCACTAAAGTAACGTCTATCTCCGCCACCTTAGCTCCTATTTTCTCGGCCACTATACGGGGGCTGAGCTCTCCCACCCGCGGGAGCAGATCTTTACCTGTAACTGACAAGCCCCAGGCCCGAATTTGGTCTTCCAGGAAAGGCTCCAATTCTTCTACCACAAAACACATTTCCACTGCCGCTACAAAATTGCGGATCAATTTCTGCGGTAACGGATAAACAAGGCCCAGCTTCAGGACCGAAACTCCCGGCAGGGCTTCCTTTACGTACTGGTAAGCCATACCCGAGGTGATAATACCTACCCGCCGATCTGCCCATTCTATCCTGTTTAGGGGCGTTGTCTCGGCATAGGCTTCCAGTTTCTTGCGCCTTTCCTCCACCACCTTGTGCCGCTCGCGGCCGAAGGCCGGCAGCATTACGTATTTGGCCGGCTGTTTGGTGTATTCTTTGAGGGCAACATCTTGGCGTTCACCTAGCTCTACCAGGCTCTGGGAATGAGCTACCCTGGTAGTGAGGCGCAGCATTACCGGCGTATCAAAAGTTTCACTCAAAATAAAAGCCTGCTTTACCATCTCCTTGGCTTCCTGGCTGTCGGCCGGCTCCAGGCAGGGGATTTGGGCAAAGCGAGCATAAAACCGGTTATCCTGTTCGTTCTGGGAGCTGTAAAGGTTCGGATCATCGGCCGAAACCAGTACCAGGCCGGCATTGACGCCAGTATAAGCCAGAGTCATAAGGGGATCCGCTGCCACATTTACCCCTACATGTTTCATGGCCGCCAAGGCCCGGCCGCCGGCAATGGCCGATCCTATGGCTACTTCCAGGGCTACCTTCTCATTTACTGCCCATTCCGCATATACTTCCGGATACCGGGCTAAAGCCTCAATTATCTCTGTACTCGGTGTACCGGGATAGGCCGCCGCTACCCGCACACCTGCTTCCCAGGCGCCGCGGGCTACAGCGTGATTCCCCAGCATAAGATCGCGCATAAATTTAGTTCCACTCCTCTCTTTAACCCAGGACCAGTCCGTATTAAACCTACTTTAATTTAACCCGGGTGACCTATTTCGCCATAACATAATTAAATTCCTCCTCAATCCCACCAAATAGAAAGGTCCGGAAAGCCGGACCCTTGCTTTCATTCTCCGCTGAAATAACCTTACTTGGACCTTAAATCTATTATGCGCTGGGCTTTGCCTTCGCTGCGCGCTATAGAGCGGGGCTCCACCAGGCGAACCCGAGCTTTTAGCTGGAGCACCGTGTAAAGCCGTTCAGCTATTTTTTCCTCCAGTGCCTCCAACTCCCGGAAACGATCGGTGAAAAAGCGCTCGTCTACCTCTACCCGCACTTCCAGTTCATCCAAAAAGCCGCGGCGAGAAACTACCAGCTGGTAGTGGGGGGCCACTCCTTCTATCTCCATCAAGACGCTCTCCACCTGGGAGGGGAACACATTTACTCCCCGGATAATCAACATGTCATCAGTACGGCCCATTATTTTGGCCAGGCGAGCAGTCGTGCGGCCACAGCGGCAGGGTTCGTAATTAAGGGAAGAAATATCCCGCGTGCGGTAGCGTAACACCGGAACAGCTTCTTTGGTCAGGGTGGTGATGACCACCTCGCCGGGTACCCCTGGCGGGCAGGGCTCCCCTGTAGATGGATCAAGGATTTCCACCAGGAAATGGTCTTCAGCTATGTGCTGGCCGTCCCGGTATTGGCACTCGCCGGAAACACCAGGCCCCATAACTTCTGAAAGACCGTAATTATCAGTAGCCAGTAGGCCCCACCGCCTTTCGATCTCCTGCAGCATCTCCCGGCTAGAGGCTTCACCGCCGAAAAGCCCCAAACGGACCGGAAGAGAGCGGGGGTCCACGCCTTCTTCTTCGGCTACCTCAGCCAGGTGAAGGACGTAAGAGGGTGTACCCACCAGCACGGTGGTACCAAAATCCTGCATGAGCATGATATGTCTCCTAGAATTACCGGCCGCCGCCGGGACCACCGTAGCCCCTACTCGCTCTAGGCCATAATGCAAGCCAAAGCCTCCAGTGAAAAGCCCATAGCTAAATACTATTTGGGCTACATCCCTATCTGTCACCCCGGCACAAGCAACCATCCGCGCCACCACTTCGGTCCATATCTCCATATCCCGGCGCGTATAGCCCACCACCACCGGCTTGCCCGTGGTCCCCGAAGAAGCGTGCAGGCGCACCACTTCCTTTAAAGGAACGGCAAACAGGCCAAAAGGGTAATTATTCCGGAAATCCTCTTTAGTGGTCATGGGCAAAAGTCTTACATCTTCCAGAGTGCGGATATCGCTAGGCCGCAGGCCCCTCTCATCAAGGGCCTGCCGGTAAAAGGGTACTCGCTCGTAAACATATTCTACTATAGCTTTAAGCCGTTCCAACTGCAAAGCCTTAATATCTTCTCGTGGACGACACTCGTTTTCGGGGTCCCAGATCATTACTCAACCTTCCTTTAAATCTAAAAATCTCCTTACTCTAAGTCCAACCCGGCTGCTGGCTTCTGGGCCCACCCCCTGGCAGCTGCCGCTGACTTGCCGCTGTCTTTCCCAAAAACGCGCTCCAAATGTTCCCTGGAAAAAGCTGGAGTAAAAAGACTTACCAGGGGTACCACTCCCAAAGGTAAAATCATGGCTAGGGAACCGATGGCAGGGATCAGGCTGCTGTCCAGGCGGTAATAAAAAGATAATCCCAGGGAAATGGCTACCCCGCTTAAAAGGCCCGCCCAGGCGCCAGCTTTAGTGGTCCGCCGCCAGTAGAGGCCATAAAGATAGGGCGCCAGGAAAGCGCCAGCCACAGTACCCCAAGAAAGGGACATGAGCACCAGGATAATGGTGGGTCTCAAAGCTATATAAATGGAGAGGCCGATAAAGGCCACACATAAAAAGCGTAACCAAAATAACACCGCCCTTCGGGAGACTTGCGGTACCACCCCCTGTAAAAGATCAATGGCCACCGCCGAGCTGGAAACCAGTACTAGTGAGGCCAGGGTGGACATGGAAGCAGCTAAAACTAAAAGGATAAGCATTAAAGCTACACCCTCCGGGAGGAAGCGGTCAATGATTAAGGGCATAATAAGATCGGGGTTTGGTTTCCCGTTTAAAAGGGGCATCTGGTTGTTAAGGAACAGGCGGCCAAAGGCCCCTGTGAAGTAAGCGCCGCCAGCAATAATCAGGGCAAATAAGGTGGAAACTACAGTCGCCGGCCAGATGGAGCGCTCATCTTTTATGGCGTAAAACTTTTGTACCATTTGGGGGAGCCCCCAAGGGCCCAGGCTGGTGAGGGCTACAAGGGAGAGCAGGGCTACCCAGTTGGGACCTACAGGCGAGACCAGCCGTGGATCAATGGCTTGTAAACTCCGTATCCCTTGCAGCAGCCCCCCTACCGGGGCAGCAGTTACCACATAAAAAATAAGAAGAAATACTCCCGCCAGCATAATCAGGCCCTGAATAAAATCGGTCAAAGTAACAGCAAAATAGCCGCCCATCACCAGGTATACTGCCGTAAGTCCTGCCATTAGAAGCAAGGCTATATTAAAGTTTACCTGAAAGACTTGCTCAAAAAGATAGCTTAGACCCATGTATACAGAAGCAGAATAAGGAACTAAAAATACAAAGATAAGCAGGGCCGCCACTGTTTTTAATCCTGGGCTGTCGTAGCGTGCGGCCAAGAACTCCGGCATGGTCATGACGTTGAGTCGCGCGGTCATGGCCCGGGTAGGACGTGCCAGTACCTTCCAGGCCAGAAAAGTTCCGATCAGGGCATTTCCGATGGCAATCCACAGGCCCGACAATCCAAAGCCCCATCCCACTTTGCCTGCATATCCGATAAAAATTACAGCAGAAAAATAAGTAGTACCGTAAGCAAAGGCCGAAACCCAGGGGCCGATGGTGCGATTGCCTAAAAAAAAGCCGCCGACATCTTGCGAACGCTTGAGGCTCACAAGGCCGATGGCCAGCATGGTCATTATATAAAGGCCTAAAATCAAAAACTTCATCCTACCGTCCTCCCGTCCTTAAAATGTTTAATAGCTTAACATATTCCACAAAGAAAATAAAATTCCTGCCCGTTGGCCATATTTTCTGGCCTGCTCTACCCTTCCGCTGCCAACAACGCCGCTCCCAGGGCCCCCATGATTTGGGGCTCTTCCGGTAAGCGTAAAGAGGTACCCAGTTTTTCTTCCAGGCTCCGGACCACTCCTATATTTTTAGCCACCCCGCCCGTCATGGCTACGGGCTCCTGCCAGCCCACACGTTCTGCCATGGCCGCTACCCGCTCAGCTACTGAATCGTGCAGGCCGCGTATAATCTCCACTACCGGCCTGCCCTCGGCCAGGAGCGATACCACTTCTGATTCGGCAAAGACTGTACAGGTATTGCTTATGGGCGCGCTTTTTTTAGCTTTTAGGGAAAGCTCTCCCATCCTTTCTATTTCTACCTCCAGGGCCCGGGCCATTACCTCCAGGAAGCGTCCCGTTCCTGCAGCACACTTCTCGTTCATGACAAAGTCAACCACTTTTCCGCTAGGCCCCAGGCTGATAACCTTGCTATCCTGGCCGCCGATATCAATAACGGTAGCCGTATCCGGCCATAAGTGGTATACGGCCCGGGCATGGCAGGTTATTTCCGTTACTTTGCGGTCGGCAAAGGGCACGCTTACCCGGCCATAGCCGGTGGCCACGATAGCTTGAATATCAACTCGCCTTAAGCCAGCCTTGACCAGAGCTTCCTCCAGGGCCTTTTCGGCCACGGCAGGCCCCCCTCTGCCAGTGGGTACCACCGCAAAGGAAATTAACTTTCCCTCCCGGACTATAACCGCTTTAGTGGAGAGGGAACCCAAGTCCAGCCCCGCTGTTACTGTCATTAACTTAACCTCCCATTAGGTTAACCAGACTGCTGCTATCCCAATAACTCCAAAAAGCCCTCCAGCCGCGTCCGCACCGCGCCTTCGGCATATTTTTGTAAGTCCACACAATCGCCATCCAGGTTTAAAAAGGCCACCCCTGCTTCGCGCAAGGCTTCCCGGAGAAGGAATAGGCCGGCACTGCTCTGGCGGCAGCCCCAGTGGGCAAAATGGATTACCCCGTTGGCCTTATAGTCTTCCACCATTTTTAAAACCGCTTTTACGCGCCGCTCCATGGGGCCCAGCCCATGGTGGCTTAGCACCTTGCGCGCCAGGCTGAAGAAGGGGCGCTCTGGAGCCAGTTCCTCCCAGTAAACATAATTCATCTCTTCAAAAACTACCACCGCGCCGCCTTCTTCTTCCAGTATCCTGAATATCTCATTGGGGTAATAGGGACGCAGGTGGAGCCAGAGAAGCCTGGCCCTCTCTCGAGGAACCGCCCATTTTTTCTGCTGGCGGCAATTATTCAGTTCGGTGTATAGTTGGTCATATATTTCTCCGGCAAAGGGCGCTCCGAAACTGGTTAACATAAGATAAACAAAGCCATGGGCTTCATCCCCCCGGATTACGGCGGGTGGTTTCCGGCGTATTTCCGAAATGCGCAGCAAGCCCTCCCGGGCCTTATTGGAATGCACCAGAGCCGACTTAAGCCTATCTATGTCCGGCTCTAATTTTAAATGCTCGGCCAGGGAGAAAAATATATGTTTTAGCTGGCGGGCCACATAAGAGGCTTCGGCCGCTCCGTCCCGCTGAGGGACGTCCAGCAGATAAAAGGGGCGCTGCAGACGGTACGCGGTGTAGGCCAGGGACTGAGGCGCTATATCGCACAGGTGGGAGCTGCAAACCACAGCATCCGGCCGGGGGAAATAACCGGCCAGCTCGCAACCCACGGCCAAACGATGAAAAGAGCAGCCATCACTGCTAAACCAGTGGCTTTCGGCTGCCCGAAAAGCTTCGCCCGCCAGGCCCAAGCCCACAGCCACGGCCGCCGCCGCTTCCGGCGCAAAAGGTATAACACCCAGGCCGTAGAGCAATTCGGAAGGAAAGAAGACATTGTGCCATACCACGGGGCCGCGCCTAAGATAGGCATCCGCCGCCTGGTCTATGGCTTTAAGGGCCAACTGCCGGGCAGCCTCCCAGGGAAAGGGTCGCCTCTGGGAAGCTATAATCTGCTTCACTATTTTGATCACCCAGGGCGAATGGAGGGCCTTGCGGCGCAAAGGCTCGGCCAGAGCTGAACGCAACTTCTGGTAAAGGTCCACTCTTTTTGCCACCTCACAGCATCTCCCGGAAAGCTTCAATACGGGTGGCCCATTGACCCCGGTTGCCGCCGGTATAATCGCCTTCCAGCTTGAGCAGCGGTACCCCCAGCCCTTCCAGTTCCTTTTTTACCAGCGCTAAGTCCACCATAGCTACATCGCAAAATTTCATTACGTGATAGATGGCTCCTTCAATCCTGTATTTATTTACAATTTCCCGCAAGTAAGCCCTTCTCCGGTCCTTGTCGCTAATCATACGCGGGCAGGGAGGCTTATGTAAATAAGCTTTCGCCAGGTAAGCGTAGGGCTCGGATTCTTTTTCCGCTGTTACCCCCAATAGGCGCCGGCAGTTGCAGGCATCTTCATAAACGCTGATCATTCCTGCTTCCTCGATAATTTCCAGAAGGGCTTCGGGCAAAACACTCCCTATCAATAATAACCTGGGCCGGGATAAGTCACTGCTTAAGGTACCCGATCTTGCCTCTTCCAACGACCTTGGGTCTCCGTGGTTTACCAGGAACAGGAGTTCTCGGCTCTTCAGGGACAACCGGCCGGCCGCTCTCTCTTCCAACAGTTTCTCACACAAACGGCGTCTCCGGTTTTCTTCTTCAATGGCCGACCACAAGGCCTCTTCATCTATAGGCCGGTTAAAACAGCTCGCTAGTTCAACTGCCAGTTCCTTAAGGCGTTCTGTCCAATACCTGACCGCTAGTGAATCGCTCCCCCGGGGCACGTCCAGGGTAAAGACCCGCTCGGATAGTTGGAGGCGTCGCCAGATGTTGTAAAGATGTATCATGGCGTTGCAAGAAGAAATAAAAATCACTCCCGCCAGGGGAGGATAATGGCCGCCCAAGGCATTTTCTAGAATCGCCTTAACATAAGGACAAACGTTGCCGGTAAAATAAGTATCGGCCCGCGGAGTTTTACCCGGCGGGGGTAGTAGACGGTAGGGCGTAAACTTAAGCGCCCGGATAATCTCCACCGGGGTATAGCTGCAAAACCAGCCGAGTAAATTGCTGCTAGTTTCTCCCATAAATATTATCCTCCGCCCTCATGCTACTCGAGCCTTACCGCTTTTGTCAACGTTTTTTCGCTAAATCTATTTCGCTAAACAGCGGAGACCATCTCCGCTTTCACTCCGCTTCCACTCCCCTTTTAGTCCAGTCGTAGCGAAAGATATTTTCGTAAATATTAGGTCTCGGGCCAAAAGGGCAAGGATAATCATAAGCGCTGGGCCAGAAGCTTCCGGGCACGCTGGATGGCCTTTTGGACAGCTTCCTGGGCCGGGCCGCCCGGTAGATCGCGCCGGGCCACACAGCTTTCCACTGCCAAATAATTAAAAACATCCTCTTCAAAAACCGGTGAAAAGGACTTAAGCTCCTCCAGGGTCAAATCCTGAATAGCACAGCCCCGCTCCAGGCAATGGAGCACCAGGGCGCCCACCACCCCATGGGCCTCGCGGAAAGGGACTCCCTTCATGACCAGGTATTCGGCCACATCGGTGGCATTGCTAAAGCCCTGTTTTGCCGCCACCCGCATGCGCTCTTCTTTGAACTTGGCCGTGGACAGCAAGGGGGCCATAACCATAAGGCAACCTTTTAAAGTGTCAACCGTATCAAATACGGCTTCTTTATCCTCCTGGAGGTCTTTATTGTAGGCCAGAGGAAGCCCTTTCATTACCGTTAAAAGTGCTAAGAGGTGGCCGTAGACCCGGCCGGTTTTTCCCCGCACCAGCTCGGCCACATCGGGATTCTTCTTCTGGGGCATCATGCTGGAGCCCGTGCTGTAGGCGTCGTCTAGCTCCACAAACCCGAATTCTTCCGTACACCAGAGAATAATTTCTTCGCTCAAGCGGCTCAAATGCATCATAATGAGGCTGGCAGCGGCCAGGAATTCCACGGCAAAATCGCGATCGCTCACCGCATCCAAAGAATTGGCCGAAATATCCTTAAACCCCAACTCCCTGGCCACCATCTCCCGGTCTATGGGCAGAGTGGTCCCGGCCAGGGCGCCGGAGCCTAAAGGCGAGATATCCAGACGCTTCAGGCAATCTTCCAGGCGTCCCTGGTCCCGTTCCAGCATTTCAAAATAAGCCAGGAGGTGGTGGGCCAGGGTGACCGGCTGGGCCTTCTGCAGGTGGGTATAGCCCGGCATGATGGTAAAAAGATGCTTTTCGGCCAGATCCACCAGTACCTGCTGTAGATTGGCCAGGAGGCGGGCTATTTCCCGGATCTCATCTTTCAGGTAGAGGCGCAGGTCCAGGGCCACCTGGTCGTTCCGGCTGCGGGCGGTATGTAACTTTTTACCAGCCTCGCCGATCTTCTCCGTAAGGAGCTTTTCAATATTCATGTGAATATCTTCCGCGCTTATATCGAAAGATACCCGGCCGGCTTCTATATCTTTAAGGATTTCCTCCAGTCCCTGGATTATTTGCTTGGCTTCCTCCTGGCTGATAAGCCCTACGGCAGCCAGCATCCGGGCGTGGGCTATAGAGCCCTGGATGTCCTGGCGATAAAGCCGTTGATCAAAAGAAAGGGAGGAATGAAAATCCTCCACTAACCTGTCGGTTTCTCTGCGAAAACGTCCTCCCCAGAGTTTCATACTTTCCTCAATCCCGTTCTGGCCTCCATCATCGCTCTGACTTTAAGGGGCAGTCCGAAGAGATTGATAAATCCGGTAGCATCCTTGTGATCGTAGTCCCCGCCGGCCCCAAAGGTGACCAGTTCTTCACTGTAGAGGGAATAGGGAGATTTAATACCTGCGACGGTGCAGTTGCCTTTATAAAGTTTTAAGCGCACCGTGCCGGTCACGGTCTCCTGGGTGCTGTCGACAAAGGCATCCAGGGCCTTCTTCAAGGGAGAATACCAGTTGCCATCGTAGACCAACTCGGCGTATTTAGAGGCTACTATCTCTTTAAAGTGCATGGTCATGCGATCCAGGGTAAGGCGCTCCAGTTCCTGATGGGCGATATAGAGGACGGTACCACCGGGGCATTCGTAAACGCCGCGGGACTTCAAACCCACCAGCCTGTTTTCTACTATGTCGATAATGCCCACGCCATTGGCCGCGGCCACAGCGTTCAGTTTCTCCACCAGGGACACGGGGTCCAGCCTCTCGCCGTCGACAGCCGCCGGCACCCCTTTTTCAAAATCAATAGTGACATAAGTGGGTTTATCCGGTGCCTTCTCCGGCGGAGTGATGATTAGGTAGAGGTCTTCCTGGGGTTCATTCCAGGGATCTTCCAGGTCGGCGCCTTCGTGGCTCAAGTGCCATAAGTTGCGGTCCATGCTATAAGGCCGGTCTTTGCTTACCGGTACCGGAATACCCCGCTCCGTAGCATAATCGATGGCTTCCTCCCGCGAGCGTATAGACCAGAGGCGCCAGGGAGCAATTACTTTCAGTTCGGGCTTTAAGGCTTTAACGCTCAGTTCAAAGCGCACCTGGTCGTTGCCCTTGCCGGTGGCGCCGTGGGCCACGGCTGTAGCCCCTTCCTGCTCAGCGATCTCCACCAGGCATTTGGCAATAAGGGGCCGGGCAAAGGAGGTTCCCAATAAATATTTTCCCTCATAAATAGCTCCCGCTTTGAGGGTGGGCCAGATAAAATCCTCTACAAACTCCCGTTTTCGGTCCAGGATGTAAACTTTGCTGGCCCCGCTTTTTATAGCCTTTTCTTCCAAATTATCCAGCTCTTCCCCCTGACCCAGATCTACAGCCACTGCAATTACTTCATAGCCATAAGTTTCTTTAAGCCAGGGGATGATTATCGACGTATCCAAGCCCCCGGAGTAGGCCAGCACTACCTTTTCCGCCACAACTAAAGCCTCCTCTTTTTTAAAATATGGTTAAAGCAAAGCCGCCAAAATAGCTTTATGGGCGTGCAAGCGGTTTTCGGCTTGGTCCCAGACAGCCGATTGGGGCCCATCCATAACCTCGTCGGTAATTTCTTCTCCCCGGTGGGCAGGCAAACAGTGAAGCACCATAGCATCTGGTTTGGCCATTTTAAGGATTTCCATATTGATCTGGAACCCCCGGAAGGCCTGGCGCCTCTTTTCCGCTTCGGCCTCCTGTCCCATGCTGGCCCAGACATCGGTATAGAGGATATCAGCGCCCGCGGCTGCCTCGCGGGGATCGTTAGTCACCGCAATGTGGCTGCCGTTGTCCGCCGCCATCCTCCTGGATTCCTCCACCACCTGAGGTAAGGGCTCGTAGCCTGAAGGGCAGGCGATGGTGATATTGAGACCCACCCTGGCCCCGCCGTACATCAGAGAATGGGCCACGTTATTGCCGTCGCCAATGTAGGTCAAATTCAAGCCTTTAAGTCTCCCTTTCCATTCCCGGATGGTCAACAGGTCTGCCAGTACCTGGGTAGGATGGAGAAAATCGGTCAAGCCGTTGATTACCGGTATGGTGGCATAACGCGCCAGTTCTTCTACCTCGTCGTGGGAATAAGTTCTGATCATGATCCCGTCAAGATAACGGGATAATACCCGGGCCGTATCGGCAATGGTCTCGCCCCGGCCCAGCTGCAGGTCATTTTTGTTCAAGTAAAGGGCATAACCGCCCAGCTGGTACATGGCTACCTCAAAGGCTACTCGCGTACGGGTAGAGGGTTTGGTAAAGATCATGCCCAGGGTCTTGCCCGCCAGTAAAGGATGGGGTTCCCCGCGTTTTTGCTTGGCTTTAAGATCCGCAGCCAGGTCCAGAAGATAGAGTATCTCTTCCGTAGTAAAATGCTTCAGGGAGATAAAATCGCGCCCTTTTAAGGAAGAGGCCTGTTCCTTCACCCCTACAGCTCCTTTCTTCATAAGCTATTGACATTATTTTACTCTCAGTCAATGAGCTTGGCAACATGGACAATCATTGGCGCAAGCAATCCCTCAAAGCCGTCTTAAGTATCCTCAACGCCGCATCAATTTCTTCTCGTTTTACTGTAAGGGGGGGCAAGAAACGTAAGATCCGGCCATGGATGGCATTTATAAGGAGCCCCCGCTCCAAGCAAATTTTGGCTATTTCCTCCGCAGGGCCGTCTATTTCCATGCCCACCAGTAGTCCCCGGCCCCGGACCTCTACTACCTGGGGAAACTCCATAGCCAGGGATTTTAGTTGTTCCATCAGGTATTCTCCCTCGTCCCGGGCATTATCTATCAGGCCCTCTTCTAAGATGGTGCGCAGGGCAGCTATCCCGGCCGCCGTGGCCAGAGGATTACCGCCGAAGGTGGAGGCATGATCGCCCGGGGCAAAGGCGGCGGCCACTTCCTCCTTGGCCAACATGGCTCCGATGGGGACCCCGCCAGCCAGAGCTTTAGCCAGGGTCATGATATCCGGCTTCACCCCATAATATTGATAGGCAAAGAGATACCCGGTGCGACCTAAGCCACACTGGACTTCGTCAAAAATTAAAAGAATCCCTTGTTTATCGCATAATTCCCGAACAGCTTTCAGGTACTCCGGGTCCGCAGGGTAGACGCCCCCCTCTCCCTGGACCGGCTCCAGCATTATGGCACAAGTGCGGCCATCCACAGCGTTCCTCAAGGCGTCCAGGTCGTTAAAGGGTACATAGCGGAAACCGGTCGGCAGGGGTTCGAAGCCCCGGTGAAACTTTTCCTGCCCGGTGGCGGTAAGGGCGGCCAGAGTCCGGCCGTGGAAGGAGCGGCGCATGGTGATTATCTCGTAACAGTCCTCTCCTTTGTGCAACTTGGCATATTTCCGGGCCAGTTTAATGGCTGCTTCATTGGCCTCGGCTCCACTGTTGCAAAAGAAAACTTTGTCCAAGTCCGAGTTTTCCACTAGTATTTTGGCCAGCTCCACCTGGGGCTCTATCCAGTAAAGGTTGGAAACGTGGAGGAGCCTGCCCGCCTGTTCCCGAATGGCCTCCACCACCCGGGGATGGCAATGGCCCAGGGAGTTGACCGCCAGCCCCCCTACAAAATCCAGGTATTCGCGGCCGTCGGCATCCCACACCCGGGTGCCTGCGCCTCGCACCAAGGCGATGGGATAACGGCCGTAAGTGCGCATAACATATTGTTCACCTAAGGCGATAATCTCGGCGTTAGTCATAAAACCGCCCCTCTCCTACGATTAAACTCCATGTATACTCTTTAAGGTACCACCATGGTGCCGATGCCCTTATCCGTGAAAATTTCCAGCAAGATGGCATGGGGAAGGCGGCCGTCAATGATATGGGTGGTGGCCACGCCCCCCTCCAGGGCCCGTATGCAACACTGCACTTTGGGTATCATACCCCCGGAAATGATGCCGGCCTCAATGAGCCCCGGCACCTTGCTCACCTCTACTGAGGAGAGAAGGGAGGAAGGATCTTGGGGATCCGCCAGTATACCTTCTACATCAGTGAGAAGCACCAGCTTGTGGGCCTTTAAGGCTACGGCCAGCTCTCCGGCTACATAATCAGCATTGATGTTGTAACTTTCTCCTTCCGGCCCTACGCCTATGGGGGCCACTACGGGTATGTAGCCTTCAGCAATAACCGTTTCAATAATGCCGGGGTTTATTTGTTTTACCTGGCCCACGAAGCCCAGGTCGGCTCCATCTTTAACTTGTTTTACGGCCTCGATGAGATTCCCGTCTTTGCCGCAGAGGCCTATGGCTTTGCCTCCAAAGCGATTGAGCTGGGCCACGATTTCTTTATTGATTTTTCCCACCAGGACCATCTCCACGATCTCCATGGTTTCCGCATCCGTTACTCGCTGGCCCTGTATAAATTCCGATTTTTTGCCCAACCGCTCCAGCATCTGGGTAATCTCCGGCCCCCCGCCATGGACCAGGACCGGCCGCATACCAACTAGATGCATCAACACTATATCTTGCATAACCGCCCTTTTTAGCTCGCAATTTAGCATGGCGTGGCCGCCGTATTTTATGACCACGGTTTTACCATAAAACTTGCGGATATAGGGTAAAGCTTCGATAAGGATACTGGTTTTCTCTAAAGGGGAAAGTTCCAAGGCCAAGGCACCTCGCTCCGCCCAAAAATAAAAGAAATTTATGTCCGGTAAGAAGCATTAATCTTGACATAATCATAGGTGAGATCGCAGCCAAAAGCCTCGGCTTTCGCCTGCCCCAGGTTCAGATCCACTATGATCCTCACTTCCTCGGCCGCAAGTATAGCGCTAGCCTTTTCTTCACTGAAAGGTGCCGGCTGTCCTGCGGCAGCCAGCTGTTCCCGGCCAGCAGCACTTTCAATGAAAATATCCACTTTCTCTGGGTCCAGGTCGGCCCCGGAATACCCGGCAGCACAGAGGATACGACCCCAGTTGGCATCGGCGCCGAAAACAGCGCTCTTCACCAGGTTAGACCCGGCAATGGCCCGGGCAATTTTTTGGGCATCCTCCTCGGTCTTACCCCCGCGCACTTCTACTTCGATAAGCCGGGTGGCTCCTTCTCCGTCGCGGGCAATTAGCCTGGCCAGGTAGCGGCAGACATATTCCAGGGCACGAGTAAACAATTCATATTCAGCCTCGTCTACCGGCCCCACACCGGCCTGACCGTTGGCTAAAATAACTACCATGTCATTGGTGCTGGTATCGCCGTCTACCGTCACCATGTTGAAGGTGGTGTCCACCGCCGCCACCAAAGCCTTCTTTAGCTTCTCAGGAGGCACTTCCGCATCGGTAGTCAAAAAGGCCAGCATAGTGGCCATGTTAGGATGGATCATCCCCGACCCCTTGGCAATACCGCCTATAGTTACCTCTTTACCTCTCAAAGGAAAGCGCACGGCGATCTCTTTAACCCGCACGTCAGTGGTCATAATAGCCTCGGCCGCAGCCAGGCTCCCGTCCGGAGATAGCTCCTGCGCTGCCTGGCGGATACCGGCTGTAACCTTCTCCATGGGTAGGAGCACGCCGATAACCCCTGTAGAGGCTACTACCACCTCCTCCGGCCAGCAGCCCACCGCTTCGGCTGTAATTTCCGCCATGCGCCGGGCATCCCTCAACCCCTGCTGGCCAGTACAGGCATTGGCATTGCCGCTGTTTACTACAATAGCTCTGGCCTTACCATGGATAAGGTGCTCCCTGGTAACCTTCAAGGGCGCTGCCTGGACTTTATTGGTGGTGTACACGGCGGCGGCGGAAGCCACATTATCGCTCACAATTAGGGCTAAATCTCTTTTGGCCTTTTTTAAACCGGCATGAACTCCGGCTGCCCGGAAACCCCGGGGAGCCGTTATACCGCCCGGTATAATTTCCCATTCCATGGAGTTGTTTTCATCTCCCTTCCCAATAAGCCTCCCCTCAACAAATTGAGGGGGATTGCTGCCCCCTTGGCGCTCTCCCTTTTCCCAAATTTACGGGCAGAGGCCCGGGTAGTCCAGCCCGGTGGTTTCCGGCCAGCCGAACATCAGGTTTAAGTTCTGAATGGCCTGGCCGGAAGCCCCTTTGGTTAAATTATCAATGGCTGAAGCCACGATCACCCGGCCAGTCCGCCGATCCACCGCCAAATTTAAATGGCAGAAGTTGCTGCCGTAAACCCAGCGGGTATGGGGCCACTGGCCCGGCGGGAGCAACTTCACAAAGGGCGCCTCCCGGTAAAATTCCCGGTAAGCCTGGCGCAAATCTTCTTCCCGCACTTCCCCTTTTAAGTTTACATAAATAGTGCTCAAGATGCCCCGGCTTATGGGCAGGAGGTGGGGAGTGAAGGATACGCGTACTGCTTCACCGGCCAGCCGGCTCAATTCCTGTTCGATTTCCGGCGTATGGCGGTGGACGGTCACGCCGTAGGGATGAATGTTCTCATTGCATTCCACAAAAAGGCTAGTAATCTGCGCTTTGCGCCCGGCGCCGGAAACTCCTGATTTGGAATCAATTATGATGCTCTGCGGATCTACATAACCCGCTTTGAGCAAAGGGGCCAGGGCCAGGATGACACTGGTAGGATAGCACCCGGGATTGGCCACCACCCGGGCAGAGGCAATTTCCCCTCTATAGATCTCCGGGAGCCCATAAACCGCCCGGGCCGCGAGTCCCGGGTTGGTATGCTTAATGCCGTACCATTCCTCGTACACCCTGGCATCCCGAAAGCGCAGATCCGCCCCCAGGTCGATGACCCGGATACCCCTTTTCTCCGCCTCTTCTGCTACCGGGACCGCATGCCCGTGGGGGAGGGCCAGGAAAACAACTTCCGCCCGCGATAGCACTTCTTCCGGGCTTAAATCCTCGCAAATAGCCTCGCTAAAGCCCTGCAGAGAAGGGTACACGCCAGCCATGGCCTGGCCGGCAAAGTTCTGGGAGGTGAGGGCCACCAATTCAATATGAGGGTGGCGCACCAGGAGGCGTACCAGCTCCGCCCCTGTATAACCTGTGGCACCGATAATGCCTGCTTTAACCATCGGGGACACTCCTTTAACCCGCTTGCTGTATAATTATACGCCTATAGTGCATAAAAATGCAATAGGAAATTTGACGGCTTTTTTCGGGACAAAACCCACTTGGCCTCCGGCCGTCTTTACGCGGTAATAATCAGCAGCTGGCGTCTTATCCAGACCCCAAACCTCTTCTTCATCCAGGATGGCCAGCTTCTCCCCCACCGCCAGCTTTTCCCGGGGTATATATTGGGTACCCTGCCTTATGTGCAGAGCGGTCTCCTCCTGGACCTCCCCTTCCCCTAAAATTATAGCCTTCCAACGGGGTTCCCAGCGGTAAACGCGGGCCAGGGATCTTTCCCTACTGGTAAGGGGCGGTGCCCCGGGATCCGGTCCCTCCCAAAATATGCGTTTTTCCCTAGTCTTGATGACCAGCCGTCCTTTTTCCCGGGTAAAATCTACTTCTACTTTATCTTTAACGCCCTGCCAGCCTTCGCCCTGACCCAGCCATTTTTTCTGCCAGCGCTCCTCATTATTTAAAACCTTGCGCCATATCTCCTGATAAGCGCCGTCCTGGTGAAGATAGATAGTGTAAAAGCTAGTACAGAAATAGGCGCCAAACCTTTCGTCCAGAAGTTCCCGGATTAAAATGCCCTGTCGGCCGGGTTCCAGTTGGATGACCTTGAGTTCCTGTAAGGGCAGGGTAGAAAGCCGCGCCAGCAAACGGGGCTGGCCTCCCGCCAGAGAAAAGATACCCAAGATTCCCTGATCTTTAGAAAGGCTTACCCCGATAATAACCTCCTGGCCGGGCTCCGGTGCCACATCCCCTTCGGCTCTGAAATGATAAATTTCGCCCTTCTCTCCCTTAAGGAGCTGGTGCAGAAGATCCTCTGCCTCCACCTCCTTGAAAGCCATCACAGCCAGGGCCCAGGCTTCATAGGCTGTGGGCAATATTGTCAGGGGTTTTGGTCCAGAAAAAGGCCCGTAAAAAATAATAAAGGCCAGGCAAACAAGGCCGACCACTACAATCACACCTCTTTTACCCATAGAGGCTCCCCCCAGTCCGGCTTTCCGTAGTCCTCTCCTCCTAAAGAATATGTATTCCGGCAACAGGGTAAAAAGGATATTTCTTTTACCACCACAACCCGCGTAAATGCCGGGGGTAGAGGCTCTTTAAATGGCCTCCTTCGGCCCGGGCCCAGCCCAGGGGAAATCCCTCTACCGTGACCAGAACCCAGCCCTTCTCCCAGGGACCGGCAATCGGTTCCCCCCTCAAGTAGGCCCGGAGTTCCTGGCTTTCCACCGGCAGGTGCCAGACGCGGAGAGCCTGTTCCGCTCTTAAGCCCATAGCTAGAGCATGGTCCGGCTCAAAACGCCCTTTCCGCAAGTTACCTAACCACCAGCCCGGCCGCAAGACCCTTAAGCCTTGCCAGGCGCCGGAAGGGAGGGGAACCCTAAAAATTTGGCCGCCTCGCTCCCAAAGTCCATCTTGGGCGGGAAGATCCTTAAGGTTATGGCGGCAGAATTCCTCATATAGCTGCCTAACCTCGGGTACTAACCTATCAGCCTCCCACGGGCGCACCGGTACCTCCTCGCCCTTTCGCCGCAACAAGGCATAGAAATGCCCCTGCCCCGGTCCCCGGTGGGGCCAGAGCCGCACAGCCTTCTTGAGGCGTGCATCAGCTCCCTCTATCCACTCCGGGTGGCCGGAATCGAAAAATTCGTTCCCGGGCGGTTCCACCACCTCAAAATCTTGGCGGCTGGACAAAAAGCGGGAAACCACCCCTTCATTTTCCTCGGGGGCAAAGGAACAAGTAGCGTATAAGAGCCACCCGCCAGGCCTTACCAGGTCGGCAGCTTCCTTAAGGATAGTCAATTGGCGCTGGGCAAACCGCTTTACCAGGTTAACGCTCCAGCGGCGAACTGCTGCGGGATCTTTGGCCAGTACAGATTCGCCCGAGCAGGGCGCATCCACCAGCACCCGGTCGAAATAGTTTGGCCACTTCAAGGCTAGGTTCCTCGGCGTCTCGTTTAGTACTATAGCATTGGTAACGCCTAGGCGCTCCAGGTTCATGGCCAGCACGGAAGCCCTGCGGGGATCTACTTCGTTGGCTACCAGCGCGCCCGTATTTTGCATGCGGGCCGCCAAGTGAGTGGTTTTTCCCCCAGGCGCGGCACAAAGATCCAGGACCCACTCGCCAGGCCGGGGATCTAACAACACCGCCGCCGCCATGGCCGCCGGGTCCTGCAGGTAGTATAGACCTGCTGCATGGAAGGGGTGCTGGCTGGGTTTTGCGCTCCGATCCCGCAAAACAAAACCCTCCGGGCACCACGGAACCGGTGTTACCCCGAAAGGCGTAAGCCGCAGGAACTCTCCCGGTGCAAGTTTTAGAGTATTTACCCTCAGGCCCAGGCCCGCGCCTACCTCCAAGGCCCGGCAAAAATCTTCAAACTCCGGCCCCAGCCAAACCGCCAGGCGCTGATAGAATACAGCTGGTAAATCATTTTTTCCCATCTTGGCAAAACAAGAACTCCTCTCGGATTTTAGCCAGAAGCTCCGCCTTTAGAAGCACATCAACCGCTGTCCAGGCCAGGGCTTTAGCGGCCAAGAGAACCAGCTTCTTCCCCGCTTCCCCCCGGGCTGCCTGGGCAAATTCCCGGGTATGGGGAGCCAGTTTTCCCGGGCCCAGGGCTAAATAGGGATGAATGGCCGGTACCACGCGGCTGACATTGCCCATGTCCAGAGAACCCCGGATGCGGCGAGGCGGTTCAAACGCAGTTATACCTAAGGCCAAAAGATTTTCTTTAAAAGCCTCGGCCAAGGCTTTATTAGTAACCATGGCCTCATAGGATAGCTCGTAATTCCTATAGGTGAAGGTGGCTCCTGTAGCCAGGCTGGCGCCCCGGGCGCAATTTTCCACCCGCCGGATTACTTCTTGTAAAGCCTGCCGGTCCTCCGCCCGGATATAAAAGCGGGCTACCGCCCGCTCCGGAACAATGTTAGGCGTTAGTCCTCCCTCTACGATGATCCCGTTGATTTGATCATTATTTTTAAGATAAGGCCTCACGCTATTGATACTAGTAAAGAACTGGATTACAGCCTCCAGGGCATTGATGCCGGCCTGGGGGCTGGAAGAAGCATGGGCCGCCCGGCCGCTAAAAACAAATTCCAGGGCCTCCAGGGCCAGAGAAGATACTTCCATCACGTTGGCATCCCCGGGATGAAACATGAGGGCCGCATCTACTCCCTCGAAGGCCCCCTCTTCTACCAGGACCACCTTGCCTCCGTTGCTTTCCTCAGCCGGCGTACCAAAGACCAGGATTTCCCCTTTCAATGCTTCTCTTACCGCTTTAAGGCCCAGGGCCGCCCCTACGACCCCCGCTCCAATTAAGTTATGGCCACAGGCATGGCCCAGCTCAGGTAAGGCATCGTATTCCGCCAGCAAGGCTACCCGGGGTCCCGGAGCATTGCATTTTAAAACAGCGCGAAAGCCGGTGGGAAGCTTAGGCAAAGGATAGGTTACCTCCAAACCATACTTGGCCAGGGTTTGGGTCAGGAGGCCGGAGGCAAAGAATTCCTGATGGCCTATTTCCGGATGATCGAAAATTTCTTCCGCCAGCCGGATAATTTCTTCTTTGGAGGCTTCAATGGCTTGGGCTATGCGGTTTTTTAAGGTACCCATAGGATATCTCCTTTGTTCCTCTGGGCATACTATGCTCAGGGCATTTCCAGGAGGTGATAAAGGGCTATGCCTTTAGTAATTTGCGACTGCCAGTGCAGCTTTGGCCGGGATGGCCAGTGCGAACTGGATAAAGTTCTGGACTTGGGGCTACCGCCTTTTTGCCCTTACAGGCCAAGCCGCCCCCACACTAACAGGGGCAACCCCCAGCACGACCCTATATTTTAGACGCTCCTTTACCGGTGGATATTCTTACATTATTATAGCTAATTTTTCTCCGCACTGGCGGCAAGAAGCCTTTTCTGTTAACCCCGTCGGGGAAACCACATAACCCTTCCGTCTGATCACCAGGTTGCCACAGGCTGGACAATAGGTATTACTGGCCCGGGGATCCTCTACATTCCCCAAGTAAACATAGGGCAGATAGCGCCGGGCCATTTCCCAAACCCGCTGCATGGTCTCCAGAGGAGTAGGCGGCTGCCGCAGCTTATAGCGCGGGAAATAACGAGAAAAGTGTAAAGGCGTGTCCACCCCTAGCTCAGCCCTCACCCATTTCACCAGTTCTTCCAACTCACTCAGATCATCATTCAAGCCCGTCACTAGCAAGGTAGTTATCTCTACATGACAGCCCGCCTTTTTGGCCTGGACGGCTGTGCGCAGGACCGGCTCGTAGTCGCCGTGGACCACGCGCCGGTAAAACTCCCGGTTTAAGCCCTTGACATCAATATTTAAAGCATCGATTACCGGCAGGAGCTCCTGCAGGGGCTCCGGCTGAATAAAGCCGTTGGTCACCAGGACGTTTTTTAAACCCTTCTCCCGGGCCAGCCTGGCCGTATCCAGCACAAATTCAAACCACACTATAGGCTCCGAGTAAGTATAGGCCAGGCCTATGCACTTTATTTCCTGGGCCTCCTCCACCAGCAAGTTAGGGCTTAAAGGGAGTACTTCCGGTTCGCCATGGGCTATCTCCCAGTTCTGGCAGAACTCGCACCCCAGGTTGCATCCCACGGTGCCCGCGGAAAGGATGAGACTCCCGGGGTAAAAATGATAGAGGGGTTTCTTTTCAATGGGGTCTACGGCCAGGGAGGAGCAGAGGCCGTAATTGCGGGTATAAAGGCGCCCTTCCCGGTTTTCCCTTACCCGGCAAAGGCCCCGGCGACCGGGAGTTAGGAGACAGGTATGGGGGCAAAGGCGGCATTCCACTCTTCCCTCTTCTAACTTTACATAATGTCTGGCCTCCTGCATAAACTTCACCCCCTGTGACCTTGTAGTTAATACTTTTAGCGATACCGGGTGACGCGGAAGCGCTCTATCCGGCAGGGCTCGTCCGGACCGATACCCGCCTTGCGCTTGGCAATGGCCAGCTGTTCTTCAGGGGTATCTATTCCTTCCAAATCGGGTAAAAGCAAACCTCGCCTGCGGCCGCGGGAAACAATCACGCCGTAGGTGCGCGGGTCCAGATCTTTAAGTCCCTCCACCGGTTCCGGCTCGCTCAAGATATCCACCGAATACTCCAGAAAAGGCAACTCTTCTTCCGTTACCGGTGGGAAGCGGGGGTCTTCCAGCCCAGCGCTTAAAGCGTTGTAGATAATTTCTTCCCCTATGTTGGCCCGGGTGGGGCTGATGGTACCGATGCATCCCCGGAGTTCGCCGAACTTCTTAATGGACACAAAGACCCCCGCCCGGCCTCCCAGCTCTGGAGGTAGAGATTCTGGTACCGGGAGAACTTGTCCCGTGCGCAAATAATACTCCAGGCTCTCTTTAGCCAGGCGTACAGGTAAGGGCATCTCCCGCTCCCCTTTGGGCCCTTTATCCTTAAATAAGCTGCGCGAGGGATCCTCTTCCCCGGGGATAATGCGGGCTACTAGATATCCCACTCCGAAAGGACCTTCATAAGAAAGAACTTCTCCGGTAATCTTATAACCATCCACGGCCCCCAGGGCCATAATAAAGGATCTCAGGCCGCACTCTCCGGCCCGTTCAGCCAGGTCTTCGGGCAGGGCGAGCAAACCCTCTACATCCAGGGCAGCCAGCAATTCTTTGACCCGCCGGTCAAAAACTTCTCCTTGGGGATCATAACCCGCCGGTGCCCCGGGCAAGAGGCGGTGGGAAAGATCTCCGCTGGCCACCAGCAAAACCCGGCGCCGGCTGGCCTTTACCGCTCGGTTTAAGGCCATGCCGAAAGTATAAAGCTTCTGCCGGTCCATCAAGGCCATGCCCAAAGCCACCAAGGGAACATTAATGCCCGCCTGGCGGAGATAATAAAGAGGCACCATCATGCCGTGATCCAGCTCTGGAGTTAAACCATAACGTTGACTGGCCTTTTCGTCCAACCACACTACGGGGACACCGGCCTGCCGGGAGGCGTCAACCACAGCGCGGCTGAACTCCAGGTCCAGGCGGTAGCTGAACTTTACTTCCCTGGCCCCAAATTGTGCCAGGCTGCCCCCCAACTCCGGCGTAGCCCATATTCCTACAGCATCCCGAAAAATTGGCCCATGGGGAGAAATGATAACAACTACCTCGGGCTGGCGAGCTGCCAGTTTGGCTGCCAGCTCTTGGGCAGCCGCCACCGTAGCTGCAATCTTCGCCAGCTCCCCCCGCCCTACTTCCGGCACCATAATGGGCGGGTGGGGCATAAAGGCCACGTCCAGCAATTGACCCATTTCCATCACCCCTCTTAATATGGCTCGAGAGCCCACCTTTAATGTAAGTACTTCCAGGTTTACTTTACCACATTTCCCAGCAATCGGGCAGGGGGAGGAACTTAAATGTCCTCGGCCAGATATTTGGCAATACCGGTATAGATAGCCAAGGCCATCTGGCGCTGGTAAGAGGGAGTGGCTAAAATCTTTTCCTCGTTGGGATTAGAAATGAAGCCTACTTCTACAATAACGGCCGGAATTTTTTGTGTGCGCAGCACAAAGGCATCCAGGCCTAAGGCCTCTCTTTCGGTGTTCTTAAGCAGGCGGCGGATTTCTTCCTGTATAGCTATGGCCAGTTTCTCGCTTTTTTTCGAGCCAGGATTAAAAAAAACCTGTGCCCCGTGTTCCCGAGCATCAAAGGCATTTGCATGGATGGAAACAAAAAGATCCGCCTTAACCCTTTGAGCTAGCCGTACTCGTTCCACCAAGTCATCTCCGCTTTCCCCTTCCGGGGCACTGGCATCCTGGCGCGTGAGGAAAACCCGGGCCCCGCCCTGGCGCAAAAACTCGGCCAGCCGCTGGCTTATGGCCAGGACAATATCGGCTTCCTTGGTGCCGTGGGGGCCCCTGGCACCAGCATCTATACCTCCATGCCCGGGATCCACCACCACTACTTGATTGGCCACGGCCCAGGAGAGGGCTTTTACCGCTTTCCTGGCCTGGTAGTATCGCCAGGTATAACTCCCGGCAAAAATAAAAATCCCTATAGTTAGCAACATTCCTATCCCCGCAAAGACCATTCGCCTGCTCCTGCCCGCCATGCCTTACCCTCCCCTCCCTTATGCATATGAAAAAGGGCAATCCCTTAGGCCAGGCAACAATTTCCTCTTTTTCCCCGGTCACTCCTCCTTTAATTAAATCCTTGACATTCGTCTAATATAAGCCTACAATAAAAGTGGTCGTACCACTGACCTCATATACCCTTATGTGAGGATAAATAATTTTTGGGGAGAGGGGGAGCCTAAGTGGAAAAATTTTTTGTACACGCCAAAGAAGACACAGTCGGTGTAGCTGTAACGGACATTCAGGCTGGTGAGAAAGTAACCGGCTGGGTAATGGATGATGACACCATTGTTGAAGTCGAAGCTAAAAGCAACATCCCGCTCGGCCACAAAATCGCCCTTAAGGACATAGTTCCCGGTGAGACGGTAATTAAATACGGCGAGCCCATAGGCAAAGCTGTCGCTCCCATCGTCAAAGGCGAGCATGTTCATGTGCATAATCTCAAGACTGCGAGGTGGTAATAATGATCAACACCAAATTCCTGGGTTACCGGCGGGAAAACGGCACTGTAGGCGTACGCAACCATGTAGTAATCCTGCCTTTGGATGACCTTTCTAATACCGCCGCCGAAGGAGTTGCCAAACTAATAGAGGGTACTATAGCTTTACCGCACCCCTATGGCCGCCTCCAGTTCGGCGAGGACCTGGAACTCTTCTTCCGTACCCTCATCGGGACTGGATCCAATCCTAATGTGGCTGCCTGTATTGTCATTGGTATCGAACCTAATTGGACCAACCGGGTAGTAGAGGGTATTGCCAAAACGGGCAAACCCGTAGCCGGCTTTAGCATCGAAGGTTACGGCGATCTCAAGACCATAGAGAGAGCAGCGCGGCAGGCGGTAGAGTTCGTCCAGTATGCCACCGAGCTGCAGAAAGAAGAGTGCGACATATCCGAACTGATCCTGAGCATTAAGTGCGGCGAATCCGACACCACCTCCGGCCTCGCCGGCAATCCCTCTCTGGGTAATGCCGTGGACCGCCTGGTGGACATGGGCGCGACCGTGATCTTCGGTGAAACCTCGGAACTCACCGGAGGTGAGCACCTGGTAGCAGCGCGCTGCGCCACCCCTGAGGTTCGCGAAGCCTTCATGAAGAGCTTTAACTCTTATAACGAGTTTATAGTTTCCCAGGGCGTAGACCTTCTCGGTTCGCAGCCCACTGAGGGCAACATTAAAGGCGGGCTGACCACGATTGAGGAAAAAGCTCTAGGCAACATTCAAAAGCTGGGCAAGCGCTCTCTCATTCAGGGCACCCTGGCGCCGGCAGAAAAACCGCCGGGTAAAGGCCTATATTACATGGAGACCTCTTCGGCCGCAGCGGAGTGCATTACCCTGCAGGTAGCGGCCGGTTCAGTGCTGCACTTCTTCGTGACCGGGCAAGGCAACATAGTCGGTCACCCCATCACACCGGTGATAAAGATATCCGCTAATCCCAAGACAGTGACTACCATGAGCGAACACATCGATGTAGACCTTTCCGGCCTCCTGCGGCGCGAAATGAATCTGGATGAAGCCGGCACCAAAATCCTGGAGTGCATGCTACGCACCTTAAACGGCCGCTTTACCAAGGCCGAAGCCCTGGGCCACAAAGAATTCGTTCTCACCAAGCTCTACCGCAGCGCCTAAAATTTTATAGACTTCCCAAGTAATAACGCGCCAGACGAAAGGATCTGGCGCTTTTTATTTTATCATTAACAGCTGGCGCCGGCTATTTTTAGAAAGTCAAGTTTAGTTTATAATGATATTTGATGTTAAATTAAGGGGTGTATCTTAGGTGAAAGGAGGCACTCTGTTGGCGCAACGAGAAACTTCCTGGTCATCGGAGCCGAGCCGCAAGGCTGATATAATCATCAAACTCTCCGAGTTTGAGATCCCACCCACCCAGGATATCCTGCTCGTGGGTAAGAAAGCACCTATCGGTCCCGAAGCGGCAAGGCGAATGGTAGATGCAGTATCTCCAGAACAATACGAAGTAGTCCGCCTGGACCATGGGGTCTTTGAAGCCGTAGTAGTAAAAAAATCCCTTCTCAAACTTCTCCCTAAGGAAAAGCTCTTGCCGGTAGTGATCGATGAGGGAAACCGGATAGCAGATGCCAGTATGGTGATAAAGGCTCAAGTGCACGTGTCTATCCAAGTTACCAGGACGGTGGACCTCTAGTGTCTGCTGTTAAAGACCTACTCGGCACAAAACTTTACACCATCGACCCCTGGTCTAGTGTGAAACAAGCGGCTACAATTATGGAAGGCCACGGCATCGGTTGCCTGCCTGTAGTGGAAGAAGGAAAACTGGTAGGCATAATAACCTCCAGGGATATAAAGAAATCTCATCCCAACAGACTGGTAGCCGATGCTATGACGAGAGAGGTAATAACCATAAAACCTTCGGCTTCCTTATGGGAAGCACAGAATTTAATAAAAACCTATAAAATCGAACGACTGGTGGTTGCCGATGGAGATAATGTTATCGGCATCGTTACCAATACCCACATTATGTCAGAATTAGCTAAACATGTCGATATTCTTACCGGTCTCAATAAAGCTGAACTGTTCTATGAGGAAGCTGCACATTTGTTAGAAGAAGGCCACGAAATTGCTATAATCTTCCTGGATTTAGATAATTTTGGCTTAATTAATAAGAAATACGGCCATGTTTACGGAGATAAAATCCTCTGTCAAACCGCCGAATTTTTAAAACGGGTTGTGGATAATAACCGCACTACTTTATGTCGTTATGCCGGTGACGAATTCGCCATCCTCACCATCCAACCCCTAGCAGAAGCCGAAGCACTGGCCAACCATATAGTTAAGGCTTTTAAAAATAAAAGATGGCCCTTGGATATAAAACTTACCATTTCTGCCGGAATAGCCGGCGGTCGCCGCTCAGGGGTTCGCGATCCCAGTAATGAACCAAGTTGTATCGTTAGAAATTTGGTAAATTTGGCCAGTTTAGCTTCAGCCAAAGCCAAAAAACTAAAAATACCAGTAGTACTCGCAGATCCCGTCAAGTTCAGGAAAAACTATAGCCACTCCCACGGATAGCCCCAGGCGGAGGGAAATATATGGCTACAATAATTGAAGTAGAAAACTTGAGAAAGGTCTTTGGGTCCCTGGTAGCGGTGGATAATATCTCTTTTACGGTAGAAGAAGGCGAAGTCTTCGGCTTTTTGGGGCCGAACGGCGCCGGCAAGTCCACTACTATAAAAATTCTCTGCACTTTACTCAGGCCCACCAGCGGCCAGGCGTGGCTGGCAGGTTATGACGTGGTGCGGAATCCCGATGCCGTACGGCGATCTATCGGCATCGTGTTCCAGGAAAATTCCCTGGATGACCGCCTGACAGCCCAAGAAAACTTATATCTGCACGGACTCCTCTATGGCGTACCCCGACAGCTTTTAAAACGGCGCATGAATGAGGTTCTGGATATGGTAGGCTTATCGGGCCGGCAAAGGGACATAGTCCGCACTTTTTCAGGCGGTATGCGCCGCCGGCTGGAAATCGCCCGAGGCCTTCTCCACCAGCCCAAGATCCTCTTCCTGGACGAACCCACCGTAGGTCTGGACCCTCAAACCCGCAAGGCCATCTGGGAATATATTCAGTGCTTGCGGAGAGAAAGAAATATAACCATTTTCATGACCACACACTATATGGATGAAGCTGAAAACTGCGACCGCATCGCTATCATCGATTACGGCCGGATTCAAGCCCTGGAGACACCCGATAATTTGAAACACCAAGTGGGCGGTGATGTTTTGATCATTGTTCCCATAGATGGAGTCGACCTGGTCCCCATAATCGCTGAGCGCTATGGCCTAAAGGCCCAAGTAAGCGATGAAGGCCTACGGTTAAAGGTAACCAATGGTGCCGCTTTCATCCCCCACTTGGCGGCCGATCTGCGCGGCCAGATTAAGAGCATCAACTTGCGCCGTCCTACCCTAGACGATGTTTTTTTACACCTCACAGGCCGCGCCATCCGGGAGGAAAAGGCTTCCACCACAGAACGTATTCGCTTAAGCCCTCATGGTCGTTACCGTCGTCGCTAAACACCCTTTACAGGAGGAGCATTTTTCGCTTATGCAGACAGCCCTAAGAGCCATATACACCATCTGGTATCGTGAAGTTTTACGCTTAGTACGGGAGCGGAGCCGCATCATAGGCATGATAGGTCAACCGCTGCTCTACCTGCTGATTGTGGGGCAGGGCATCTCGTCCGCCATGGGGTTCCGGGGCGCACCGCCAGGGCTACCCCTTAATTACGTCCAGTTCATGTATCCCGGCATCCTAGCTATGTCTGTGCTTTTCACCTCGGTTTTCTCTGGTATCTCTATCATTTGGGACCGCGAGTTCGGGTTTTTGAAAGAAGTCCTGGTGGCTCCGGTGCCTCGCTGGGCTACAGCGGTGGGCAAGGCTTTAGGAGGGAGCACTGCGGCTATGGTCCAGGCCAGCATACTTCTCATCTTAGCCCCTCTAGCCCAGGTTTCTCTTAACTTTCTTATGGTAGTTAAACTCCTGGCCACCCTTTTCCTCATCTCCCTAGCCCTTACCTCCTTCGGTGTAGCCATTGCCAGCCGTATGGAGACCATGGAAGGTTTCCAGATGATCATGAATTTCCTTATTATGCCCCTTTATTTCCTAAGCGGAGCCATGTTCCCCATGCAAAGTGTACCCCAATGGATGGCTTTCTTGATGCGCCTGGATCCCCTAACCTACGGTGTCGATGCTTTAAGGAGCATTCTATATACGGGTGCCGATCCCCAGATACTGGCCTTCCTGGTGCGGTATGACCTGAAGCTAGATCTCTTAGTTCTAATCATGGTGACTTTAACCTTGGGAATCTTCGGTGCCTGGTCCTTCAGCCGGCAGGATTAACTTCGACTACTTACGCTCCTCCTAGAAGCCACCCCCCTTCCGTCCACTACAGACTAAGGTTGGGAACCTTTAGTTCCCCATAATCCTTTTCTTCCCTCTCGCGCCTCCTTTTGTAACGTACTAAAAAGCTCGGCATATTTAACGTTGGGGGGAACGGTCATTACCTGGGCATAGCCGTTAAGTAAGAGCTCAGCATTAAACATCTTGGACCGCACTTCACTCTCAGAACTATCTTGAGGCCGCTCCAGCCATACGTAGGCCAGAAGGCGTCCATATTTATCTCGTTCACCTACGTCTAGCTCCAAATAAACGGTCCTGCCGCCTAAGCGCTTCTTAGTATAGGCTGCTGCTTCTTTGCCGTAGGGTTCTACCTTCCCCATGCTTTCGGGAGAATTCACGCCTATAAAGCGGACCTTTTCCTCCCGGCCATCAGGCAGGCGCACGTGAATAGTATCGCCATCAATCACCTCTACAACCGCGGCAGGGATAAAGTCCTTTTCGGGCGCTTTTCCCGTCAAGAAGGTACTGTAACTTATCAGGCCCAGTACAGTAATTAGCAAAAATATGGGAAATGGGGACTTTAAAACTCTCGCCTTCCCACTTCTATAACTCCTTTTACCCATAAGATTTGTTCTGCTTCTCCCTTCCTTTCGCAGCTCCCTGTTGGTGGGCTATCAGCACTAAAATAAGTAACACTATTTCCCTTTACGGGTATAACTGCAGAAACCTCCATAGATGCTGCTCACTTCATGAATTACTACAAAAGCTTGGGGATCCCAGCATTTTACCTGCTCCTGTAATTCTGGTAACCTCTTACGGGGAAGGCTTAAGTTTAAAATAAGATGCACGCCTTCTAATCCATACCCTTCTGTAACCGTAACCCCGTAACCAGCTGTCCGGAGGGCTTCAGCCAGTTCTAAGGGATTATGCAAAGTAATTACTTGCACTGTTACCTGGCCTAAGGCCACCTTTTCCTCAATAAAGCTACCCACAAGATTACCTGTAGCAAAGCCCAAGGCGTAAAAGAAAATGCTTACAGGATCGCTCAGTCGCTCCATAACATATTTTAAAGTCGTCACATAAATAGTAACCTCAAAAAGCCCTATGCCAGCTGCGTAAAAACGTTTTCCCCGGACGATCAATAACATGCGTAGGGTAGCCATACTAACATCGGTTACCCTGGCCAAAAACATAATAAAATAACCCCCCAGCACAGCCCACACCTGTGTCTCCCCCTTACCGCTATAAGTCATCCTATAAGGAGGTATTCACTCCGAAAGAAATAAAATCCTTCCATCTACCCCTATCTTAACCTGGTAAAATGTTGCTTTGGAAAACCTCCGGGCAAGGGAAACACTGGCAGGATTTTCTTTCCACCTGGCGAATTTTATCTTATAAACTCTGCCCGTGGAGGAATAGGCTAGTGGCCGAGAACGCTAATATTATAGATATGCTTCGTACCGTTATTCGCGACGAACTAAAACCGATAAACGATCGTTTAGACCGCCTAGAACAGGGCCAAAAGGAGCTCTCCCAGCACTACCAAGAGCTCGCCCAGGGCCAACAACAACTATTCCAAGGCCAAAAAGAGCTGTCCCAGCGCCAGGAAGAGCTCGCCCAGGGACAACAACAGCTATTCCAGGGCCAAAAAGAGCTGTCCCAGCGCCAAGAAGAGCTCGTCCAGGGCCAACAACAACTATTCCAAGGTCAAAAAGAGCTGTCCCAGCGCCAGGAAGAGCTCGCCCAGGGACAACAACAGCTATTCCAGGGCCAAAAAGAGCTGTC
>NZ_JBJHHE010000010.1:0-101710 GCF_056378755.1 Thermanaeromonas sp. DSM 22490
ATACTATACATAAATACCCACTTACCATTGGAGACAAACAAAATCAAAAAAATTACCTAGCTCCACTTGACAGCTTCGGGAGGCAACTGGCAATTGACAGTTGATCCGGAGCGGGTTTATAATAAGGCAAAGTGTGCATAAGGGCGCAAGAATAAATTAAAAAGGGGGTCCTGTAGAGTGAAGAGTTTAAGGAAAGTATTTCTTCTGGTAGTTTCCCTGTTGCTCTTAGCGCTTCTGGCAGCCTGTGGGCAAGCTAAACAAAGCGACAAGGCAAGCGGGCAGCCGGCAGAGAAAGGTACAGCCGAGGTTATTAAAGTAGGGCTGAATCTAGAGCTCTCCGGCGAAGTAGCTACTTATGGTACCGCTATTAAAAACGGTATCCTTTTAGCCTTTGAAGAGATTAACCAGGCCGGAGGCGTCCTGGGCAAAAAGTTAGAACCGGTAGTCCGGGATAACGCCAGCAAGCCAGAGGAAGCTATGAGCGTGGCCACCAAGCTGGTAACTCAGGAAAAGGTGGTGGCCATCTTGGGTCCGGCAACTACCGGCGCTACCAAAGCCTCCATACCCGTAGTAACGGACAATAAAGTTCCCCTTATTTCGCCCTCAGCCACTGCCCTGGATGTGACTTATGACCCGCAGAGCAAGAAGGTGCGCGACTTTATTTTCCGTACCTGCTTTACAGATCCTCCCCAAGCCGTAGTGGGAGCCGAGTTCGCCTTTAAAGAGCTGGGGGTCAAGAAAGCGGCTATCCTCTATGACAATACCAATGATTACAGCAAAGGTCTCTACAAAGTGTTTAAAGATGAATTCACTAGGCTCGGCGGACAGGTAGTAGCAGAGGGAAGCTTTGGTAAAGACGATCAGGATTTCCGGCCGCTCCTTACCAAAGTAGCCCAGGCCGGGGCCGAGCTCATTTACCTCCCCGCGTATTATGAAAAGGTGGGCAAGATCGTCGCTCAGGCCCGTGAATTAGGCATCAAGGTGCCTATGCTGGGAGCTGATGGTTGGGATTCTCCGGAACTGGTGAAGTATGCTGGTGGGGCCCAGAACCTGAAGGATACCTACTTTACCAACCACTACTCTTCGGCTGATCCTAGTGAAAAAGTGCAGGCCTTTGTCAAGGCTTACAAGGCCAAATACAATGCTGAGCCGGATTCCTTCGCTGCTTTAGGTTATGAGACAGCTTATCTTTTGGCCGATGCCATAAAGCGCGCAGGTAAAGCTGATCCGGTAGCCATTAAGGATGCTTTGGCTGCCACCAAGGACTTCCAAGGTATCACCGGTAAGATCACCATGGATGCTTATCACAACCCGGTAAAAGAAGTGGCCATCATTGCCCTGGTGGATGGTAAGCAGACCCTAAAAGCTAAGAAGTTGGCGCCGCAGCTTAAAGTAGAATAAGACATTATCATCAAGGCCAATGGGGGGGTCTAAACCCCCTCATTGGATTTCTTACCTGGGCCAAAAACAAGAGGAGTGGCAAAAGTTGGCAGAGCTGCTGCAACAATTGGTCAACGGCTTGACCTTAGGTAGCATTTACGCCTTGATAGCCCTAGGTTATACCATGGTTTACGGCATTATCCAGTTAATTAATTTTGCCCACGGCGATGTGCTCATGGTAGGGGCCTACATTGCTTTTTTTGCCGTTACAAGGCTCAAGCTCAACATCTTTGTCGCTCTGCTGCTGGCCATGGCCGGGTCCGCCCTGCTGGGGATGATCATTGAAAGAATTGCTTACCGGCCTCTGCGCCAAGCCCCGCGGCTGGCCGCTTTAATCACGGCCATAGGCGTTTCCCTTTTCTTAGAAAATGGCGGCCTGTGGTTACTGGGTACGGACTACCGTTCTTTTCCCTTGGGAATTATTACTAATAGGACCTACACTTTACTAGGCGGTATGGTGCGCTTTACCAGCATGCAGCTCCTTATCCTAGCCATTACTTTTCTGATCATGGTTATTTTGCAATATATCGTGCACTATACCAAAGCCGGGAAAGCCATGAGGGCTGTAGCCTTTGATAAGGAAGCCGCGGCTCTAATGGGTATCAACGTGGATAGTATTATTTCCCTGACCTTTGCTCTGGGGTCCGCCTTTGCAGCAGTGGCTGGTGTTCTTTTAGGACTTTACTATAATACTATCCATCCCCTTATGGGCTTGATGCCGGGCTTGAAGGCCTTTGTAGCGGCAGTTATAGGCGGTATAGGCTTAATCCCGGGGGCTTTGACCGGAGGCTTTTTCCTGGGAATTATTGAAGCCCTGGTCGCCGGTTACTGGACCAGCGAACTCCGAGACCCGGTTGTTTTCTTTTTGCTTATTCTTGTTTTGCTTTTCAGGCCGGCAGGCCTCTTAGGGAAACACACCATTGAAAAAGTGTAAAGGCTATTACAGTTTGAAGTTTGAATGAGGCGAGAAGCCATGGGTTGGTTGAGGAGCAAAAATATAGCCATTTTTTTGGTCCTTATCGCTATCTATTTTCTAGTAGACCTGCTTTTTCGGCAGGGTATCATCGGCAAATTTCAGGAAGTCAACCTCATGCTATTGGGTATCAATATTATCCTAGCCACTAGCCTTAATCTCATTGTGGGCTTCACGGGTCAGCTGGCCCTGGGGCATGCTGGCTTCATGGCCATCGGCGCTTATGTGTCCACTATTTTTACCCTGAAATTGGGACAACCCTTGGCCCTGGGGTTGGTGGCTGGAGCCCTGGCTGCAGCGTTGGCCGGCGTGCTCATAGGCTTGCCTACTCTGCGGCTCAGGGGCGACTATCTGGCCATAGCTACCCTGGGCTTCGGCGAAATTATCCGGGGGCTGGCCGTCAATATAGAATATGTAGGTGGGGCCGCTGGCATTATGGGTATACCTCGCCTCACCAACTGGGCCTGGCTTTATTTTACCACAGTGCTTACGGTGGTCATCATCAAACACTTTCTCAATTCTACTCACGGCCGGGCCTGTCGTGCGGTCAGGGAAAATGAAATTGCAGCGGAGACTATGGGCATAAATACTACTTTTTATAAGGTCGTAGCCTTTACCATAGGTGCTTTTTTTGGTGGGGTAGCGGGAGCCCTTTATGCTCACTACTTTTACCTCATACAGCCCGGCACATTTTCCTTTTTACGCTCCTTCGACATTCTGGTCATGGTAGTCCTGGGAGGGCTGGGCAGCTTGAGCGGCTCTATTTTAGCGGCTATGGGAATAACATTGGTCAATGCTTTGCTGCAAGACCTGGCCCTGTTGCGGATGGTCGTTTATGCTCTGTTGTTAGTTCTAGTGATGATTTTCCGGCCCCAGGGTCTTATGGGAACCCGGGAGATTACCCTTAACTGGCTAAGGGAAGGACGGAATGAAATCCGTGGCGCTGCTAGAAACTAAAGATCTGACCCTTTATTTTGGAGGTTTGGCGGCTGTCTCTCGGGTCAACCTCCAAATCCAAGAGGGCGAGTTAGTGGGCCTCATCGGGCCCAATGGTGCCGGCAAAACAACGGTTTTTAATCTATTAACCGGCCTTTATCGGCCCGATGCCGGCGATATTCTTTGGGAAGACCGTAGCCTGGTGGGTTTACGCCCCTTCCAAATAACCAAGTTGGGCATAGCTCGGACCTTCCAGAATATCCGCCTTTTTGGGGAGTTAAGCGTACTGGACAACATCATGATAGCCTACCACTGGCACAGCGGTTACCCGCTACTCGGGGCTATCGTTCGCCTTCCCTCTTATTATCGCGGGGAAGAGGAGATGAGGCGAAGGGCAGAAGAATTGCTGCATTTGTTTGATCTTACAGCCTATGCTGGCGAAAAAGCTAAAAACTTGCCTTATGGCGAGCAGCGCAGGTTAGAGATTGCCAGGGCCCTGGCCGCCCGGCCGCGACTTCTCCTCTTGGACGAGCCGGCAGCCGGCATGAATCCTCAGGAAACCCAGACTTTAATGGATTTTATCCGCTGGCTGCGCGAAAAATTTGCCCTAACCATTCTTTTAATCGAGCACGATATGTCTCTAGTAATGAACCTCTGTGAAAGGATTTATGTCCTGGATTACGGGGAGGTAATTGCCCAAGGTACACCTGAGGAAATTCACCGCCACCCCCGGGTTATCGAGGCTTACCTGGGCGAGGAGGTGGCTTCTGCCTTTGCTAGTGCTTAAAGATGTCCATGTTTACTACGGAGCCATCCACGCTTTAAAAGGGATATCTTTAGAGGTTAACCCAGGAGAGATAGTAACCCTCATTGGGGCCAACGGTGCAGGTAAAAGCACCACCCTAAAGGCTATTTCGGGCCTGGTCCGCCCTCAGGAGGGGGAAATAGTCTTTCAGGGCCATCCCCTGCACCGGCTTTCCCCCCAGCAAGTGGTCAAAATGGGAATTTCCCATGTCCCGGAGGGGAGGAGGATATTCCCCAACCTTACAGTGTTAGAAAACCTGGAGCTGGGGGCTTATTTAAACCGGGATAGAAGAAAAATACAGGCTGCCCTGGAGGAGGTTTGGCGTCGCTTTCCGCGCTTGAAAGAAAGGCAGAGGCAGCTAGCCGGCACTCTCTCGGGCGGAGAACAACAGATGCTAGCCATTGGCCGGGCTCTGATGACTAGGCCTAAACTTTTGCTGCTGGATGAACCCTCTATGGGGTTGGCTCCCCTTTTAGTAAAGGAGATATTCTCCATAATTCAGGAAATCAGTCATAGCGGAACCACCATACTGCTAGTAGAACAAAACGCCCACATGGCCCTGCAGGTAGCCCACCGGGGATACGTTTTGGAGACGGGGCGGATTGTGCTGGCCGGGCCTGCCTCTGAACTAACAGGAAGTGAAGAGGTTAAAAGGGCTTACCTAGGCGGCTAGGGTATTTTAGGGGGGTTCCTTGCTTAAAGGGCTAGTTTATGTTAAAATAAGCTGTGCAGCCTTAAGCGGGGGTGGATCGGGCCTGGTGGCCTGCCTGGACTTCAAATCCAGCTGGCGCGCGGGGTAACCTCGGGCGCGGTGGGTTCGATTCCCACACACTCCCGCCAGCCCCCCTTAAACGTAAATAACCGGAGGTGAGGATCTTGACCATTACCAAGAGCATGAGTATTACTGAGGTGGTAAGCAAATATCCCGAGACTGTCCCTGTTTTTATGCAACATGGTATGGGATGTCTGGGGTGCGCAGCAGCACGCTTCGAAAATATAGAACAAGGTGCCCTGGCCCACGGCATCGATGTGGATAAGCTCATCGAGGATCTGAATAAAGCAGTGGAAAAGGAGTAAAAAAAGATTCAACTTATAGAGGAGACTAAAAGCGGCCGGGGATGGAAGTAGATCGCTCTTTATCGTGATCAAAAGATCAGCGTAAAGGGCGATTTTTTATTAAGTACGAGGAGGTCCACCCATGGGTTGTTCTCCAGACCGCCCCTTTTGCGAGCTTATTGCCGCTCTGGCCACAGTGCTGGATATGGAAGACGATCATAAACTCTATCATGCCTGGCGAGTAGCTTTGATAGCCAGGGAGCTGGCACGGGAACTTATGCCGGCGGAAGAACCCTTTATTTTTTATGCTGGCCTGCTCCACGATTTGGGAGGCATTGGGTTACCTGACCATATTGTTCACCGGGCGCTCAAACCGGGGGCTGAAGAGGACCCCGAAATACGCCAGCACCCCCAGCGGGGCGCGGCTATGGTGCGCCTGCTGCCTGGCCTAGGAGAAAGGGTAGCTAGGCTGGTGGAGGAACATCACGAGCACTGGGACGGTTCAGGGTTTCCGCGGGGATTGAAAGGCCAAGAAATCGCTCCCGGCGCACTACTAATAAATATTAGCGATGTTTTTGATCTCCATCTACGGGTGGCACCTATTAAGGCTTGGGATAAAATCCGTACAGGCATGGCCCGCCTGGCGGATAGAAGTTACCCCGTAGAATTATGGCAGAAGTTTGACCATCTCATGTCCACTTCCTTCTGGGAGTACATAGCTACTGATGCTGCCCTGGATAAGGCAATCCTGGCAGCTATGCAAGAACTACCTCCGGTGGAATTTTCTCCAAATCAGACCTTAAAGGGCAGTGTTGCCCTCTTTTCCCAAATTATTGATGCCAAGCATGGCTATACCGGAGGCCATTCCCAGCGGGTGGCGGCGTATGCCGTTAAATTGGCCAGGTGTCTGGGTGTGGGCGAGGAAGAGAGGGAAAAATTGGAGATGGCTGGCCTTTTACATGATTTCGGCAAAGTAGCTGTTCCGCGGGCGGTACTGGATAAACCAGGACCCTTGGACAATGACGAGTGGCAAATAGTCAAGAAGCATCCGGGACGCACCATAACCCTGCTCAGCCAGATCTCTGATTTAAAGGAGCTGGCCGAAGTGGCCGGCTTGCACCACGAGCGGTATGACGGCCGGGGCTACCCCTATGGGCTCCAGGGACCAGAAATTCCCCTGGCAGCCCGTATCATTGCTGTAGCCGATGCCTTTGATGCTATGACTTCACCCAGACCTTACCAGCGCACCCGGTCCCCGGCTGAGGCCCTGGAAGTTTTGCAGCGGGATGCTGGTAGCCAGTTTGATCCCGACGTAGTGGCTGTGGCTAAAGTGTTAGCAGATCCGGAAGGAAAGTGCCCTTGATCCTTTAGAAAGCCGGAGCAGGAAGTATGAGGCCTTGGGGGTGGTATAAGTGCAGCGCCTGGCACGTAAGTTAGCCCTTAATATAGGCGCCCTGGCCTTTTTAATTTTATTGTTGACATATCTAATGATCCGCTATATGGTGTGGTATAAGCTGCTGAATCGGCTGCCAGGCCTAACCCCTTGGCTGGAGATGGCTGACTTAAAGGTCCTTAAAGGCTGGCTATTCCTGCTTTTTTTAATGATGCTGGTTTTTTTGACCCTGGGTACTTATTTTTTAGCCCGCAGTCTCCTCCTCCCTTTAGAAATCATGCTTCCCGCCACGAGGCGCATTGCCTCTGGTGATCTGGAACAGCGGATAGAGGTGGACGGGGATGACGAATTGGGTCTTCTGGCGCGGAACTTAAATGAAATGGTGGATCGCCTGCGCAGCAATATCCGCGAGATTTCCAATGAGAGAAATAAAATTAAGGCCATCCTGGCCAGTATGAAAGACGCCGTCTTGGCCGTAGATCAGGTAGGTCGGGTGATGTTTTTTAATCCGGCGGCAGAAGAAATGCTGGGTAAGAGGGAAGAAGAAGCCAGGCAAAAGTATTTGCTGGAAATAATTCGCAACCATGAAGTCGACAGGCTGGCCAAGGAGATTTTGGATAAAGGAGAGCCGGCTGAAGTAGAGCTGCGCCTTTTTCCCACTTCTCCTCGCATTTTTAGAGTTCATGGAGCCCCTATAATTGGCGAACAGGGCCGAATCGTCGGTGCTGTGCTATCCATTCGCGATATTACCGAACTTCGCCGCCTGGAGCAAATGCGTACAGAGTTTGTGGCCAATGTTTCCCATGAACTGCGTACCCCCTTAACCTCTATCCGCGGCTTTGTGGAAACCCTCCTGGAAGGGGCCTTGGAAGATGAAAAGATTAGCCGCCGGTTTTTGGGAATTATTAACAGTGAAGCCCGACGCCTGCAGCAGCTCATAGAAGACCTATTGACCCTTTCCAGACTGGAACACCATACCCCTGAACCTGTAACTAAAGGCGCCTCTTTGAAGCAAGCCCTGGACCGGGTCCTGGAGGTCGTAGGACCCCTAGCTCAAGAAAAAGGGGTAGATTTAAAGGTGGACATTCCGGAGGGCTTTCCGCCTCTCTGCTTGCCGGAACATTTTCTGGAGCAGATCCTGCTCAACCTCCTGGATAACGGTATTAAATATACCCCCAGAGGAGGCTCGGTGACCGTGGTAGCCTTCCAGGAGGGGCGAAAGGCCCGGGTGGAGGTAAGGGATACCGGTATAGGCATACCGAAAGAAAGCCTGGCGCGGGTTTTCGAGAGGTTTTACCGGGTGGATAAGGCCCGTTCCCGAGAGATGGGAGGGACAGGTCTAGGCCTGGCCATTGTCAAGCACATGGTGGAATCCTGCAGGGGCACCGTAGGGGTGGAGAGCACCTTGGGGAAGGGCAGCAACTTTTATTTTGTAATACCCTTGCTGGAAGGCATGGAAGGGGGTGACCGGGTTACGTGAGAAGAAGAGCGAGGGCTTTGACCAGGACAAAAGCCAGGAAGTCATTTATCGTCGAGTAGTAGACGATAAAGGGCGAGTAACTTTGCCCCTGGAGATGCGGCAGCAATTAGAAATACGCGCCGGCGAAGAAGTAGAATTTCTGGTCCGGGAAGATGGGCAATGGTATATACGCAAAAGCTTTCCCCAAAAAGTTTGCAGCTTTTGTGGTTGCATGGTGGATTTGCTCAATGTTTGGAGCCAAACTTTGTGCCGCCGATGCGCGGAAAAATATGTATACACCCTAGCCCGGGAGCTGGATTTAAAAATTTTGGTGGGAAAGGGTGGGAACTGGAAAGATTGAGTAGGATTTTGGGTGATAGTGTCGAATAAGTTAATAACCTCCATATCCCACAAATAAGCGCCAAACAAAATAAAGCATTTACAGGAAATGTGAGCTGCTTCAGGGTAAACCTGTCGAAAGGCAGGGGCACAAAGCCATGGGTCTAAGGCTCCTCCAGCAGGGAAGCTATGATCGCCAGGCTACCGGCTCGCTGAGGAAATAGCCTTGCCCTTGAAGCAAGGTTATTTTATTTTAACGGGCAGTAATGAGAAGAAAGGGATGTTAACCTAAGTGATCGCCGAGACCGTCACCGTTTTATTACAGCGATTGTTCCGCCACTCGCGCCTCACCTACAATCATAGCATTCACGTGGCAACAATAGCCTATCAGCTGGCGGGCGAGCTCGGTTTGCCTGAAGATGAGATAGAACAGATCTTTTTAGGAGCCTTGGTGCACGATATCGGCAAAATTCGCATACCTAAAAGCACCTTACATAAAAAAGGCGAGTTAACGCCTGCTGAATGGCAAAAGATGTACCGGCACCCGGAGGAGGGCTGTAAACTTTTACCGGACTTAGAGGCCTGGAAGCCTATTAAAGAAATGATACTTTATCATCATGAAAAATGGGACGGGGGAGGTTACTGCGGCCTGATAGGGCCAGCGATCCCTCTGGGGGCCAGGATTATAGCCCTGGCTGATGCTTTTGATGCCATGACCTCTCCTCGACCCTATCAAAAGATGCGCCATCTGGCAGCCGCTATGCAGGAAGTGGAGAGGTGTAGTGGTACCCAGTTCGATCCAGAAGTAGTCGAAGCCCTCTTTTCCCTGACCAAACACTTACTTAAAGGCCGGCGAGGAACAGGGCGCCGCAAAATTAATGAAATCTTAATCAGAACAACATTGAGTCTTAACAGTAATGAGTTATAATTTCACCTGAAAGGACACCCGCTAGCCCTTCAACCAAGCGTCCTCTGACCTCCTTTTTATCATATATACTTACTTTGCCCAGAGTTTAAATCTGGGCCATTTTTTTAAAATACGGAAGGCCACCCTAAAAAGAGTGGCCTTCTTTGTAAAAAGAGCCCATAAGGACCTTTGCTCCGGCTATGACAAATCCTTACATAGCCCACGGCAATCTTTCGACTACCGCAGACCATTACAGAACTTGCCATAACCTTAGCTCGATAGATCAAGGATACCTTAGAAGCCAGTATGGATCTCTCGACCCACTACTGACCTCCAGCTTATTAACGTAGAGCTAATAGCCTGCGGCATCCCAGACTATCTTAGCTCGACCACCGGTCATCCTTACAGACCTGCCGGCAATCCTTGGACTGCCGGCAAGCCCTGACGGACCTACCGGTGATCTGCCCGCCGGCTGGTACCGAGCCCTATGACCCGGTACCAACCTTTGGCCGAAGGTTACCGAGCCTTAAACTTAAGACCCGGTAACCTTCTGGGCTCGGCCCCTATGGACCCTGACGCTATTATTATTTACCCGTAACAGGAGAATTATTTATGCAACGCAAATTTATTTCTTGATAAATCCTGGTTTTTTAAGACGATTTTAAAAGACAAGGAGCTGTCCCTTACGCTATACTTTAGGTAAGGAGGCAAGAATGGAGAAAAGGGGCGAAAAAAATGTATTGTGAAGCCGATCTCCATATTCATACCGTTGCCAGCGGGCACGCCTATAGTACAATCAAGGAATTGGCGGAAGCAGCTGGTGAAAAAGGGTTAAAAATGATCGCCATTACCGACCACGGGCTTAAAATGCCGGGCGGTCCCCATGAACATTATTTCCACAACCTGGTGGCCCTGCCGCGCAAAATAGGGGAAGTAGAGATATTGCGGGGAGTGGAAGCTAACATTATCGATGACGAAGGGCACCTGGATGTACCAGAAAAAATATTGGAAAAATTGGACATAGTTTTAGCAGGTTTCCACCTGGACACCGGCTTTGACGGTCGCAGCCAGGAGGAATATACCCGGGCCGCTATAGCCGCTTTGAACAACCCTTATGTTCACATACTCGTCCACCCCGGCAATCCAGATTTTCCCTTGGACCTGGAGGCGGTGGCCCAGGCAGCCGCTGCCACCAACAAGGCATTGGAGTTTAACAATAACTCCTTTTCCATCAGTCGACCGGGAAGCCTCCCGCGCTGCCAGCAACTGGCTCGCTTGGCCAAGCAACATAAAATACCGGTAGTGGTGTCCAGCGATGCCCATATCTACACTGCTGTAGGTAATTTTGTACGAGCTTGGCAGGTGGTGCGGGGAGCCGGCATTAGCGAAGATCAGATAGTGAATTTAACAGTTAATCGAGTAAAGGAATATTTAGGCTGGCACCGAAGGCGTAGCAGGACCCCTAAAGGCCAGCAACCCTAGAGGAGGTAAGGGCCCATTAAGAACAAGGTTCGCTTTGTTTGCCAGGCTTGCGGCTACGAAAGCGTCAACTGGTTGGGGCGCTGCCCGGTTTGCGGAGGATGGGATACCCTGGCCAGGGAAATGGGGGTTATCTCCGGGGATGCCAGGTCTCCGGCAGGACATAGAACAGCCCCTGTAGCTTTACTCCAGGCGCCTGAGCTTGACGAAGCGCGCCTCACATCGGGTTTAAGGGAATGGGACCGGGTTCTGGGAGGGGGTCTCGTCCCTGGGTCCTTGACCCTGGTGGGCGGGGCGCCGGGCATGGGTAAATCAACCCTCTTGCTTCAATTGGCCCATTCTATAGCCCAAAGGTATGGGGCGGTCCTTTACGTCTCCGGGGAAGAATCCCTGGGCCAGACGCGCCTGCGGGCTGAACGACTGGGGCTTGTTTCTTCGTCCATTTATCTTTTGACCGAGACGAACGTTCAAGCTATCCTGGAACAAGTGGAAACCTTAAAGCCGGTACTATTAGTTGTAGATTCAATCCAAACGGTTTTTTTGCCGGAAATACCGGCAGCAGCGGGCAGCCTTTCTCAAGTGCGGGAGTCAACCTACGCTTTTTTGCGAGCGGCCAAGCAAGGCGGCCCGGCTGTAATCTTGGTGGGGCATATTACCAAGGACGGGTTTCTAGCCGGACCCAAGCTGCTGGAACACCTGGTAGATTGTGTGCTTTATCTGGAAGGGGAGGGGTTGCAGGCCTATCGCCTTTTGCGGGCTGCCAAAAACCGCTTTGGCTCTACCAATGAGCTTGGGGTTTTTGCTATGACATCTCAAGGGCTGGTAGAGGTCCCCAACCCTTCGGAAATATTGTTGGCCGAGCGGCCCCAGGGAGTGGCGGGTTCGGTAGTTACGGCCTGCTTAGAAGGAACCCGTCCTTTATTATTGGAGGTCCAGGCTTTAGTTACCCGGACCAGCTTTGGCCATCCCAGGCGGCTGGCCACAGGACTGGATTATAACCGGGCTTTGTTGTTGGTGGCAGTCCTGGAAAAGAGGGCTAATTTCCCTTTAAGCAGTTATGATGTTTACCTAAATGTGGCCGGTGGAATTAATATTAGCGAGCCGGCAGCCGATCTGGCTATATGTTTGGCCATTGCTTCTAGCATAAAAGAAGAACCCCTCGACCCTCATCTCCTGGTTTTAGGAGAAGTTGGCCTGGCCGGCGAAGTACGAGCAGTGGCCCAGGTCGAAAAGAGGGTGGAAGAGGCTCGGCGTCTAGGTTTTTACCATTTTATAGTCCCAGAAGGGAACAAAAACGCCTTCCCCCGTCCGGAAGGGGAAATATGTTTTGTGCGCAGCATAACTCAGGGTTTGCGCCTGGCTTTCAAAAAGAGCTAAGTAAGGCTAAAGAAACGCAAGGTGCTGAGTTTGTCCTGTTCCTTATCAAGTACAGTTGTCAGGCTGATGCCGAGGCTGTTACAAAGGGCGGTAAGATAGAGGAAGAGCTTGCCGAGTTCCTCTTCTACGGTTTCCCTGCAATCGGAGCAGAGTTCGCCTGAGAGGTGGTTAGTGAGGAGGGATGAGAGATCGGCTAAACTTATGTCAGGTGGAAGGGCCTGTTTTTCGGCCCGGATCTGGATGCAGCCGCAATTAGTTACTGCTTTAACTACAGCCCGGTGTACGCGGGCATGGGCTTCTTGAGCTTTAGAGAGTATATCTAGAATGCTTTTATGCCTAATGGTATATTGAGCTACCATCTCTTGAAAACGGTCGCATAGGAGATCGGACATGGGTCTTTTCCCCCCTTCAGGCTAATTATAAGCAAGGGGTTGGAGGCTGTCAACCGAAGGCCGATGCTGGTTTATCTCTAGTTTTGAACCTGTTTCGTCTTTGGATAGAGCGGGCCAAATCCAGAAGGCGGTCGAGTTTGCCAGCATTGCAAATATCTGTTATAATGAAGAAAACAAAAAGGAGTTGGTATAATATGGGGGTAGGTGAGGAATAATCGAGAAGGAGAAAAAAGGAGTAGGTGAGATAATGGTTTATCGTCTTATACGTACTGGTATTTCCTTGGCCATGGCCACCATCGGGTTTTCCCTGGCTCAAGCAGGCCTTTCCTTGTGGATTACGGGACCACCGGGCATCAAATGGCCGCTTCTAGGGTTGATTACGGTTCTTTCCGGTTTAGCCGGTTTTGGCATGTCTTCCCGTTTGATAAGTCTTATTATCCAATCCCTTCGCTGGCTGGAGGGAAGGCTGCAGCGCCTGTCGGCCCAGGAGATTGTGAGCGGCGCCATGGGACTTATTCTCGGTCTTATTATTGCTAATCTTTTAGGGGCGTCCTTTATCCACCTGCCATTTATAGGCCATTATATTTCCATGGTGGGGAGCATCTTTTTAGGTTATCTGGGCTGGAGCTTGGGGACCAAAAGGCGAGAAGAAATCTGGGGTTTGTTTGCTTTTTTACCCAAGTTAAGCGCTAAAGATAAAGCTAAAGGGGAGAATTATCGTAGCGGAGCTAAAATACTGGATACCAGCGTCATTATCGATGGCCGCATCGCTGATGTGATTGAGACCGGTTTCTTAGAAGGCACTATGATTATCCCTAGCTTTGTCCTGGAAGAGCTGCGCCATATAGCTGATTCCTCGGATATATTAAAGCGTAACCGCGGCCGCCGGGGTCTGGACATTCTTAATAAAATTCGTAAAGAGTTAGGTGTGAACGTCAAAATCTATGAGGAAGATTTTGAGGACCTGACGGAAGTGGATAGCAAATTGGTCCGCCTGGCTCAAAAATTAAAGGCCCCCATAGTGACCAACGATTATAATCTGAATAAAGTGGCTGAACTCCAGGGGGTACGGGTGTTAAACATAAACGAGCTGGCCAACGCAGTTAAACCTATAGTCCTGCCCGGCGAGGAAATGACCATCCAGGTTATCAAGGACGGCAAAGAAGCCGGGCAAGGTGTAGGCTATCTGGACGACGGCACCATGATCGTGGTGGAAAACGGTCGCCGCTACATCGGCCAGTCCATAGCGGTACTGGTTACGAGCGTCTTACAGACCTCTGCCGGCCGGATGATCTTTGCCCGACCCAAAGTGCTAGAGCGCAAAAACAACGCCCAGCATCCACCCTTGGAGCGGGGAGAATATCAGTGCCTTTCTTAACTGCCCTGGTAGCGGCAGCAGGACAGGGTAAACGGGTGGGGGCCGGTGGCAATAAAGTTTACTTAAGCCTAAAGGGAAAACCTTTAATAACTTACAGCCTAGACGTGCTAGAACGTTCACCTTTGGTGCAGGCTATCGTAGTGATTACCCGGCAAGAAGACATGGAACAATGCCGGAAGATTATTGCCGAAAACAGGTATACCAAAATTAGAGCCCTCGTAGAAGGAGGGAAAGAACGCCAGGATTCTGTTTACCAGGGACTACAACGCCTGCCCCAGGATACAGATCTAGTGGCTGTGCACGATGCAGCCCGACCCCTTCTAACTGCGGAACTTTTGGATAGGGTGGTAGCAGCGGCAGAAAAGGTAGGAGCTGCGGTAGCAGCTGTACCCGTCCAGGATACCATCAAACGGGGGAATGAGCAAGGCCTGGTGGAGAGCACCCTGGTGCGAGAGGGCCTGTGGGCTGCCCAGACACCTCAGGTATTTCGCCGCGAGTGGCTGGTGGAAGCCTACACCAGGGGGCTAGCCCAGGGCTGGCAGGTTACCGACGATGCTTCTTTAGTGGAGAAATGCGGCTATCCAGTAAAGTTGGTATTAGGGGATTACAATAACATCAAAGTTACTACCCCAACAGACCTGATCCTAGCGACAATTTTGCTCGCTACCAGGGAATCTCCTGGGGGACCGGCCGGGGAGCTACTCCGGCACTTTAAGGGGGTGTGAAACATATAATGCGCATAGGTCTAGGTTTTGATGTGCACCCCTTGGTGGAGGGGAGAAAGCTCATCCTCGGCGGGGTAGAAATTCCCTATGATCTGGGACTGGCAGGGCATTCCGATGCGGATGTGCTGCTACATGCCCTGGCCGATGCTCTGCTCGGAGCAGTAGCCTTGGGCGACATAGGCCAGCATTTTCCGGAGAACGATCCTCGTTTTGCTGGCGTAGCGAGCTCGTTGCTATTGCAAGAAGTGTGGCAGAAGGTTACTAAATTGGGTTATCACCTAGCCAATGCCGATTGTGTAGTTGTGGCCCAGCGACCGCGCTTAGCTCCCCATATACCGGCCATGCGGGAAAAAATTGCCGAGATATTGAGCGTACCGGTGAAAAAGATCAGTATAAAGGCCACTACCACTGAGGGGCTGGGTTTTGCCGGCCGGGGAGAAGGTATTGCGGCCCTGGCCACGGTGTTGCTTCTGCCGGAACTTCCTTGACAAGGTTAAAGATAGGGATTTATAATAGGCACGAAAGGGCTAAAGGCGAGGAACGGGAAGAGTAGGCGCCATAAGCCGCCTCCAGAGAGGGATCACCGGAGGCTGGAAGTGGTCCCAGGCCGGCGGGTGCTGAAGTGCCCCCGGGAGCTGTACGGCCGAAGGTCAGTAGGCCGTAACGGGTGGCTCCGTTAAAGGCTAAAGCGCTGTCTGGCGCTGGCAGAGTGGGGAAGTAATTTCCCAAGCAGGGTGGAACCGCGGAAGCCCTTCGTCCCTGGCGGGGCGAAGGGCTTTTTGCATCATGGAAAGGAGGTAAAAGATACATGTGGTGGCGGATAAAGCGGGATATTGAAGTTGTTTTTGAGCGGGACCCAGCAGCCGGTAGCCTACTAGAAGTCATCCTATGTTATCCTGGTTTTCATGCCATACTCTTGCACCGGGTAGCCCACTTTTTCTACCGGAAGGGGTTTAAGTTACTGGCTCGCCTTATTTCCCAGTTCAACCGCTTCTGGACGGGCATAGAGATTCACCCTGGAGCCAAAATAGGGGAAGGCTTCTTTATTGATCACGGTATGGGCGTGGTTATCGGCGAGACAGCAGAAATAGGAAACAATGTTACCCTCTATCAAGGAGTCACCCTTGGCGGAACCGGAAAAGAAAAAGGCAAGCGTCACCCCACCATAGGCAATAACGTGGTCATAGGAGCTGGGGCCAAGATATTAGGCAATATTACTATCGGTGATAACGTTAAAATCGGTGCCGGTTCTGTAGTGCTGCGGGATGTACCGCCCAACTGTACGGTGGTCGGAGTGCCGGGCAAGATTGTAGTCCGCAATGGCCGCCATGTTGCTGATACCAGGTTCACCGAGGTAGACTTGCGCCACGAAGATTTGCCGGACCCGGTGGCGGAGATGCTCCTCTGCCTGCAGCGCCAGATTCAACGCCTAGAGCAGCGGCTGGAAGAATTGGAGGGTAAAAATCTTGAGCCTGCATCTCTACAATACCTTGACGGGACGCAAGGAAAGGTTCGTTCCTGCTGAGCCGGGCCGGGTTAAAATGTACGTGTGCGGCCCTACTACTTATAACTACATCCACCTGGGCAATGCCCGGCCGCTGGTGGTCTTTGACTCTTTACGCCGTTACCTGGAATACCGGGGATATGAGGTGTTTTATGTACAGAACTTCACCGATATTGACGACAAAATAATTAAAAAGGCGCAGGAAGAAGGGCAGCCGGCTGCAGCCGTGGCTGCCCGCTATATCCAGGAATTTTTTAAGGACTCCGATGCTTTGAACGTCCGGCGCGCCAGTCTTTACCCCCGGGTTAGCGAACACATACCAGACATTATCACTGCCATTCAAGGGCTGATTAGGCTGGGGTATGCGTATGCGGTAGAAGGGGATGTTTATTTTGAAGTAAGTAAGTTTCCGGCTTATGGGAAGCTCTCCCACCGGCAGACGGAAGAAATGCTGGCCGGTGCTCGAGTAGAAATAGATGAGCGTAAGAAGAATCCCCTGGACTTTGCCCTCTGGAAGAGGGCCCGCCCGGGCGAACCTTACTGGGACAGCCCCTGGGGGCCCGGCCGGCCGGGATGGCATATTGAATGTTCCACCATGGCTTTAAAATACTTGGGACCAGGCTTTGATATTCACGGCGGCGGGGCTGATCTCATCTTTCCTCACCATGAAAACGAGATAGCCCAAGCTGAAGCCTTGACAGGAAAACCCTTCGCGCGCTTCTGGCTGCATAACGGCTTTATCACCGTGAATCAGGAAAAGATGTCCAAATCCCGAGGGAACTTTTTCCTGCTGCGCGATATTCTAGAGAGCTTCCGCCCCCAGGCGGTGCGGCTCTACCTTCTCAGCACCCACTACCGCAGCCCCCTGGATTTTGCTGATGAGTATCTTGAGGAAGCGGAACGGAGTTTTGAGAGGTTGGCCAATGGGCGCGCCGCCCTAGCCGAGGCTTTGGAGGAAGTGAAGGAAAAGGGGGAGGGAGAAGATCCCAGTTCCCGCCAGTTTAAAGAACGGATCAATTCTTTGCGGTATAAGTTTGAAGCCGCCCTGGACGACGATTTCAATACAGCCCAGGCCCTGGCTTCTCTCTATGAGATGGTGCGCGAAGTTAATAGCTATATCCATAAAGGAGAATTAGGGCCGGGCGCAGCAGACGCCCTTAAAACCGCCGCCTCTGCCTTGGACGAGCTGGGAGAGGGAGTCTTGGGCCTTTTTGGACCGGCCCGGGAAGAGGCGGATGCAGGGCTCATAGCAGGTTTGGTGGAGCTGATAATCAGCCTCAGGCAGGAAGCGCGCCAACGCAAGGATTGGGCTACAGCTGACTATTTGCGCGACCGCTTGAAGGAACTGGGTATTATCCTGGAAGACACTCCCCGGGGTGTCCGCTGGAAAATACGCCGTTAAAAGGCGGGGGAAAATATTTTAAAAAGGGTGAAGGAACACGGAAGAATTATTGCCAACGGTGCGTAACTTAAATAAGGTGCAGGTGGAAACCCTCTCCCCGGTGGTCCTGGCTTATGTGGGCGATGCGGTCTATGAGCTTCTGGTCAGGAGTTACCTCGTACAGGGGGGAGGAGGGGTGGATTACCTGCACCGCAAAGCTGTGGACTTTGTGGCCGCAACCAACCAGGCGCGGCTGGTACCCCAGCTGGAAAAGTTCCTGACTAAAGAAGAGAAAGATATCCTGCGCCGTGGCCGCAATGCCAAACCGGGACACCTCCCCCGGCACGTAAAAGCCCTGGAATACCGGTATAGCACCGCCCTGGAGACCCTCTTTGGCTATCTCTACCTTCAGGGCAATTGGTTACGCTTGCAGCAAATTTTTGCCGCCATCTGCCAACTTATCGCGAAAAAAGAGCCGCTTCTCTAGTTATTCGGGCTTCGCTGAACACTGGGAGGCGGGTGCCAGCGACACCTCCAAAGGTTATGTAGCCGTGGAGAGGAGAAAAAGGATGCGGGTAAACTTGATCAGCTATACCCCTGATCCGGAGAGGATAGTGGCTGCGGCAGCACGCCTTTGCTACTCCAAGCGGGGAGCAGGAGAATTGCTCGAAAATATGGGAGACCAAGAAGTAGGCCGTCTCCTGGAACACCTGTTGGCTAGCGGGCACGAATCTCCTGCCGAACACGTTACCTTTACTTTTGCCATTGAAGGGATTAGCCGGGCCCTTTCCCATCAACTGGTACGGCATCGTATAGCTTCTTATTCCCAGAAGTCACAGCGCTATGTAAGCGAAAACGACTTTGAATATATTGTACCCCCCAGTATTGCGGCCTGTCCAGAAGCCACCCAGATTTTTCAGCGCTGTATGGAGGAGATACGCAAGGCTTATGCGGAACTGGACAGGCTAGTACCACGGGAAGATGCGCGGTATGTGCTCCCGGCAGCCTGTGAGACCAAGCTGGTCTGCACCTTTAACGCCCGCAGCCTGTTTAACTTTTTTCGGCTCCGCTGCTGCTCCAGGGCCCAGTGGGAAATCAGGGAGCTAGCCCTAAGAATGCGGGAAAAGGTGCGGGAAGTGGCGCCGCGGCTGTTTGCTATGGCTGGTCCTGATTGCGAGGTTTTGGGGGTTTGCTATGAGGGCCGGTTCAGCTGCGGCCGGGCCAGGGTAATAAAAGAAAGGGGTCAAACTTAAAGATATGGATGAAATCCTGGCAGGGCGCAATGCGGTGAGGGAAGCCTTAAAGGCCGGCCGGCCACTAAATAAAATTTTAGTGACCAAAGGCGCTGAAGGCCGGGCGGTGGCTGAGATCCTATCCCTGGCCCGGGAGCAAGGTATACCTATTCAGCAGGTAGACCGCCGGGCCTTGAACAGGGTGGCTGGCAATGTGCCCCATCAAGGTATAGTAGCTCTGGTTGCGGCCAAAGAATATGTAGAACTGGAAGATATTCTTAACAGAGCTAAACTGAGGGGAGAACCGGGCTTTTTGGTCATGCTGGACGGCGTCGAAGACCCCCAGAACCTGGGAGCTATCTTGCGTTTAGCCGATGCCTGCGGGGTTCATGGGGTAATTATCCCCCGCCGGCGCAGCGCTGGGCTTTCGCCTGCGGTGGCCCGGGTTTCGGCTGGAGCCATAGAATATGTGCCTGTAACCCGCGTGGCTAACTTGAGCTCTACCTTAGAAAACTTAAAGGAACAGGGCCTCTGGGCCATAGGGGCCGATCAAGAAGGAGAGACGCTGGCCTTTGCTGCCGACTTTACCTTGCCTCTGGTGTTGGTGTTGGGTGGTGAGGGGAAGGGTTTATCTTCCCTTTTAAAACAGCGATGCGACCTGAGGGTAAGGTTGCCAATGCTGGGCCAAATCAACTCCTTAAACGTCGCCACGGCCGCTGCTGTCCTTATGTACGAGGTGGTTCGGCAGCGCAAATTTATTTCTCTCGCAAAGGAAAGTCAAGATGAGTGTCCTAATAATCGACGGTTACAATGTGATTCATAGTTGGCCCGAACTTCTTAAGCTTAAGGAGTCAAATTTAAGCCACGCGAGGGATAAACTAATAGATGAGATGATCAATTTTCAAGCCCTGCGCGGGGAAAAAGTAATCATTGTCTTTGATGCCCATCACTTTAGCGGTACCGAAGTAAGACGGGAAGAAACAACAGGAGTGGAGGTAATTTACAGCCGACAAGGGGAAACAGCTGATACGGTAATAGAGAGGCTGGCAGGGGAACTAGTGGGCAAGGGGGAAGAAGTCCTGGTAGTGACAGCCGACTGGTTGGAACAGAGGCTGGTATGGGGGAAAGGGGCTTTACGCTTATCACCCGCCGGCCTAAAAAGGATGGTGCTGGAGGTCCGCAAGGAGACGGAGAGCTATTCTCGAACCCAGGACCATAATCCCCTGGATGCCCGCTTACCCGATTCTGAGCGGATCGTTCTGGAAAAGTGGCGACGCGGCTAGAGGAAATTTTTCGAGTCTTGCTCTAGAGGTGGATTTCCTGTATAATTAATGGTGTCGTTGGACAAGGATATATAGCCTCCCGAGAAAGAAATTAGAAAATGGAGAAACCGGAGCGGAGGCGGTGCCATGAGCGTTAATCTCCAGCGCGACACCTTCCACACCTACGAGGTCATGGGGGACGAGGAAATTGTTATTTTGGCCCAGGAAGGGGACGATGTAGCCCAGGAATATTTGATAAATAAATATCGCAACTTTGTCCGGGCAAAAGCGCGCTCCTATTTCCTGGTGGGGGCTGATCGCGAGGACATCATCCAGGAAGGCATGATCGGCCTTTATAAAGCTATCCGCGATTTTCGCGGCGATAAACTTTCCTCCTTTAGAGCGTTTGCCGAGCTATGCATTACGCGCCAGATTATTACAGCTATAAAGACAGCTACCCGTCAGAAACACATACCCCTCAATTCCTACGTCTCCTTAAACAAGCCTGTTTATGATGAGGATTCTGACCGCACCCTTCTGGACATCATTTCCGGTTCCAAGATTGCCGACCCCGAAGAGCTGATTATCAGCCGGGAAGAATTTGATAATATTGAGGAAAAGATGGGAGAAATTTTGAGTTCCCTGGAATGGCAGGTGCTTATGTCTTACCTGGAAGGCAAATCCTATCAAGAGATAGCCGTAGACCTCCAGCGCCATGTTAAATCCATTGATAATGCCCTGCAGCGGGTAAAAAGGAAGCTGGAACGTTATTTAGAGAAGCGAGATAGTTGACTGGCTACAGGGCAAGAAATGGCATCCAAAAGTCCTTGACGGTAGCCTGGAGAGTTGCTATAATAACTTTTGCGTCGGAGAAAAAATAAAAAAGCGGAGGGGTACCCAAGCTGGCCAAAGGGGGCAGACTGTAAATCTGCTGGCGATGCCTTCGCTGGTTCGAATCCAGCCCCCTCCACCAGAAAATTTTATTGCGGGGTGGAGCAGTTGGTAGCTCGTCGGGCTCATAACCCGAAGGTCGCTGGTTCAAATCCAGCCCCCGCAACCATGCCCATATAGCTCAGTGGGTAGAGCGTCGCCTTGGTAAGGCGGAGGTCACCGGTTCAATCCCGGTTATGGGCTCCACAAAAAGCCCCGAAGGTTATCCTTCGGGGCTTTCGCCTTTAATAGTAAAATTGTTATACTTAAAACGAGGTGAAGAGAGTTGTCCTTAACCTGCGGCATAATCGGTTTGCCCCTGGTGGGAAAAACCACCTTATTTAACCTCTTGACCTGGTCCGAAGCCGAAACTTCGGCTTTTGCCGGCCGGACCAAGACCAATGTGGGCATGGCTCCTATTCCCGATCCCCGCCTGGATTTCCTGGCTTCCCTTTACCATCCTCGCAAAATCACACCTGCTACCCTGGAAGTTATCGATGTGCCCGGATTCACCCCAGGAGCAGGTGCAGCTTTTTTGACTGCAGTAAGGAAAGTAGATGCCCTGATTCACGTAGTCCGGGCTTTCCGCAATGAGACGGTACCCCACGTGGAAGGGAGCCTAAACCCGGTGAGGGATTTAGACATTGTAAATGCCGAGCTGCTTTTGACCGACCTGCAACTGGTAGAAACCAGACTGGAAAGGATTGCCGCTAGTAAGAAGATTAAAGGTGAGATGCTAGCCGAACAGGCAGCTTTGCGCCGTTGCCAGGAGGCCTTGGAGGCGGAAAAACCTTTGTCGGAAGCCGACCTAACCGAAGAGGAATGGCAAGCTTTGCGCCATATAGAATTTTTGACTACCAAACCTATGATTATTGTGGTCAATATTGACGAAGAACAGCTGCAGCAGGGGCGTTACGAGGGGAAGGAAGAGGTAGAGGCCTATGCCGAGACCAAGGGAATCCCTGTGTTAAGCTTATGTGCCAAGTTGGAAGTCGAAATAGCCAGCCTGGAGCCCGCTGACCGCGAAGCCTTCCTCAAGGAAATGGGTATTCGGGAACCCGGTATTCACCGCCTGGCTCGCGCCATCTACCGCCGCCTGGGGTTAATTTCTTTTCTTACTGCGGGCGAAGATGAAGTACGCGCTTGGACCATCCGGGAGGGTACCCGGGCTAAAGAAGCAGCTGGTAAAGTTCACTCCGATATGGAGCGAGGCTTTATCCGCGCCGAAGTAGTAAGGTTTGAAGACCTGCAAGCTTTAGGAACCATGGTCAAAGTAAGGGAAAAGGGATTGGTCCGGCTAGAGGGTAAAGATTACATAGTCAGCGACGGGGATATCATTAACTTCCGCTTTAATGTATAAGGCTGGCCTCTTCTTCTGACTGTATATGTGACCCTTAGTTGTTTGGGCGGTTTGTACAGCCAACGGTGTTTTAAGGGGGGATACTTTTTTGACTGGAGAGACCAGGTTTCTAGAAAGGTGGAAACATGAAGCAAGAAAGCTGAAAGCCAATGTTTATGCCCTTTACTTTGCCTATAGGGATCCTCGTGTTCCCTGGTATGCTAAGTTTTTTATCGCTGGCGTGGTCGGCTATGCCTTTAGCCCTATTGACCTGATTCCCGACTTCGTTCCCGTTTTAGGTTATTTAGATGACCTGGTATTAATACCTTTGGGCGTTGCCCTCGCTTTAAAAATGATCCCGAAATCAGTTATGGATGATGCTCGCAGCAAAGCTAACAGTTTAAGCCAAAAACCTAAGAATTGGGTAGCAGCAGCTGTTATTATCCTTATTTGGCTTTGTTTGATAATCCTATTCTTCAGGTTAGTAATCCTACTGTGGAGTTAAATCCACCATGCAGCAGGATAGGAAATTAATGGCAGGTGAGTGGCCGATGAGGGACGGGAGGGCGGAACCTCAAAAGGAGAACCTGATACTTGTAGACACCCCGGAAGTAAGAAGTTATTCCCTGGAACAAGTATTAAATAAGGTCATACTGGGCGATGCCTTAAAAGTTTTAAGAAAAATTCCGGCCGAAGCGGTGGACATGGTGTTCATGGACCCGCCCTATTTTCTTCAATTGCCTAAGCGAAACCTAAGGAGGTGGACGGTTAAGACGGTTGTGAAAGGAGTAGATGACGAGTGGGACAAATTTGGGTCTTTCGAGGAGTATGATGAATTTATTTGCAATATGCTTTTAGAAATAAAAAGGGTTATGAAGCCAACTGCAACCGTCTGGGCTATTGCAACGTATCATAGCATTTTCCGCATAGGTAAGATCATGCAGGATTTAGGGTACTGGATACTTAACGACGTCCTCTGGGTAAAGACCAACCCCATGCCCAACTGGTTGGGGGTGAGGTTTACCAATGCTACCGAAACTTTAATATGGGCAGTAAAGGACAAGAAAGCAAAAAAATATACCTTCAACAAGGAACTGGCTAGAGAATTCGGCATAGGGAAGGTAGCTGCTAATGTTTGGGTCTTACCTATTTGCGGCGGGTCAGAAAGATTAAAGGACAAAAACGCCAAAAAACTTCATTCTACGCAAAAGCCCGTTGAGCTCCTCCGAAGGGTGATACTCACCTCCACTAAAGAAGGCGATGTGATTTTAGATCCCGTGGCCGGAGTGGGTACCACAGGATACGTGGCTCAAGCCCTAAAAAGGAATTTCATTATGATAGAAATAAACCCCAAGTATGTAGAAGGTATACGGGGAAGGTTTGAGGCTACCGGAACGCCGGGGAGGTTTTCTACATAAACTGGGTATAGCCAAGACTTAGAGCGGGGGGATTAAAATGGATGAACTAGCTCCGGTAGAAACGGCGGCACCGATGCGTGACCTTGTAGCAGACGGAGCTTTAGTATTTCTTTTTCTGATTTTGCTCATATTCCTCGTTACCTGGCTGTAAATCGCCTCCACCCCTTCCCGCAAAGCCCTTGCGGGTATTTTTTTAGCTGCGTCCCACCAGAATAATGCCCAGGAGGATGAAGGCCAGCCCTACAAAGCGCACCGGCGGCAGGCTTTCACCTAAAAGAAACCGGGAGGCGACGGTAACTATCACATAACTCAAGCTCACCAGCGGGTAGGCATAGCTTAAATCGTAAGTGGCGAGAACCCGTAACCACAGGAAAAAGCTGGCTACAAAGAACAAAAGCCCGAAAAGTATATAGGGTCTGGTGAGCACCACTAAAAGACCCTGGAGACCCAAACTATAGCCTTCCTGGCTTACCCCTAATTTAAAAAGTACCTGGGCCAGCGCTCCTAAAATAACAGATAGCACAAGCAGTACTAAAGGCGGCATGATTTTTCCCTCCTAACAGTACACATTATATCCCGAAAAAGGGATTTGCTAAAGTGAAGTTCGGAATTATTCTCCAGATCAGCGGCAATAATATGCAGGAAAAGACGGACAAGCGTAGAATCATCCATTGGGAGAGAGCCGAGCTAATTAGTGGTGAAAAAGTAGGGCAAGGTAAGGAGGGAACCTAGAGAATGGCCAAGCAAAAATTTGAGCGTAAGAAGCCGCACGTTAACGTAGGGACGATAGGGCACGTAGACCATGGGAAGACGACGTTGACGTCGGCGATAACGTACTGTTTGTCGAAGATAGGGGGGGCCGTACCGACGGCGTACGACCAGATAGACAAGGCGCCGGAGGAGAGGGAGAGGGGTATCACGATAGCCACGGCCCACGTAGAGTATGAGACAGAGAAGCGGCACTATGCGCACGTAGACTGTCCTGGGCACGCGGACTATGTAAAGAACATGATCACTGGGGCGGCCCAGATGGACGGGGCGATATTGGTGGTATCGGCGGCGGACGGTCCGATGCCGCAGACGCGGGAGCACATACTATTGGCGCGGCAGGTGGGTGTACCGTATATAGTAGTATTCATGAACAAGGTAGACATGGTAGACGATCCTGAGCTATTAGAGCTGGTAGAGATGGAAGTGAGGGAGCTATTAAGCGAGTATGAATTTCCTGGGGACGAGATACCGGTAGTGAAGGGTTCGGCCTTGAAGGCGATGGAATGCGGGTGTGGTAGTAGGGAGTGCGAGTGGTGCGGTAAGATATGGGAGCTAATGGACGCAGTAGACAGTTACATTCCGACACCTGAGCGGGAGGTAGACAAACCGTTCCTGATGCCGATAGAGGACGTATTTAGCATAACTGGGCGGGGGACGGTGACCACAGGAAGAGTAGAGCGTGGGAAGGTGAAAGTAGGGGACGAAGTAGAGATAATAGGGTTACGGGAAGAAGTGAGGAAGACGGTAGTGACTGGGGTAGAGATGTTCCGGAAGGTATTGGACGAGGCGGTAGCTGGGGACAACATAGGGACGCTACTTCGGGGGGTAGAGCGTAAGGAAGTAGAGAGGGGGATGGTGCTGGCCAAGCCTGGGAGCATCAAGCCCCACACGAAATTTGAGGCAGAGGTATACGTATTGACGAAGGAAGAAGGGGGGCGGCACACACCCTTTTTCAACGGTTACCGGCCGCAGTTTTACTTTCGGACTACGGACGTAACTGGGGTAGTGAGGCTGCCGGAGGGGGTAGAGATGGTCATGCCTGGGGACAACATACGGATGACCATCGAGCTGATAACGCCCATAGCCATAGAAGAGGGTTTAAGGTTTGCCATACGGGAGGGTGGCCGCACCGTAGGCGCTGGCGTCGTCACCAAAATTCTGGCGTAGTATGATATGCATTAGAATGAGGTGGCCATGATCTGGCCAATCTGATTAAAGCTGGCCTGGCGGGCTTAGGGAGGTTTGCCAGGCCTTGTTTTTTCGTGTCATTGACAGTGAGCGGGTTCATGTGCTATACTAACCTTGCTATTAGCTGGAGGGGTGTCCGAGCGGCTTAAGGAGCTGGTCTTGAAAACCAGTGATGCCTGGAAGGGCACCGTGGGTTCAAATCCCACCCCCTCCGCCAGGGAAAATATGGAGAGATGGCCGAGTAGGTCGAAGGCGGTCGCCTGCTAAGCGATTGTACAGGTGTTAAGCCTGTACCGTGGGTTCGAATCCCACTCTCTCCGCCATTTCTTTTTATAAAGCATCCTGCCTTTTGAGGCAGGATGCTTTATAAAAGGCGTGCCAAACACCCTCTCCTTGACTTTGAGGAATATATTTGTTAGAATAAATGCTGCCGGCGATTGCCGACAAAGACAGGCGCCCGTAGCTCAACAGGATAGAGTAACTGGCTACGAACCAGGTGGTTGGGGGTTCGAGTCCCTCCGGGCGCGCCATTTTTTTATTAAAGGGAGTAAGTGCGTCCGTAGCTCAGGAGGATAGAGCAGCGGTTTCCTAAACCGCGTGTCGGGGGTTCGAGTCCCTCCGGGCGCACCATAGTCTTTTTAGAGCGGCCAGAAGGGATTCAGCTCGCAGCTGTCCGAGGAGAGGAGCAGCCTAAAAAATCCGGTGGATCACCACTTTTATATGAAGCTGGCCCTGGAAGAAGCCAGAAAAGCCTTAAACCTGGGAGAAGTGCCGGTGGGTGCAGTGGTAGTTCAGGAGGGGGAAATAATTGCACGAGCCCATAACCGGCGCGAGACAGATCAAGACCCTACAGCCCATGCTGAAATTCTGGCCCTGCGCCAGGCAGCCCAGAGGCTTAAGAGCTGGCGCTTGAATAGGGCAACGCTCTATGTGACGCTGGAGCCCTGTCCCATGTGTGCGGGCGCAGCAGTGCAGGCGCGGCTTAAGTGCCTAGTATATGGAGCACCGGATATCAGAGCAGGAGCGGTGGACTCGGTGCTCAATGTGGTGGAACATCCCCACTTAAACCACCAAGTAGAGGTGGTTTCCGGCATCTGTGAGGACGAATGCCGTCTGATATTGCAGGAGTTCTTTGGAAGGCTGCGGAGAGAAGGCGGAACACGGAGAGATGGCCGAGTTGGTTGAAGGCGCTCGACTCGAAATCGAGTAGGCGGCTGATGAAGTCGCCTCGTGGGTTCGAATCCCACTCTCTCCGCCATTTTGAACAACAATAAATAAAGAGAAAAGCGATAAACACGAGGCCCTGCGAAGAAACCATTACGCGGAGAGATGGCTGAGCTGGCTGAAGGCACTCGCCTGGAAAGCGAGTAGACGGGTGAAAAACCTGTCTCGTGGGTTCGAATCCCACTCTCTCCGCCATTTTCATTTATGCCAGATTGACCGTGCTAGACGGGGAGGTAGCGGTGCCCTGTAACCCGCAATCCGCTATAGCGGGGTCGAATTCCCACTGGCGGGCCTAATCTGTGGGGTCTGCCCGGTGTAAGGGATGAAGAGAGCTGGGTCCTGCGCGGCGAGAACTCATGAACCCCGTCAGGTCCGGAAGGAAGCAGCGGTAAGTGAGCAATCTCGGGTGCCGCAGGGGTGCCTGGCTGGAGTTACCTGCACCGGTAACGCCCGGAGGTTATGTCCAACAGTGGGTGCACGGTCTATCTTATTTGGGATACCTTCTGGGAAAGATAAGGAGAGATTATTCTTTTGGCCATTAAGGGAATAATCTCTTTTTTAATATTCGGTGGTGGAGAAAATGCCCCAATACCAGGCCCTTTACCGGCAGTGGCGGCCGCAGAGCTTTGGGGAAGTGGTGGGACAAGACCATATAACCGTGACCTTGCGTAATGCTGTACGAACAGGGAGACTTGTTCACGCTTATTTATTCTGCGGCCCACGGGGAACAGGGAAAACCAGTACAGCTAAGATTTTGGCTAAAGCGGTTAATTGTCTCCAACCCCAAGACGGTGAACCCTGCAACCTATGTCCCAACTGCCAGCGGATAACTCAGGGCCTCTCCCTGGATGTACTGGAAATCGATGCGGCTTCCAACCGCGGTATCGACGAAATCCGGCAACTGAAGGAAAAGGTACAGCTGGGGCCGGTGGAGGGCAAATATAAAGTGTACATCATTGATGAGGTGCATATGCTCACCACCGAGGCCTTTAATGCCTTGCTTAAAACACTAGAAGAGCCTCCTGCCCATGTTATTTTTATCCTGGCTACCACGGAACCTCGGAAAGTTTTACCCACTATTATCTCTCGCTGCCAGCGTTTTGATTTTCAGGCTTTAAAAGTCAACGCCATTACCCAAAGACTGCGAGAGGTGGCCGAGGCCAACGGTATAGAAGTAGAATCGGCAGCTTTAAATTTGCTGGCCCGCAAGGCTGCCGGTGGTTTGCGGGATGCTTTAAGCCTTTTGGATCAAATCCTGGCCGGTGCCCAGGACTGTGTTACGGCTGACCGAGTAGCGGCCCTCCTGGGGGTGCCCCGCCAGGATATTTTACAAGAGATGGTGAATGCTCTTCTGGCAGCAGATAGCAGCAAGATTTTGCACCTGGTGGATGTTGCCCTCCAAGAGGGAGTCGAGCCCCGTCGTATCCTAGAAGATCTCCTGGACTGGTGCCGCAATCTTTTGCTCTTGAGTCTAGATCCTAAGGCCGGAGAACTTATAGGGCTGCCGGAAGAAATGCTGGAGAATATGCTGGATACGGCCTGTACCCTGGACGGAGCTAGGCTTTTTAGGATTATGGAGAAGTTACAGGAGGCTGGTGGTGAGCTGAGGTTCAGCACTCAGCCCCGTATATCTTTAGAGATGGCCCTTTTGGGCGTTATAATGGGGGAGGGCGAGCTGTCCGCTGCTAGGATAAAGGGATTAGAGGACCGGGTAAAACATCTGGAGGAGCGTTTAATCAAGCTGGAGAACAACCAGGCTTTTAGAGAGGTTATCCCGGCTACAGCGGCTAATATTATAGCCGATTTTGAGCGCAAAGGTGCGGAAGCTATCCGGCTTAAGGCGCAAACAGGAGTTGAGGCTGGGGCTGCAGAAAAGGCCATGGCCTGGGACCAGGTAAGGGCCGCGCATCTGGAGACGGCGGCCACCATGGCCTTGACTTTGGAGGAAATTCAGCGCCTTTGGCCAGAGGTGCTGCAGGCAGCCCGCAAGAAAAGCATTCACTTGCAGGCCTATTTAAAGGGTGGAAAGCCTGCAGGTTTACATAATAACCGCCTTACCCTTTCCTTTAAGGCTGCCTTTCACAAAAGCATGCTGGAACAGCCTGCCAATAAAAAGGCGGTGGAAGAAATTCTGCAAATGGTCACAGGTTATCCTTTGGAGGTTGCTTTGGTTAACGAAACGCCTAGCGAAGAGGAAGGCAAAATTTCCGGAGACGTACTGCAAAGGATTATTGATTACTTCGGCCCGGATAAAGTAGAAATAAAAGATTAACTTTGTTATTAGGAGTGGAGACAATGAATATAGGCAATATGAACAAAGTAATGAAGCAGATGCAGAAAATGCAGAGTCAACTGGCCAAGGTCCAGGAGGAGTTGGGTGAGCGCACAGTAGAGGCCACGGCCGGTGGAGGGGCCGTCAAGGTAGTAGTAAACGGTCGCCAGGAAGTCGTGAGCCTTACCCTAAGCCCGGAGGCAGTGGACCCCACTGATGTAGAAATGCTCCAGGATCTTATAATAGCAGCGGTAAATGATGCTCTGCGCCGCTCCCAGGAGATGGTGGCCAGTGAGATGGCCAAAGTTACCGGACAGTTTAAGTTGCCAGGCCTCTTCTAAATCCTTACCCGGGGGATGATTTTATGCTTTACTATGCCGAGCCCGTCGCCAGGCTCATTGCCGAGCTCAATAAGCTACCGGGCGTAGGCCCCAAGACGGCTCAACGCCTGGCTTTCCATATTTTATATAGCCCCCCGGAGGAAGTTCGGGCTTTGGCCGAAGCCATCCTGGAAGCTCGGCAAAAAACGCGCTATTGTTCCCTGTGCGGCAACTTGACAGACAAGGATCCCTGCTTAATCTGCCAGGATAATAGCCGGGATAATTCTATAATCTGTGTAGTGGAGGAACCCCGCGACTTGGTGGCCTTGGAGAAAACGGGGCAATTCCGTGGCCGCTACCATGTGCTCCATGGCGCTATTTCTCCCATGGAAGGTATCGGCCCGGAAAAGCTGCGCATAAAAGAGCTTTTGGAGCGCTTGAAAGATAATACGGCAAACGAAGTGGTGCTGGCCACCAACGCCGATGTAGAAGGAGAGGCCACTGCTCTGTATCTGGCGAAAATTTTAAAACCCCTGGGAGTAAAAGTCACGCGGCTGGCCTACGGGATCCCGGTAGGCGGAGATCTGGAATATGCGGATGAAGTGACTTTGGCCCGGGCCTTTACCGGCCGGCGGGAAATGGAGTAGGCAGGCAAAAAATGGCCACCTCTTGCATATGTTTGTTTTAGAGATATGCAAAGGAGGTGGCTTTTATGCTGTCTCAACCTTCTCAATTTAATGCCCTCCCGGCGGAGGTAGAGATACTTGTTGCCGCCTTGAGGGAGGCCCAGAAGGAATGGCTGGAGGCGCAACAGCTTTTTGCTGAAGTTACTGAACCGGATCTGGTGGATCAAGCTATCTACCGCTTGCAAGCCGCTGAACGCAAGTTTGTGTACCTGTGGAAGGAAGTACAGCAGAAATGGACAAGGGGTGTCTGAGAAATGGGAGTTGCGGAGACCATACAACTAATTCTAGCTCTCCTCTTTTTAGCCTTCCTGGTGTATCTGGTAGGGCGGCTACTGCTCACCCCCTTAAGGTTGCTGTCTAAAATAGTGATTAATTCCCTGTTCGGTCTTCTCCTCTTATGGGCCTTCAATTTTGCAGGAAGTTATTTTAGCTTTACCATCCCTTTGAACTGGTTGACGGTGCTCGTTGCCGGTTTTCTGGGCATACCCGGCTTGATCCTGCTTATATTTTTCCGCCTGGTCCTCTAGAAAAACAAGCTGGCTTGGTCGCCGGCTTTTTTATTTTCCCTCCTTTTTGCTCATACTAATCTTGACATGGGAGATTGCGAGGAGGGCAATGCTTTGGTGTCCCAGCCAATTACAGGAGAACAACGGGCCTTTATGACGGGTAACGAGGTGATGGCTTGGGCTGCCCTGGTGGCGGGAGCTGAGGTTATGTACGGTTACCCCATAACGCCCCAGAGCGAAATCATGCATTACTGGACACGCCTGGCACCCAAGTACGGCCGCAAGTTTCTCCAGACCGAGGATGAGATTGCGGCTGGGTTCACCACTATAGGAGCCGTCCTGGCGGGCAAGAGAGCCTTTACAGCTACAGCCGGCCCGGGCAATATCCTCATGCAGGAGCCCCTGGCCATGGCCGAAATGATGCGCTTGCCTGTAGTGGTGATAGTGGCCCAGCGAGGCGGACCTTCTACAGGTACCGTAATTTATTCCCAGCAGGAATTAAATCTGACCTGTTTTGGTGGTAACGGCGAGGGCCTGCGCATAGTATATTCTCCGTCCAATCACCAGGAGCTCTTTGATTATACTTTCAAGGCTTTTAACATAGCCTGGAAATACCGTTTCCCCACCTTTATCCTGGGGGATGGTTATCAATCCAAGATGCGTGAACCCGTAACCCTTTATGATCCCCAAGACCAGGGGATGGAAGTGGTACCCTCTCGACCTCTAGTGGGCTTGCCGGGGACGCCGGGTAAGCTTCGGCCTCCCGTACACTTGCGCAACACTTACAACCTGGAAGAGGAGCTCTACGAAGCATTGCAAGAATCCATTGCGGCCTACGAAAAAGTGGGTCCGGAAATAGTGGAGTGGGAGGCTTACGGGACCGAAGACGCCGATTACCTGGTGGTGGCCCACGGGGTGGTGGCGCGGGCTGCCCGGGAAGGAGTAAAGATTTTACGGGAGACAGGGATCAAAGCGGGCTATTTTCGCCCCATTACTTTACGCCCCTTTCCAGGAAACCAACTAAGGGAAATCGCTTGCCGGGTGAAACTTGTCCTGGTAATGGAATCATCTTACGGACAGCTGGAACGCCAGGTAAGGGCAGAAGCTTACGGCTTGAGCGTCCCCCTAAGGGGTTATCGCCGGCCGGGAATGGGTATAACGCCAGAAGAAATAGTTAGCGAGGTACAAAAGTATGCTTCCCTCTCTACCCCAGATGCCTAAAGTTTGGCGGGTGGAAAGCAAGCCCCATAAGTTCTGTCCCGGTTGCGGACATGGCATCATCCTCAAATGCCTAGGAGAAGCCATTGACGAACTAGGCCTTCAGGACCGGGTCATTTTCGGCTGCGACATCGGCTGTTCTTTACTGGCTTGGGACTTCTTCAACTTGGACACCGTCCAGACGCATCATGGCCGCACTGCACCGGTGCTGGTAGGTTTGAAGAGGGTGCGGCCGGAGTTGGTGGCAGTGGCCTATATGGGTGACGGCGGAGCTTATGCCATTGGTGCCCAGCACCTCGTGGCCTCCGCCTGCCGCGACGATCCGGTGACAGTAATTGTGGCCAATAATACGGTATATGCCATGACCGGGGGCCAGATGGCCCCTACCACCCTGCCGGAGGAAAAGACTGAAACCACTCCCTATGGTCGAAAAATAGAGGAAACGGGGCCATCCCTACGCGGTCCGGAGCTGGTGGTTAGCATCGCTGCCAGCGGAAGCTATGTGGCGCGGGGGAGCGTAGCCAATGTTATCCAGCTAAAAAATTTTATCAAAAAAGGCCTGAAGGTCCAGTTAGAGGGCAGCCACTTTTCCTTTATCGAGGCTTTATCTACCTGCCCTACCAACTGGCGGACCAATGCCCGGGAGACATGGGATTTTTTAGAGAAAAAGATGCACGCTTATTTTCCCTTAGGGGAGTTCCCTGTTCCTGCTCGACCGGCGCTGGCCGGGGAGGGAAAAGTATAATGCTAAAGAAACGCCATCTAAAAATCGTCCTGGCCGGAGAGGGTGGTCAGGGAGTACAGTCAGTGGCCGAGATTATAGCTGAGGCAGCTTTCCGCAACGGATACCAGGCGCTGTATATTCCCAGCTTTGGGGTGGAGCAGCGAGGCGGGGTTTCCTTGGCCTTTGTCCAAATTAGCCAGGACGCTATTGGAGCCCCCATATTCAGGACCGCTGATATAGCAGGAGCTTTAAGCCGTCGGGCGGTCAAAAAAGTGGGCCAGTATCTGGGAGAATACACCTGGCTCCTGTATGATACCAGCTTGGAAGATGAAGTAAAGGACACCTATCCTCGTTTAAGGCACCTGGTAGGCATACCGGCTCTACGAGTGGCGCAAGAAGAAATGCACCCGCGCGTTTTTAATGTTATTATCTTGGGCGCACTGTTGCGCTTGATCGGTTTTTTACCCCGGGAAAAGGTGGAGGCTGCTCTGGAGAGGCAGTTAGGGCATAAATTCGCCCAGGATCCCAGCTTGAAGGAACTGAACTACCGGGCACTGGAGCGGGGCCGGGAATTATGTCCCAGGCAACTTTAGACCCCCTTTCCACATTTGCGCTTATAGCCCTGCACCTTTCTCCCATGAACCGGTTAAAAAGGAGGCAATTTTATCCTTGAGCCACTTTCAACCTATTACCACCGAAAACGGCAAAGGTATTTTTCATTTATACCCTGCTCTATGCAAAGGTTGCGGCCTGTGCATAGAAAAATGTCCGGTAAAAACCATCGGCTGGTCCAAACATCTGGGCGCATTTGGCACGCCGGTAGTGGAGCCCGGCCACGGTGAGCCCTGCATAGCCTGCAAGAAATGCCAGCTGGTCTGCCCAGATTGCGCCATTTGGATTGAGCGAAAGGTTGACAAGGAATAGATCAGCCGCGGGGCGAACCCAGTTAAAAAAGGTTCTAAAAAAACTATTGAAAGTAGGCACAAATAACGTTATGATTAAGTAGTAAGTAGTATGTACTACTAATCGGGGGCAGGAGAAAAATTTGATTTCTAATTTTATTCCCAAGATCGATAATGAGGAATTATCTCTAAAAGTTTACAGGGTTCTTTTGAAAATGCTAAGGGAAGGATGTTTTGGAGAGGCAGGGAAGTTGCCGGCAGAAGATGTTCTGGCGCAAAATTTGGGAGTTAGCAGGAATGTTTTAAGAGATGTTTTAGCCAGCCTGGAAGCTGAGGGGTTCATTACCAGACGACGAGGAATAGGAACAATCATAAATCAGTATGTTTTAAGTGCTACTTCCCGCTTAGACTTGGAAAAGGACTTTGAAGAAATGATAGCAGATGCGGGCTACCAAGCCTCCTTGGATTTTTTGGCCGCCGAAATTATTGGTGCCGAAGGGCATATCGCTGGCTATCTTTCATTGCCACCAGGGGAAAAGGTCTTAAGAATAGAAAAAATTTATTTGGCCGATAACCGTCCTGCAATTTATGTGGCGGATCATATTCCTTACAGCTTAATTATTGACCCCCAATACGATCTTGAGGAATTAAAAATACCGATTTTTCGGTTCTTAGAAAGAAAGTGCCAGGCCAAAGTTGAAATCGTTTTGATGGAAATCGAGCCGCGTTTAGCTGACTACAAAATTTCACAATTGCTTAAAATTATGGAAGGAGAGCCTGTGCTTTATTTACACGAAACAGGGTATAATGTGGCTCAAGTACCTGTACTATGGTCCCAGGCTTATTATCGCAATGGCGTTTTTAAGCTGACTATCCTCAGAAGAAATTATTTGGGGTGATTGGAAGGTGGACCTACAGGATATGCGACTCAAAACCTTTGATTTGGAAAAAGAAAAAGTATACCTTATGAAGGCTATCGAAGCCTCAAAAAGGGCGAGGGAGCATGGTAACACCCCCTTTGGTTGCCTTTTAGTGGATAGGGAGGGCAATATACTTCTGGAACAGGAAAACATCGAAATAACAGAACGTGATTGTACAGGGCATGCTGAAACTGCCTTGATGCGCAAAGCCTCCAGTCTTTACAGTAAAGACTTTCTGTGGAATTGTACCCTGTATTCTAGTGCTGAACCCTGTGCCATGTGTTCGGGCGCCATTTACTGGGGCAACGTAGGCCGGGTTGTATATATTTTAAGCGAAAAACGACTGCGGGAACTTACGGGTAACCATCCGCAAAACCCAACTTTGGATCTCCCTTGTCGCCAAGTCTTCGCAAGTGGGCAGAAAGATATAATCGTTTTTGGCCCCCTTCCAGAACTAGAAAAAGAAGCTATTGAAATACATGAAGGTTACTGGAAATAATCAGTAGAGCTATATTGTTCTAAAGCAGTGGGTAAAAAATCTGTCTAGTTTAGCAGGAATAAAAATAATTATGTAGAATAAAGTAATATTAAATATTACGATAGCAATGGGGAGTGGGTGTGTGAATAATCAAATAGCTAAATCCTGGCTTATTCAAACGTTAATTCTGCTAGGCGCCCTGGTGGGCGCCCTGCTGGTGGGTGCTGTGCTTCTGATTATAGCCGGGTCGGACCCCATAAAAGCTTACAGCGTTATGTTTGCGGGTCCCATAGGTAGCGAATTCGGCATCACAGAAACCCTGGTTCGAGCTACTCCTTTGCTTTTAGTGGGCCTCGGTATAGTCATATCTTTCCGCAGCGGTATTCTCAACATAGGTGGGGAAGGGCAAATACTTGTTGGAGCTATAACTGCCTCGGCCGTAGCCCTGGCTCTCCCCGGCTGGCCTAAGGTTATACTTTTACCCCTGGTGTTGCTGGCCAGCTGTGTGGCGGGCAGCATATGGGGTGGTATCGCCGGCTGGCTAAAAGCCCGTTTGTCGGTTAACGAGATTTTAAGCACCGTCATGCTAAATCAGATCGCCTTCCAATTTTACCTTTATCTGATAAGGGGGCCCTTGATCGATCCCCAAGAGGTAGCCTATGGTACCGGGGTACCGCAGACAGCCATGGTGCCTGAGCAGGTTTGGTTGGCCCGGTTAGTACCGGGTATGCGCCTGCATACAGGCTTTATTCTAGCGCTTATTCTGGCCGTCCTAGTGTATATATTCTTGTGGCGCACTACTATTGGCTACCGTATGCGGGCTGTGGGCGCGGGGCCAGAGGCCTCGCGTTATGGGGGAATTAGGGTGGAATTCTACCTTATTTTGGCCATCGCCCTGGCCGGCGCTTTTGCCGGCCTGGCAGGTGCAGTAGAAGTGCTGGGAGTTCACCATCGCGCCCTGGAGTCCCTTTCGGCCGGATACGGATTTAGCGGCATAGTAGCGGCCCTTTTCGGTCGCCTCCATCCTCTGGGCACCATACCGGCATCTATACTGATAGGCGCCCTTATTTTAGGGGCCGACATGATGCAGCGTGCTGTTAACGTGCCGGCGGCCATAGTTATGGCTATCCAAGGCCTAGTTATCCTGTTTGTAGTATCCAGCGACCTCTTGCTGCGGAAACCCGAATTGTTGACGCGGATTTTTACCCGGTATATCTTTCCCCGTTCTAAACAAACAAAGGAGGCAGGAACTGGAGTATAATGGAAGACGTAATCAGTCAAGGTCTAATAGTTGGAATACTGGCTACGGGAATTCGCCTGGCCACCCCCTTTTTGCTGGCAGCCCTGGGTGAAATGTTTACTCAGCGCTCAGGAGTGTACAACCTCGGTATCGAGGGGATTATGCTCATGGGGGCCTTTATGGGATTTTTCGTAACCTGGCGTACCGGCAATCCATATTTCGGTATCCTTACCAGCTTAATCGTTGGAGCCCTGATGGGCGTACTCATGGGCATAGTTAGTATAACTTTTAAGGCCGAACAAGGTATAAGTGGAATTGGCTTATATATGTTTGGCTGGGGCCTGTCGGGGCTGCTCTTCCGCCTTTATGTGGGGGCCATAACCGCCATTGAAGGACTGCGTCCCTTAAAAATACCTGTTTTAAGCGATATCCCGTATATTGGAACAATATTTTTCTACCACAACTGGCTGGTGTATCTGGCTTATATTTTGGTCCCTATAACCTGGGTTATTCTTTATAAAACTACCTGGGGCCTTAAGGTCAGAGCGGTAGGTACTACTCCCGAAGCAGCCGACACCCTGGGTGTAAGCGTAGACGGTATCCGTTACCAGTGTTTAATCTTAGGGAGCATGCTGGCAGGTCTGGCAGGAGCTTATCTTACGGTGGGACAGGCCAACATGTATGCGGACTATATAACTGCCGGTAGAGGATTTATTGCCGTGGCTCTGGTTTACTTCGGCCGCTGGAGCCCTCTGGGTATCCTGGCAGGCTCGCTACTCTTCAGTATGGCAGATTCTTTCCAGCTATGGGTTCAAGTGCTGGGCATTAGCGTGCCCTATGAGCTGGCAGTAATCCTGCCGTATGTAATCACCATAATGGCACTGGCTGTATCCTTCGGCCGCGTTTGGGCACCCGCGGCCCTGGGCAGGCCCTATGAACGCGGAACCCGGGGGTAAAGCAGTATTTCAGCATTGAAATTAAGAAGGAGGATCTAGGACATGCAGAAATGGAAGAAACTCTTAACCATCTTGTTGTCGGTAACCTTCTTAGCCACGCTGGCTGCCTGTGGCGGCAAACCTGCCACCGACACCCCAAAGGAAGGGGAGGCCAAGAAGCCGGAGAAAGTGCGCATTGCGCTGGTCCTTCCCAGCACTGTGGACGATATGGCCTGGAGCCAGTCCATGTATGAAGGTCTTAAAGCTGTGCAGGAGAAAATGGGTAAAGATAAGGTAGAGATTGCCGTAAGCGAAAGGCTGGGCAATGCTGTCGACGCCGGAGCGGCCATTAGGCAATATGCTAGCCAGGGGTATGACATTGTGATAGCCCATGGCGCCCAATACCAGAGCGTGCTGCGGGAGATTGCAGCCGATTTTCCTAAGACTACCTTTGCTTACGGGACCGGATTCCAGACGGCGCCCAACATCTTTGCCTATGATCCCCAGGCCCAGGAAGGCGGGTATCTCCTGGGGATACTGGCAGCTATGATGACCAAATCCGGCATAGTAGGTATAGTAGGCCCTGTAGAATCTGGAGATGCCATTAAGTATAACTATGGCTTCCAGCAAGGGGTGGCTGCCACCAAACCTGAAGTCAAAGTTCGCATTGCTTATACAGGTTCTTTCAATAATATCGTTGGAGCAGGAGAGCTGGCCAAGGTGCATATGGATGCCGGCGCTGACATTCTTACGGGTTCTTCTCAGCAAGCTGTGGGCGCCATACGGGCGGTGGCCGAGCGCAGTGGTAAGTACTGGCTATCCACCGATATGGATCAAAGCAGCATAGCTCCTAATACAGTCCTGGCCGCCCAGGTTTATCATTGGGAAAAGGTAGTCACCAAGATGATAGAACTAAGGAAGCAGGGGGTACTCGGTGGCCAACACCTGGTGTTGTCTTTTGCTGACGGCACTTTAGAGCTTAAATATAATTCCAAGCTGGCTGATAAGATACCGCAGGAAGCTAAAGATGCTGTAGAACAAGCCCGGCAAAAGATTGCCAGCGGAAGCCTAAAAATAGAGCTTCCTAAGGAACAGCCTAAGAAGGAAGAACAGCAAAAGAAGTAAAGGGGAAACTAGATGGTAGAAGAAATCAGGCATCTTGAAATGCGCGGGATTACCAAAAGGTTTCCCGGAGTATTGGCCAATGATCATGTTGACCTGGAAATACGGGCCGGAGAGGTACTGGCCCTTTTAGGGGAGAACGGGGCCGGTAAAAGTACCTTGATGAGCATCCTTTACGGCCTTTACCAGCCGGACGCGGGAGAAATTTTGGTAAACGGACAACCGGTAAAGATAACTTCTCCCCGGGTAGCCCTGGAGCTCGGTATTGGGATGGTGCACCAGCATTTTATGCTGGTGCCCACCCTTACGGTAGCTGAAAACGTAGCCTTAGGCTTGCCTTCTCCTAGAGGGCCTTTCCTGGATCTTAAAGCGGTCAGCCAGAAGATCAAAGAAATTTCCAGCACTTATGGCCTGGCCGTCAATCCGGAGGCTTATGTCTGGCAACTGAGTGTGGGAGAACAGCAGCGGGTAGAGATAGTCAAGGCGCTTTATCGAGGGGCTAGCCTGCTTATACTGGACGAACCAACGGCTGTGCTTACTCCGCAAGAAGCCAACGAGTTGATCGCGCTGCTTAAAGGTATGGCCAGGCAGGGGCGGCCTATAGTCTTTATCAGCCACAAATTAAATGAAGTCATGGCAGTAAGCGATAGGGTAACGGTCCTGCGGGACGGCAGGGTAGTGGCTGCGCTAAAAACTTCTGAGACCTCACCTCAAGAGCTGGCCCGCCTCATGGTGGGCAGGGAGATGGCTCCGCGGGTAGCCAAAAGGCAAGGTTCGCCAGGGAAAACTGTCTTGGAGCTTAAGGAGGTTTGGGCTCCTAGTGATAAAGGGACTCCGGCCCTCCGGGGAATATCTTTAGAGGTCAGGCAAGGGGAAATTTTGGGCATAGCGGGGGTTTCCGGTAACGGACAAAAGGAACTGGCCGAAGTTATAAGCGGGCTGAGAAAAGTAACTAAAGGCCAAATCCTATTAGAGGGAAAAGATATCACTAATTGGCCTCCGGAGAAGATTATCAAACAGGGGCTGGGATATATTCCTGAGGACAGACTGCATGTAGGCATTATACCTTCCTTTGCCGTGTGGGAAAATCTTATACTCAAAGACCATTACCTTCCACCTTATGCCAAAGGTATTTTCTTGCATAACCAGAGCATAAGATCGCGGGCTGCTTCGCTGGTGGAGAGCTTTGGAGTTAAAACACCTAACCTGGATACTCCCAGCGGCCGCCTTTCCGGTGGCAATATCCAGCGGGTGATCCTGGCCCGGGAGATTACACGTAATCCCTCCGTACTGGTGGCGGCCTATCCTGTGAGAGGGCTAGATGTAGGAGCCACTGAATACGTCCATATGAAGCTTATGGAAGCCAGGGACAACGGGATGGGGGTACTCCTCATTTCGGAGGATCTGGAAGAAATTATGACTTTATCCGACCGCATTGGCGTAATATATGAAGGGCAGATCATGAGGGTTATGGACGCGGAGGAAGCTGATGAACGCACTTTAGGGCTGCTTATGGCCGGAGTCAGGCAGGCAGCTTCTTGAGATTGTACCCACCATAAGAATAGCCCGCGCGCTATCACCGCCAAGACAGGCCCCAAATAAGATAGTTCACCAACCGAGGCTGTTGACCAAGCAGAAGGTCAACAGCCTTTCGTGTCGAATCCCTTAAAGGGATAAAGGCGCCAAAAACGTGACCCTGCGGGGGAAAGAGGGGGTAACCCGTGTCCGGCCGTTTAGCCCTCATCGCACCTTATGCCGAACTGGCCGAACTGGCATACCAGGTTTGCCGGGAACTAGGGATGGAGGCAGCTATCGCCGTCGGAGATCTGGCCGAAGGCGTTAGAGTAGCCCGGGAATTGGTGGCAGAAGGAGCAGAGGTAATAATCAGCCGGGGTGGTACGGCCACGGCCATTTCCTTGCAGTTAGATGTTCCAGTAGTGGAGATCGCCGTGAGCGCCTTTGACCTGGTCCGGGCCCTGGCCGAGGCCAGAAAATACGGCCGCCGGATCGGCGTGGTAGGCTTTCGCAATGTCATTTATGGCAGCAAGAGTTTGGAAGAAATATTAGGCGTCCATATCCAAGAGATAGAAGTCAAAACCGAAGAAGAAGCGCCGGCAGCCATCGCAATCGCGCGGGAAGCGAACTTGGAAGTCATAGTAGGCGACGCCGTTTCGGTCCGGTGGAGCAAAGAACGGGGCCTGGCCGCTGTACTGGTGACCTCGGGCAAAGAAGCCATAGGTCTAGCTTTGCGTGAAGCCCAGGAACTGGCAGAGGTACGCCGCAAAGAACGCGCCCGGGCCGAGCAGTTTAAAGTAATCCTGGACTTTACTTATGAGGGCATTATAGCCACGGACCAGGAAGGGCGCATATCCTTGGTAAATCCGGCGGCGGAAAAAATTCTGGGGGTAGCCGAAGGGCACCTGGTAGGCCGTCTTGCCAGCGAGGTTTTGCCAGGCCTGGCTCTGAAGCATGTGCAAGAGAGCGGTAAGGCCCGGCTGGGAGAACTGCACCGGGCGGGCAACTCCCTGGTGGTACAAAATGTGGTGCCCGTAATTGCGGACGGGGAGATCGTGGGTGCGGTGGCTACTTTTCAGGACGCCAGCCACCTCCAGGCGGTAGAGGCCAAAGTCCGTCAGGAGCTTTACCTGAAAGGGCATGTAGCCCAGTTTACCTTTGCCGACATCGTAACCGCTAGCCCGGCCATGCAGCGAGTAATCGCCCAGGCTAAGGAGTTTGCTATGGCCGAAGCCACCATATTAATTACCGGTGAAACAGGGTCAGGCAAAGAAATGCTGGCCCAGAGCATTCACAATGCCAGCTGGCGTAAAAACGGGCCCTTTGTGGCGGTAAACTGCGCCGCCGTGCCGGAAAGCCTGCTGGAAAGCGAACTGTTTGGTTACGAAGAAGGAGCCTTCACAGGTGCGCGTAAAGGAGGCAAAAAAGGCTACTTTGAGCTGGCCCATCATGGCACGCTTTTTTTGGACGAAATAGGCGAACTCCCTCTAAATCTTCAGGCCCGCCTTTTGCGCGTGCTACAGCAAAAAGCCATAATGCGAGTGGGGGGTGACCGGGTGGTCCCAGTGGATGTGCGCATTATTGCCGCTACCCATCGCGACCTGGAGGAAGCAGTAAAAGCGGGGGCCTTCCGGCGCGATCTTTATTATAGATTAAACGTCCTGCGCTTATACTTGCCCCCATTGCGCCAGCGTAAAGAAGACATTCCTTTGCTTGTACAGCAACTGGTGGAAAAAATCTGCTGCCGGACAGGGCGCTTGCCGCCCACGATTGGACTGGAAGTTTTACATGTTTTCCAGCGCTATGCCTGGCCGGGTAATGTCCGGGAACTGGAAAATATCCTGGAGCGGTTGGTGGTCTTGCGGAGCGGTATGGAGGTGAGCCTAGAGGATATAAGAGAATTGGTAGACATAGTACAGGCCGAGGCCCAAAATGGTGCTAATACAGAAACATTAAAGATAGATCTAAAAGGTACTCTGGCCGATATGGAAAAAGACATTATCTATCGCACCCTGGAAGCAACCGGTTATGACCGAGAGGAAACTTGTCGCCGTTTAGGAATAAGTAAAACTACCCTCTGGCGGCGCTTGAAGAGCTGGGAGGTTTCAAAATGAAAACATGTATTACAAAGTGAAAAACAAAGCCAGGTCGTTAAGTCTCTGGGAAACCAGGCTTATTTTTTGGTATAGCTTTTCAATATGAAAATCTACAAGGTTTTCACCAGAGCTCTAACTGAGGAGTTTCTAGCTTGGTATGGATCTTGCTACAGAATGAGAAGTGAATGCAGCACCAGGAGCGAGGGTATGTATGGAGCAAATAGCCATTATCGCTGACGATCTTACCGGGGCAAGCGATACCGGAATTCAGTTTTGTAAATATGGCCTGAAGACCATGGTCATTGTTGATTACCAGAATATAGAGTACGGGGATAAAGAGAAGGAAGTTTGGTCTATAAATGCAGATACCCGACCCTTGACGGTAGAAGAAGCTTATAAGCGTATATATGATATTACCCGAAAATTGAAGGATATCGGATTTAATCGTATTTATAAGAAAATTGATTCTACCCTTCGGGGGCATCCCGGAGCCGAGCTGGAAGCCATGATGGATGCCATGAAAGTCGATTTAGCCCTAGTAGTACCAGCTTTTCCTGCCAACGGCCGTTTGATGATAAATGGGTATTTAGTTTTATGTTCTCCTCCTAGCAAAGATATTGCGAAGGATGAGAGCAAAACGGATCTACCAGAGGGGAGCTCGTGCCATGTTCCGACCCTTCTTCAAGGGGAAATGCGGCGACAGGTAGGGAGTATAGGCCTGGAAAGCACACGTAAAGGGGAAGAAGAACTGGCGAGGGCCATTACTGCTTTGCGGAATGAGGGCAAACAGGTGTTGGTGCTGGATGCAGCCACAGAGGAAGACCTGGCCAGGATTGCTGGGGCCTGTAATTTATTGCCTGGGGAAGTGGTGATAGCAGGATCAGCTGGCCTAGCGGCCCACCTGCCGGCAGCCTGGGGGCTAAAAGCTTCTGTCTCCAGGATATTACCTCAGGAAGGTGTTATTCTGCTCGTAGCCGGCTCGCGCAATCCTGTTACAGCGGTTCAAGTAAAAGAAGTATTGGGAAGAATGAAGGCGCCTTTGGTAGAAGTGGGCATAGAGGCGATTAAGAGCGGACACCTTAAGGAAGAAGTTGAACGGGTAGTGCAGAGGGCTGAAAGGTGGCTTAAGGGTTTAGAGTTACCGCTTCTTCTTGTAATAGCTGTGGGCAGCCTATTTGCTGGAGAAAGGTTGTTAGAGAGGGGGGATAGCTCTTCACATAGCAAAGCCATTGCGAGTGGTTTAGGAGAGATTACCCGGCGTCTGGTGGCTGGAGGACGAGTGCGGAGTCTTGTAATAACCGGTGGAGATACTGCCGTTCATATATGCCGTGCCTTGGGAGCCCGAGGTATTGATCTAGTCACAGAGCTGCTCCCCGGTATTCCCTTAGGTAGACTTTTAGGAGGAATGGCTGAGGGTTTACCTGTGGTGACCAAAGCGGGGGGATTTGGTCCATCGGAAGCCTTTGTGAGGGTGGTGGAATATTTGCAAGAGCCAACTAGGGTAGTGAGAAGGTGAGCTACCTTTAAAGGAGATGAAGTTTGGTGACGATAAGGCCTATAATTGCCATTACAGTGGGGGACCCTTGCGGCATTGGGCCAGAAATAACCGCCAAAGCCCTATCACTTCCTGAAATATATGACCAATGTCGCCCTCTGGTCATAGCCGACGCCGGACTCATGTGTGAGGCCGTGCGGATATCTGGAGTCGATCTGGGGGTGAGGGCGGTAGAAAACCCTGCCCAGGGCCGCTATGAGTACGGCACCATAGATGTTTTGGACCTGCAAAACGTGGACCTAAACCAACTGGAGTATGGCAAGGTCACGCGTCTGGGAGGGGAGGCCAGCTTCCAGTATATAGCCAAAGCCATTGAACTGGCCCTGGCCGGAGAGGTGGATGCTGTCACCACCGGTCCCATCCATAAAGAAGCCCTAAATTTGGCGGGCCACCATTACGCGGGGCATACGGAAATTTTCGCCGACCTTACGAAAACGAAAGATTATTGCATGATGCTCATCGATAAAAATTTCCGGGTTTCCCACGTGACCACCCACGTGGCCTTGAGCCAGGTGCCGTCGTTAATAAGAAAAGATCGAGTGCTAAAAGTAATTGAGCTCACCCATGAAGCCTTGCTCAAGATGGGCATAGCCCGGCCCCGCATAGCCGTGGCCGGCCTCAATCCCCATGCCGGCGATGGAGGACTGTTTGGTCGGGAGGAAATCGAGGAGATCGGCCCGGCCATCGCAGAAGCCCGCAAACAGGGTAAGGAAGTAGAAGGGCCGCTGTCGCCGGATACCATCTTCGTAAAACTCCGTGGCGGCCAGTACGATGCCGTGGTGGCCATGTACCACGACCAGGGGCATATTCCTACCAAAGTTGTAGGTTTCCAATATGATGACACCTCTGGCACCTGGGGATCTGTGGCCGGGATCAACGTTACGCTGGGTTTACCAATCATACGTACCTCCGTCGATCATGGCACCGCCTTTGGCAAAGCAGGTAAGGGTACGGCCAATCCTGAAAGCATGGTGGATGCCATCAGATTAGCAGCAGAATTGGCGTGTGGGGGCAGGATAAGTAAAGGTTAGCAAATGGGAGGTAGAGGGGGCAAAAATAATGAAGGCTGCCACCGTTACTGAACCAATAAAGTAGTGATCCAAGAAATTGAAAATCCACTAATTGGACCTAACGGAGAATATTGGGCCATGGCTAGCCACCTTAGTCTTGAGAGTTAATGCCTGGAAGCTGGGTCACTTTCAGGCCCGCTCAAAATGGATAACCGTAGCTGAAATAGCAGTGTGCGCCTTTGCGCAAAAACTGCTGGGCTTAAGTTACTTCCCTTGGGTACTAGAAAGTTTAGTTTTGCTTTTAAGAGTAAGAGATAAAGGTGTTTGTTAAGGGGTTGTTAAGGGATATAGAAGGGCGGACTTGGACGACTCACAAGTTAGCCAAGTAGTTTTTTCAAGCTCGTTACGCGCCGTCGTCAAGAAACTGTAGGGGACAGTATCAAGGACCCCTGTTACAGGATGAGACGACTTGCTCATTTTGCTAGCACGGAGGTGGGGTAGCGGCTTTTCACCATATATTTCAAGTACTTTCAGAGAAATGAACAAAGTTCCATTGTAAATCCTCAAATTAATTCATTTTTCATCAAAACGCAATGAAGACTTACGGGGGTGAAAGCAACTTTACATTTTCAGATTAAATCACTAGGAACAAAACTTATTCTCCAATTGGCTCACCAAATTTTATTGTTAAACATAGGGGCGAATAAGGGAAGGAAATTGGCCTTTTAAACGAAAGCTGAAAAAATAACAAGGGAGGGCGAAGTTAATGAAGTCAGTAAAAAAGATGGTAGTAATTGCTGTGGGAATTATGATTTTAGGGCTCAGCTTACTTATAGGCGGCTGTGGGCAAAAAAGGTCAAGCCAGGGTCCCACAGGGCAAAAAGCAGAAGAACAATACGTAATACGCTTTGCCCACTATGCTCCCATGGAGCAACCTCTCCATAAGGGGGCAGAGGAATTAGCGAAAAACGTTAACCAGCGGTCCAAGGGTCGCCTCGAAGTGAAAATCTTTCCCAACAGCCAGCTGGGCTCCATTGCCGAGCAGTTGGAACAGTTGCAAAAAGGATCTATTCAAATGATGTTTGCCAATTCCTCCTACCTGGGAAATCTGGAGCCTAGTTTTGCGGTGTTTGATGCCCCCTTTGTCTTTGACAATGAAGAGCACGTAAGACAGTTTGCCCGTTCCGACATAGTCCAGGAGATGGCTAAGAGGCTGGTACAGAGCCGCGGGATACGTATCCTGGACGCTTCAGCTATTTTCGGGCCGCGCCACCTGAGCACTAAGTCAAGGCCCATTAGAAAGCCGGAAGATTTGAAAGGCCTGAAGATTCGCGTCCACGAGGCTCAAACCAGGGTGGATACCATAAAGGCTTGGGGAGCTGAACCAGTGGTCACACCCACAGCGGAAATGTACATGGCGCTTCAGACGGGGCTGGCGGATGGCCAGGAAAGCCCTTTATCCTGGCAAAGGGACAACAAGTACTGGGAGGTTCAAAAATACGTAATGCTGACTGGACATTTCGTGCAAAATGAAAATGTTGTAATCAACGAGAGTTTCTTCCAGTCGCTACCGGACGACCTGAAAAAAATACTCAAAGAAGAGGCCATAAAGCTGGCGGACAAGGTTACCCAAGGCTACAAAGAAGCCAACACAAAAGCCCTGGAGGACTTGAAGGCTCACGGTATGATTATCGTTGACGACGTGGATAAACAAGCCTTCCGAAAGGCAACGGAAACCATGTGGAACAAGTGGCAGAGCAAGTGGGGACAGGGCCTGCATCTCAAGGTAGTCAACAAGCAGTATAAAGTGCTGTCACCGGAGGAGTGGCAGAATTTCTAAACCCAAGCTGGTACGGACAGGGGCCGGAGGTGTTTGCCGGTCGCAGCTCCGGTCCCCTCTATTCTCGCTATGGTCGGAAAAGGGAAAGAGGTGTAAGAGGGATGTGGTCCAAGATAATAAACAATCTTGAGGAGATTATTGGGGGCGCTTGCCTGGTACTGGTTATTGTAATTGTGCTTTTAGCTATCGCCTTCCGTTCGATTCTAGGCAGGCCGCTGGTGTGGGCCGATGAATGGGCTAGACTCCTTTTCATCTGGGCCATCTTGGTTGGAGGAGCCGCGGGCATCAAGCGTCAAGGCCTGATAACCGTAGACCTGCTTTACGCCCATGTCCCGGGTAACTGGAAAAAAGCTATGGATGCTCTTGCCTTTGTATTGGAGGCCCTCTTGCTCATTCTATTAATATATGCGGGGGCCATGTTCACTGGAGCATTTACCAGGGATAAAACGCCCATGGCTGGCATTCCTGTCGTCTGGCTATATTCGTCAGTCCCTGTAGGGGGTTTTTTGATGCTTGTACGTTTAGTGCAAGCCTTTGTACTGAGGGTACGCTCCTGGAAGGTCCACTGGAGCAGTTAGGGGGTTAGGAAGTGGTCGCTTTCCTGTTACTACTACTGTTATTCTTGTTTGCCATTAACATGAGGGTAGCCTTTGCCCTTACCATTACTGCGGCAGCAGGGATGCTCTTGAGCACAGGTGTGGACCTTACCACCCTGCCCCAGCGGATACTGGGCGGGATGAATAGCTTTATTTTGCTGGCTGTTCCTTTCTTTTTGCTGGCCGGCATAGTCATGAACAAAGGAGGCATAACGAAGCGAATATTCCGTTTCGCCCAGAACTTGGTGGGCTATATTCCTGGCGGTCTGGGGCACGCCAACATCGTAGCTGGTATAATCATGGCTGGTATTTCGGGGTCCGCCCAAGCCGATGCGGCAGGCTTGAGCAAGATCTCCATTGAGGGTATGACCCGCGAAGGTTACGGCCGGGCTTTCAGCGCTGCTGTTATTGCTGCCGCAGCTACCATCGGACCGGTTATACCTCCCAGCATTATCTTGGTGGTATATGGAGCCTTGACCAATGCTTCGGTAGGAGCGCTTCTTCTTGCCGGGATCGTACCAGGCCTGACCATGGGGGTCTTTTTCATGATTGTTACTTATATATTAAGCAAGCGCAGGAATTATCCCGTGGTGCCACCCCCTAGGCTTTCTGAGGTGTGGGTCAGTTTCAAGGAAGCGGTCTGGGCCCTCCTTACTCCGGTGGTCCTAATTGGAGGGATGTTTGGTGGCACCTTTACTCCTACCGAGGCGGGAGCCATCGCCGCTCTTTATGCCATCATCGTCTCGCGCTTTGTCTACCGTGAATTACACTGGAAGGATGTCCCACAAATGCTTACCGAGCTGGTGGTAGCTAATGCGGGGGTGATGCTTATTATAGGTGCTGCCGCGCCTCTGGGCTATGTTGTGGCCTATGAGCAAGTGCCCCAGGCCATCGCAGAATTGATGTTGAGTATCTCTCAGACCAAGTGGGTGGTCCTTCTTCTCATCAATGTGGTGTTGCTAGTTGCCGGCATGTTTCTAGAAGGCATTGCCATCTTAACTATTATGGTACCGCTGTTGCAGCCCCTGGCCAGGTCACTGGGCGTGGATCCTGTCCACTTTGGTATAATAACAGTTCTAAACCTGATGATAGGGACCTTAACTCCTCCCGTAGGGGTTGTAAGCTATATAGTCGCCAGCATCGCTAACTTGAGCCTGGGAGAGTTCCTCCGGGAGCTATGGCCGTTCTTGCTAGCCCTACTAGCAGCCCTACTCCTGTTTACTTATGTTCCTGAGCTCTCATTGTTCATTCCGAAGTTACTTCTTTAAAAGTTTAATGCCAGCACAGGGCGGTTCTGGCTTGTTTCTTACATTGGTTACCTTTCCCATTGGCTACCTTCCATGTTCCTTACAGAGGAGGCGTTTAGAAAATGACTTCACGCGAACGTGTTTTGACTGCGCTACGGTTGCAGGAACCGGACCGAGTACCCTTTGTCGATACCATTGTACCGCGCATGCAGCAGATGCTCATGGGTCGGGAAGATTTTACGCCGGTCGAACTCGCCCGGAAATTAAACATGGACGCTATCTGGTTAGACATGTTCCCGCCGCTTTTTGCCAAGAAGCGCTGGTTAGAAGGAATGGAAATAGTAGAGGACGGGCTCATCAAGAGTGATAGCGACTTAAAGTTGATGGAATTTCCGGATCCTTCTAGTGAGAAATTGTATGAGCCGGTCAGGCGATTTGTGGACGCCTGGGGCCGCGAAGATCTCGCCCTTTGCGTCCGCATCCGCCTGGGCGCCAGTCCCACCCTGCTCAGCATGGGCTTGGAGAGTTTTTCCCTGGCCCTCTTCGACAACCGGGCCCTGGTCGAAAAAGTGCTAGATGCCTACACAGAATGGTCGGCCCGGGTGGTAGAGAAGCTAAATGTCATGGGGGTGGACTTCCTCTGGGCCTGTGACGATATAGCCTTTAAGACAGGTCCCATGTTTTCTCCCCAAGTCTTCCGCGAGCTCTTCCTACCGAAACTGCAACGCGTGGCCCGAGCCATAAAATTGCCGTGGATCTACCATTCTGATGGCAATCTTATGCCCGTACTAGATGACTTGCTGACCTTGGGCATGAACGGCCTCAACCCCATCGAGCCGGGGGCCATGGATATAAATGAAATAAAGAGAAAATACGGCCATCGCGTGTGCTTGGTAGGCAATATTGATCTTAATTATACCTTGACTCAAGGTACCCCGGAGGAAGTAGAAGAAGAGGTACGGCAGCGTATCGCCCAGGTAGCGCCGGGCGGCGGGTACATCTTGGCCAGCTCCAACAGCATTCCCCACTATGTTAAGCCGGAGAACATTTCTGCCATGGCCAGGGCAGTAGAGAAATATGGTTGGTACCCCATAACAGTTTAAGGATCTTAACGGGAACCTTTTGCAAGAAGGTGGAGAAATGATTCTGCGTATACCCTACGGCAAGTCTCACTTGAGCGCTGAAGTGCCAGATGAGAGGGTCAGGGCCATACTTGAACCCTGCGAATTGGATCCTGGTAAGGCGCAGGAAGACATAGTTCGGGAGGCTTTAGAATGCCCTCTAGGGAGTCCACCTTTAAAAGATTTGGCCCGTGGGGCAGGGTCAGTGGTCATTATCACCAGCGACCATACTCGTCCGCTCCCTAGCTCCATGACCTTGCCCCTTCTCTTGGCCGAAATCAGGGCTGGTAACCCGCAAGCAGACATCACTGTGCTAATCGCTACTGGCCTGCACAGGCCGCCTACGCAGTCAGAGCTTCTCGAGCGCTTTGGGGAACAGGTGGTCAGGCAGGAGCGAATTATAGCTCACGAAGCCCGCGACCGAGATAATCTCGTTTATATGGGGCAGCTCCCTTCAGGGGCTCCCTTGTGGCTTAACCGGCTAGCCCTGGAAGCTGATCTACTGATTGGGGAAGGATTCATTGAACCCCACTTCTTCGCAGGTTTCTCTGGCGGGCGTAAGAGCATTTTGCCTGGTATTGCAGGCCAGGAGACGATTTTATGGAACCACTCAGCCATGATGATTGACCATGCGAATACCCATGCAGGCCTTCTGGAGGGGAATGTCTTCCACCTGGATATGGAGGCGGCTGCCCGGAGAGCAGGCCTAGCGTTTATCTTGAACGTGGCGCTAGATTCTAGCAAGCGTATAATCGGCGCTTTTGCTGGCAGGCCTGACGCGGCCTTTAGTGCTGGGGTGAATTTCGTACGCCAGATTGCAACTATCAGACGCTGCCCTGCTGAAATAGTGATAGCAGGCAACGGGGGATATCCGCTGGACCAGAACCTTTACCAGGCAGTTAAGGGAATATATACTGCTGCTAGGACGGCTTGCCAGGGCGGTATTATCATTATGGTGAGCTCCTGTCTGGACGGGATAGGCGGAGAAAAATTTTATGACCTCTTGACGCGCGCCCCCGATCCTACCGCCTTGCTCGACCAGATACGGGCCACCCCGCCGGAAAAGACTGTGAAGGATCAGTGGCAGGTCCAGGTGCTGGCCAGGGTGCTCAAGGCCCATAAAGTAATACTTGTAACAGACCGGATCGAGGGGTGTCTATTGCGCCGGATGCATCTGGAACCCGCCGCCAGCTTGGAAGAGGCACTGGAAATGGCCGACCGCCTTCACGGAGAAAAGGCTTCGATAACTGTTGTTCCCAATGGAGCAGGGGTTATTATTGAAGACAGTTAGCCAGTGCAAAAACAGGAGGGTGACGCTTCTTCCGAGAATTTGAACCCCAAGAGGGTGATACTTAAGCCGCCCTTGTTCGATGCGCTTTCTTAGTTTTCTAGGGTCGGCTAAAACTCCCTCCCTCCGAGGTCTAACGCTTTTCTGGTCTCGGCCTGGTAAGTTATGCCTGAACTATATGCAGGTTAAAAGCGGGGGCACAACCTGGTCGGAGTACTTCTTTATTTGGGTCCAACTAACAGGGGGCAATAAGATTAAGGTCCTTTTCCTTTTCGGAGTCGGCAAAATAGGTAAGGCTTTTGAGGACGTGATACAGGTTAAAGTGGGTTCCTGCAAATTAACGCCGGTAGAGTTCCAGGTACTGGCGTAAGTTTGCAATTTCTCCGGCGGATAAATACAGGTGGTAAAGATCCTTTTTGCTGCCTTGCGAGACGATGGCTGCGGTTCAAACGATCTTCAATTTAGTTTGAGGCGCCACAATATAGGTAAAATAAAAGGATTATTTTCTAATAAGAAAGCTTTTTATCAGGCGCCTGACTTTAACCATAGCATCTACACACTGTTGGGCATGAAAGCATATCGCTTCATAAACCGGCACCTTGGTGCGCCTTCCCGGGAGGCTACTTTATAATCTCCTTCTGCTTTCTCTAACCACTCTTTAGTGAGGGGCTTCATATAATGTCACACCTCTGGTCAGGATTTCTTGAAGAAAGAAATCTCCTTGGCTAAGGCGCTCCTTTACCTGCTGAGGGGTGCGCACAATGATATCTAAAGGAACTGGGTGTTCTATTTCGAGGGAGATTTGCGTTGCCTGCAAAACAGGCCTCAGTCTAGTTTCCATGATTACAAGAAGGTCCACATCGCTGTCACCATGCGGTTTCCCGTAAGCATAAGAGCCGAATAATATAACCTGAGAGGGTTTAAATTTATTAACAATGTCCTCAACAATGCGTTTGATTTGTCCCAAGTCGGGTTGAACTTTCGTATTCATGCCCCATCCCTCTTCTTTTAATGAAGCCTCGAACCCCTTGCTTTCATTTTACATCATTATACCATTTTTTGTAGGATGTGAAAGTCTATTCAAGGAGCGGATACTAGTTACAAAACATTGATCTTAAATGTGAAATGTAATACGATAAAAGCATCGATTATATTCATGGGGGTATCGATATGGAGGTAAGAGTATCCAGCAAATACCAAGTAGTCATTCCTAAAGAGGTGCGCGAGCGCCTAAATATTAAGAAGGGGCAGACCCTGGAAATCATTATCAGAGGTAATTCTATAAGTTTGGTACCGGAAAAGGAACTGTCCGAGCTAAAGGGCTTTTTAAAGGGGATGAAACTAGATGATACCCGAGATGAGGAGGAGCCCCTGCTATAATAATTTACGAAGTTTATAAAAAAGTTAAACGAGAATATTCTGAAGCAGACGCTCTAACAGCTATCGGGCCTATCCCTTAAGACCAGAGTAATCACTCTGGATACCCCTTATCTTCTTATGGCAGCCGATATTAGCTTGCAGTACGGTTTGCCTATGGCTGATGCTATAGTTTATACGGTAACCACTATGTATGGAAGTCAGGTAGTGACCAGCGATAAGCATTTTAAAAACCTGGATATGGTAGTTTACCTTGGACAGGATAAGGGGTAATTCATTATGGAGAACAAGGTTTATCAACTTCTTAAACATTACTTTACCGGCCAACCCCATGTGCGCATGGCCTTCTTATTTGGTTCCTGGGCCAGGGGAAAGGCCAGGCTCGATTCTGATGTGGATGTAGGTGTTTATTTGGAGCCAGGGTATACTAGGCAGGATATATCCCGCATGTGGAATGAACTAGAGGATCTGGTGGAAACGAAGGTGGACTTGTTAGTATTAAATGAGGCCGATCCTTCTCTGGCCTGGGCGGCGTTGCGGGGGAAGCGTCTGGTGGTGCGGGACTTTGGTTTTTACCTCCAATACATGCTTGACATTTCGCGGGAAGCGGAGGACTTTCACGAATATATTCTGGACTGGTGGCGATGGCGTACGAAGTTAAGGAGGACGGAATAAATGGCGCCCATTAGTAAAGAACAGCAGGTGTCTATCATCCGGCGCTTAAGTTTTATGGAAACCGAACTTGCAGATATTAAAGCCTACAAACAGCTTGATTATTCCCAATACCAGCAAGATCGCAAAAGCCGACGTGATGTAGAAAGGATGATTGAGAACCTGATTAATGCTTCTCTCGATATTGCCAAGATTTTATTGTCGGGAGACGATAGAGAAGTACCTGCCACCTACCGGCAAGTATTTATACAGTTGGAGGAGGCGGGTATTCTGGATAAAGATCTGGCCTTGGCTTTAGCTGAAATAGTTAGGACTAGAAATGTCCTGGCCCACCAATACCTGGATATTAAATGGGAGTTAGTTAAAGATTTTCTAACGACTGGGGTTAGTGCTATAGAGCAGTTCAGACGCCAGGTAGAACGGCAATTAATTGCTTTACAGGAACGATCGGAAGTTTAGCTATACTTTATAATACATATGTTCAAAAAGCGGAGAGGAAGCGGAGGGAAAGCGGAGAGGTTGTGGGGAAGGTGAGTTAAGTATAATTTAAAAGAGCTAGTACGCGGGGCCCCTATGAGAAGCCGATTAGCCAAAAAATGGTGGCGACTTATTGTAACCACAAGACCCTGACTTCGGGATTACTGTTTTCCCGGTCCAAGGCAGTTTAACTCCTTTTGGTGTTCTCGCGCTAGATCTCCCAACAAATCGACGTTCCTGTATTTGCCATAGAGTTCCTCTGCGATGTTTTGTTTTGCAGGACTCAGAATGATTCTCTCGCCTTCGAGCTCAACTGTAAATTTAGCCCCCGGCTTCAGTTTCAAGACCTCTCTAATCTATTTTGGGATTACTATCTGCCCTTTGGTTGACAGAAAAGTGACGGTCAATACTATCACTCCTTAATTTCGTTCTTACTATAGAGTAAGATAACGCCACTCTTTTGCCAATGCAGATTTGAATGGGCGGAGATAGACACAGGAAAACCCCACAGCCTAAATCAAGCTGTGGGGTTTTGCACCTTTACTGCTAGTTAATGCTGGCGGCCTTCGGTGGGTAGCTTCCAATACTTATCTCTGGGCCAGCTTTTGGTAGAACGCCAGTCTGGCTTTAGCTTCCTCTTCCGCCTGGGCGAAGAGTTCTTCGGCTTTATCCGGGAACTGCTTCTTTAAGGCGGTGTAGCGGATTTCGCCCATTAGGAAGTCCTGGAAACTCAAAGAGGGGGCCTTGGAGTCCAGGATGAAGGGGTTTTGGCCCTGGGCTGCCAGTTCCGGGTTGTAGCGATATAGCGGCCAGTAGCCCGCCTCCACGGCCCGCCTACCCTCCCGCTGACTTTTGCTCATATCGATACCGTGGTTGATGCACGGCGCGTAAGCGATAATGAGGGAGGGACCGTTGTAGGCCTCGGCTTCCACCAGCGCTTTTATGAGCTGATTGGGGTTAGCCCCCATGCAGACCGAGGCTACATAGACGTAACCGTAGGACATGGCCATAAGGCCCAGATCCTTTTTCCTGGTCCTCTTGCCGGCCGCGGCAAAGCGGGCTACCGCACCGGACGGGGTAGCCTTGGAAGATTGGCCGCCGGTGTTGGAGTAAACTTCCGTGTCCAGGACCAGGATGTTTACATTGGCTCCGGTGGCCAGGACGTGATCCAGGCCGCCGTACCCGATGTCGTAGGCCCAACCGTCCCCGCCGATAATCCAGATGGATTTCTTGGTCAAGTAGTCCTTCAAGTTATCGATGGTTACCAGCAAATCCTGGAGTTCCCCTCTGGCCGCCTCCCTCTCCCGGGTCAGAAGTGCTTTAATCCGATCGCCGGCTTCCCGGGAACGAGCGGTGTCTTCTTTGCCTTCCAGCCATTCCCGGCAGGCGGCTTTAAACTCGGGGCTAAAGCCCTCGGCTGCCAGTGCCTTCTCCATGGCCTCGGCCAGCTCCTCCCGCCTCCTTTCCACGGCCAGGCTTATGCCGTAGCCGAATTCGGCATTGTCCTCGAAGAGGGAATTGGCCCAGGCCGGGCCAAACCCCTGGCGGTTGACCGTGTAGGGGCAGCTAGGAGCGCTGCCGCCCCAGATAGAGGAGCACCCGGTGGCATTGGCGATGATCATGCGGTCACCGAAGAGCTGGGTGACCAGCTTTACATAAGGAGTCTCGCCGCAGCCGGCGCAGGCGCCGGAGAACTCCAGTAAGGGCTGGCGGAACTGGCTTCCCTTAACGGTGGCCGGATTAAAGTTGACCTGTACCTGCGGCAGGGCCTCGGCAAAGGCATAGTTTTCGCTTTCAGTGGCCAGGGCCTCCTCCAGCGGGACCATGGTGAGAGCCTTGGTTTTAGCCGGGCAAACATCGAAGCAGTTGCCGCATCCGGTGCAGTCCAGGGGTGAAACCTGGATGCGGAAGAAGAGGCCCTCGGCTTCTTTACCCATAGCCTTTTTAGTGACGAAGGTTGCCGGCGCCCCTTGCAAGTCCTCCGGACGGGCCAGGTAAGGTCTAATGGCGGCATGGGGGCAGACCAAAGAGCACTGGTTGCACTGGATGCAGTTTTCCGCCTCCCAGCGGGGAACGTTTACCGCTATGCCCCGCTTTTCATATTTGGTAGTTCCGGTGGGGAAGAAGCCCCCCGGCGTAAAGGCGCTTACCGGCAGCTCGTCGCCTTTCAAGGCCAGCATAGGCCGCATTACTTTGCGGACGAACTCCGGTTCCTCTTCCCGGGTAGCTGCAGCTTGAGAAGAATCCTGCGTACAGTTGAGCCAGCTTTCCGGGTAGCGGATCTCCTCCAGGGCTTCGGCTGCCCGGTCCACCGCTGCCCAGTTCATCTTGATGATCTTATCGCCCTTTCTGCCGTAGGTTTTCTCGATGGACTCTTTAATATAGCGGAAAGCGTCCTCCGGCGGTATGATATTAGCAATCTTGAAGAAGGCCGCCTGCATGATGACATTTATGCGACCGCCCAGGCCCAGTTCCTGGGCTATCTTGACAGCGTCGATATTGTAGAATTTAAGCTTCTTCTCGGCGATGGTCCGCTTCATCTCAGCCGGCAACTTTTCCTCCATTTCTTCCAGACTCCAACTGGAGTTGAGGAGGAAAATGCCGCCAGGTTTAATACCCTCTAGCAGGTCATAGCGCCCTACATAGGAGGGGTTGTGGCAGGCTATGAGGTCCGCCTGGTCGATGAGATAGGCGGACTTAATGGGCGACTTTCCAAACCGCAGGTGTGAGATGGTTACGCCCCCGGATTTTTTAGAGTCGTAGACGAAATACCCCTGGGCGTACAGGTCCGTGTGGTCGCCAATAATCTTAATAGAATTCTTGTTGGCACCAACCGTACCATCAGACCCCAGACCGAAGAACTTGCAGCGATAAAGCCCCTTGGGTGCCGTATCAATACGCTCTTTAATTTCCAGGGAGGTCCCGGTAACATCGTCGGTGATGCCCACCGTGAAATGATTTTTGGGCTGGTCGGCGGCCAGATTATCGAAGACAGCTTTGACCATGGACGGAGAGAACTCTTTAGAGCCCAGACCATAGCGGCCGCCCACCACCAGGATATGGCTTTTACCCTTTTCCGCCAGGGCGGTAGTGACATCCTGGTAAAGGGGCTCGCCCAAAGCACCCGGTTCCTTGGTACGATCCAGCACAGCTATGCGCTGGACGGTAGGCGGAAGAGCTTCCAGGAAGTGCGCGGCAGAGAAAGGACGGTATAGCCGTACCTTAATAAGACCTACCTTTTCTCCCCGCTCTACCAGGTAATCCACCGTCTCCTCCACCACATCGCAGGCAGAACCCATGCAGACGATGATTCGTTCGGCATCCGGCGCGCCTATATAATCAAATAGGCGGTAATGACGGCCGGTCAGTTCGCCTACCTGCTTCATGACTTCTGCCACGATGGCCGGCGTAGCCAGGTAATAAGGATTGGCAGCCTCCCGGCCCTGGAAGAAGATGTCCGGATTCTGGGCGGTACCAGCCTGGTGGGGATGCTCAGGGTTAAGCGCTCGGCGGCGGAAGGCCTGAATAGCCTGCCAGTCCACAAGTCTAGCCATATCTTCATATTCAATGACCTCTATCTTTTGCACTTCATGTGAGGTACGGAAGCCATCGAAGAAATGGACAAAGGGCACGCTGGCCTTTAAAGTGGCCAGGTGGGCCACCAGGGCCAAATCCATCACTTCCTGTACCGAAGCAGAAGATAGCAGGGCAAAACCTGTTTGCCGCGTAGCCATGACATCGGAGTGGTCGCCGAAAATGGAGAGGGCATGGGTAGCGACCGCTCGCGCAGCCACGTGAAAAACACAAGGCCAAAGCTCCCCTGCAATTTTATACATATTGGGGATCATCAGGAGTAACCCCTGGGAAGCTGTGAAAGTAGTGGTCAGAGCGCCTCCGGCTAAAGAACCGTGAACTGCTCCGGCAGCTCCGGCTTCCGATTGCATCTCAATTACTTGTACAGGGCGGCCGAAGATATTTTTGCGGCCCTGTGCAGCCCATTCGTCGCATAGTTCCGCCATGGGCGAGGAGGGCGTAATGGGGTAGATGGCAGCCACTTCTGAGAGGGCGTAAGCCACATGCGCTGCAGCAGTGTTGCCATCAATGGTTTGCTTAGGCATGATTTTCATCTCCTTTAATTTAATAAACTTAAAAGATAATTTTTTCTCCTCCCAACCCGCTAATACTGTATCACTATGGAGTGCAGCAGTCAACTACTATGTATACATTATACAAGTGGTTCGAAAGCCTGACTATTAGATGGCCTGACAACCTGGCGGGCACACCTAAAAATTGTTGACAGCGATAGGGGATAGTGATATACTAAAGCATAAAAAAGAAAAATTACAACACGGATATGGCCGCGGAATGCTGTAAAATATGTTGGTATTCCAAAGTAGAGAATAGACAGCAACTCCAGCGGGCCAAAAAAAACAATATAGCAGGGGAGGGAAAGAGTTGCGCATTGTCTTTATAGGGCAGGCCCCTTTCGGGCGGGACTGCTTAAAGGCATTGGTTGATCAAGGTGAAGAAATTGTCGGAGTATTGACAATACCCGACAAACCGGACCAGAAAAGCCCCAACCCGGTTAAAGAACTGGCCTTGGAGCTAGGATTACCGCTATTGCAGCCCCCCAGGCTTAAAGACCAGGAAGTTATAGATTGGGTGGCGGCTTTGAAGCCCGATCTTTTAGTGCTGGCCTTCGTGACGCAATTCGTCCCCCGAGCCATGATTGATTTGGCCACCCATGGAGGAATCAATTTCCATCCATCCTTGCTCCCCAAGTACCGGGGCGGTAGTGCCATGAACTGGGCTATCATTAACGGTGAAACCGAAACGGGCGTAACTATCCACCAGATTGACGAAGGTGTGGATACCGGCCCCATTATCCTGCAAGAGAAAGTCCCCATCGATCCGGAAGATAGTGTAAAAACCCTCTATTTTAATAAGATTTATCCCCTGGGCGTGAAGATGGTTGCCGAGGCGGTCCGGCTAATTCGGGAAGGCAAAGCGCAGCCAATACCGCAGGATGAGAGCCAAGCTTCCTTCCAGCCGGTTATTAAAGAAGAACATGTGGGCATAGATTGGTCATGGTCCACCCAGAGGATTTATAATCTTATCCGCGGTTCGGACCCGACGCCCGGAGCTTGGGCTTTGTTCCGCGGGGAAAAGCTAAAGATTTGGGAGGCCAAGCCCTATTCCGGTCAGGGCGTGCCGGGCGAGGTTATAGCCATACCCGGTGAGGAGGGTTTTGTAGTGGCCACGGGTGATGGCGCGATCCTGGCCAAGCGGGTCCAGTACACCGGTACGGGCAAAATTCCGGCAAATGAATGGGCTAAAGCGGAGGGACTCAAAGCAGGAGATAAGTTAGAATCCGCCCGCCTTTAAAGGCGTTTTAAGGCGTTAATGCAGAGAAAAGAAAAAAATATAAGGGGTTAAACCTGATAAAGGGGTGAGGGGGCTAAGTTAAGTACATTTTTACTTTTGTGAAACATTGAACATAAAAAAGAGAGAGGAGGAACTGCTATGGCTAAAATGGTGGAAATCCGCTGGCATGCCCGCGGTGGCCAGGGTGCGGTATTGGCTTCCCGTTATCTGGCAGCCTCGGCAATTCGCGAAAATCTGTATTTCCAGGCTTTCCCCCAATTCGGTACGGAAAGAATGGGGGCCCCGATCGTAGCTTATACCCGCATTAGCGATGCTCCTATCAATTTGCGCTGTGCCATCGAGGAACCCGACATTGTAGTGGTTTTGGATCCTACTTTGCTAAAAGCTGTCAATGTGACTGCCAACCTGAAAGAAGGCGGCGCCGTGGTGGCTAATTATCCCGGAACGTCGGCTGAACTGGCCAGGGAGCTGGGAGTTGACGGCAAATTTAAAGTTTATGCAGTAGACGCCTATAAGATTTCCAGCGAAGAACTCGGCCGTCCTATTCCTAATACCCCCATGGTGGGTGCCCTGGCTAAAGTTTTGGGGCTCATTAAACTGGAAAACATTCTGGCGGAGTTTGAGGAACAATTCAGCCACCGCTTTAAGCCGGAAATTGTCCAGAAAAACCTGAATGCCGTGCGTCGGGCCTATGAGGAGGTGCAGGGAGCGTGACGGTACAAATCAATAACGCCATTCGCAAGCTAGATAAAAAGGCTTTTCCCGCGTGGTATGAGATTCCCCTGGGTGGAGCAATTGTGTCGGAGGGTTCCACTGATTACAAAACTGGCAGCTGGCGTACCAAGAGGCCCATCTGGAACAAAGATGAGTGCTCCCATTGCTTGATTTGCTGGATGTATTGCCCGGAAATGGCCATTCAGGCGCAAGATGGCAAGGTTACCGGGATAGATACCTCCCTTTGCAAGGGTTGCGGCATATGTGCCAATGAATGTCCCAAGGATAACGCCATGACCATGGCCGAGGGTGGAGAGTATTAGGAATACGGGGATAATCGGGAAGGAGGAAGAGAAGCATGAGAAAAACCATCGGCTTGACCGGTGACGGTGCAGCAGCTGAAGCCATGCGCCAGATCGACCCCGATGTGGTAGCGGCTTATCCTATTACACCGCAGACGGAAATCGTGGAGCGGTTCGCTGAGTTCGTCGCCGAGGGCTCGGTAAAAACCGAATTAGTTGCCGTGGAGAGCGAACACAGCGCCATGAGCGCTTGTTGCGGCTCCTCGGCCGCGGGAGCGCGGACCATAACCTGTACGTCTTCTCAGGGCTTGGCTCTGATGCATGAAGTGCTCTACATTGCCGCCGGCAACCGTCACCCCATTGTACTGATCAACGTGAACCGTACCCTTTCGGCGCCTATTAATATTCATAATGACCAGAGCGACAGCCTGGGTTCCCGCGATTGCGGATGGATTCAGCTATACTGTGAGGGTGCCCAGGAAGTTTATGATACGGTGATTCAGGCCGTTCGCATTGCCGAGGATCGCTCGGTGCTGCTCCCGGTTATGGTGTGCCTGGACGGCTTTGTGGTGAGCCATAACGTGGAGCCCATCAACGTCCTGGATGACCAGGAAGTGAAAGATTTTATCGGGGAATTCCGGCCAGCCCTTAATCTACTGGACACGGAGAATCCTGTTTGCTTAGGTAACCTGACACTGCCCGATTATTTCTTTGAACACAAATATTCCCAGGCCTATGCTCTGGAGCAGTCCAAGGGCGTTATCGCGGCAGTAGACAAGGAATTCGGCGAGAAATTTGGTCGCAGCTATGGTATTGTTGAGGGTTACCGTATGGATGATGCCGAAATCGCCATTGTTACCCTGGGTTCCATGGTAGGTACAGCCCGGGTTGTTACAGATGAACTGCGCGAACAGGGGGTCAAAGCAGGTGTACTAAAGATACGCTGCTACCGGCCCTTCCCCGTCGATGAAGTAGCGGAGGCCCTGCGGGGCGTAAAAGCAGCAGCAGTTATGGAGAAAGCCCTTTCTCCCGGCGCTCCGGGCCCTGCTGTTTTCAGCGATGTACTGGGTGCTCTCTATCATAAAGGCGTGCACACCAACCTGATAAGTTATGTGGCCGGCCTGGGTGGCCGCGATGTCCCGGCCCGGAGCATCCGCAGGGTATACGAGCACTTGCAGAGGATCGCCGCTGCCGGCAAGGTGGATCGAGTCCTCAATTACCTCGACCTGAGGGGGTGGCAATAATGGCAAGCCTTAAGGAACTCAGCCAAAAAGAAGCCCTTTTCACCGGCGGCCACCGTCTATGCGCTGGCTGCCCGGCGCCCATAGTGGTGAAGCAGATTCTCCTGGCCGCACCCCATTCGCCCATTGTAGTAAACCCGACCTGCTGCTTGGAGATTTCCTCGGCGGTCTTCCCCTACACCGCCTGGAAAACACCCTATTATCATAACGCCTTTGAAAACGCTGCTGCTATAGCGTCGGGTATAGACGCGGCCATTAAAGCCCTAAAGAAAAGGGGCAAGCTGGATTCCAATAAGCAGTTCGACGTAATCGTTATTGGCGGGGATGGCGGCACCTATGACATTGGCTTCCAGGCCCTGTCCGGAATGCTCGAGCGCGGACACCGGGTATTATACGTCTGCTATGATAATGGGGCCTATATGAATACCGGTATCCAGCGCTCCGGTGCCACGCCTTATGGGGCATGGACTACCACCAGCCATGTAGGCGAGGCCCAGAAGGGTAAACAGCAGCACCGCAAGGACCTGGCCTGGATTGCTGCTGCTCATGGCGCCTATGTGGCCAATGCCTCCCTGCACAACTGGCGCGACTTTATGCGCAAAGTGGAGAAGGCTCTGAACTATGACGGTTCCTCCTTTATCAACGTTCAGGCTCCTTGCCCGCGCGGTTGGCGCTTCCCCGAGAACAAAACGGTGGAAATCGCCCGCCTGGGTACGGAATGTTGCTTCTACCCCCTCTATGAGGTAGAAGAAAAGGGCCAGAAGTGGATTATTAACTACGTGCCCAAGAACAAGATTCCGGTGACAGAGTATCTCAAGCCCCAGGGCCGTTTTGCGCACTTCTTCCAGAAAGGAAACGAATACCTTATTGAAGAGTTCCAGGCGGAAGTGGACCGGCGCTGGGAACACTTGCAGCGCCTGGCCAAGATGAGCGAGGGAATATAGTTAATCTTGGGGGGGGTTACCCTGGATGAGGTAGCCTCCCCTTTATTTACTGGTCTACTGGTTAGGCCATAAGATAAGTGGATAATGTATAAAAAATAAAGAGAGAAGCGAATTTATGGTCTTTATAGGTGCCAGAGGTCGTAAAAAGGGCATGCTAGTTTTTGACCTTTTTTCTTAAAGGATGTTAAAATAAAATTAAATACCTAAGATGGAATTATCTTATCCTCTAACAAGTTTTGCTAAACTTATTAATCTTTTGAAGGACTCACTGGTACCTTACTAGGAAGCCCGCAGGGAGCCCGTTGCAAAAAAAGGGAAGGAGGCCTGGCATGCTGGATAGAGAAACCTTAGCCGAGCTGACCCGGATTGTGGGCCAAGAGAATGTACTGACCTCAGAAGTATCCCTGGCTACTTACATGTATGACGCCACTCTCTTTTATGGCAAGCCTGATGTCGTAGTGTTTGTTCAGAATGCAGAGCAAATATCAGCTATTTTAAAATTGGCCAACGCCAAAAATATCCCCGTAACACCCCGGGGAGCAGGTATGGGCTTGAGCGGGGGCACTGTCCCCCACCGGGGAGGCATTGTTGTTGTCATGACCCGTATGAACCGCATTTTGGAGATCGATCCGGTCAATAGGATAGCTGTAGTTGAGCCGGGTGTTACCAACATGGAATTGCAGAAAGCGGTGGCACCTTACGGAATGGTTTATATACCTGACCCGGCTAGCCAGAAGGTATCCACCATGGGCGGCAATTTTGGTGAAAACGCAGGCGGCATGCGGGGTATAAAATACGGGGTGACCAAAGACCATATCCTGGGCGTGGAACTTGTACTTCCTACCGGTGAGATCGTGAACATAGGAGGTAAGTGGGAGCCCATTGCCCCGGAACTTAACCTGTTGGCCCTCCTCATAGGTTCGGAAGGCACCCTGGGTATAGCCACCAAGATTACTGTGCGTCTTACACCCATGCCCCAGGCTATTAAAACCATGTTGGCCATCTACAATACTCTGGAGGAAGCCGGCAATTCCGTATCCCAGATCATTGCTCACGGTATTATTCCCACCACCCTGGAGCTAATGGATAATAAAGTAATCCAAGCCGTAGAGGACTGGTTACACATAGGCCTTCCCCTGGAGGCCGGTGCGGTGCTGCTCATTGAAGTGGATGGCTGGGAAGCCGGCTTGGAGCGGCAGGCGGAGAAAATTATTGAAATCTGCCGGGCCAACGGAGCGACGGAGGTGAAACTGGCCAGGAATGCCAGTGAGAGGGATAATTTATGGCTGGCCCGCAGGACAGCCATTGGAGCCATAGCCCGTCTCCGTCCCTCCTATGACCTAGAAGATGCTACCGTCCCCCGGACCAAGCTGCCGGAGATGCTGCGCCGGGTGGAGGCTATTGCTGAAAAATATAACGTTCCCATCGGAATGCTGGCCCATGCAGGTGATGGCAATCTCCATCCTCTCGTACTGTTTGATGAGAGGGATCATGATGAAATGGAACGCGTGCACAAAACGCGGGAGGAAATTTTTAAAGCCGCCCTGGATTTAGGCGGAACCCTCTCCGGAGAACACGGTATTGGCCTAACCAAGCTGGATTTTATGCCTCTGGCATTCACGCCGGCTGAGCTTGATTTTATGCGCCGGGAGCGTCGGGCCTTTGATCCCAATTCAGTGCTTAACGCCGGAAAATTCATACCCGAGGTTTAAGTTTTAAAACACCGGGGGGTAACAAAATGCAGGCGAAATTGATCAAGGAATTAGAAAATATCCTGGGTGCTGAACGGGTTAAAGAGGATTTAACTACGCGGCAGAAGATGGCCCTAGACTCGGACTACCTGCCGGATGTGGTGGTCTTTCCTGCCGATAGCGAGCAGGTAGCCAAAGTTGTGCGCCTCGCTAACGAGGAAGGAATCGCCCTAATTCCCTGGGGAGCGGGAAACCACGCCTGGCGAGGGCTGTTGCCTTACAAGGGCGGTATAGCTTTAAACTTGACTGACTTGCAGAACATCGTGGAGTTCGACCAAGATAACCAGACGGCTTACGTGGAAACAGGACTTTCCCTGGCCGCCTTAAATGAAAGTTTCCGGAAAGGGCGCCTGTTCCTACCAGTTGATCCGGTAGAAGGGGAGACGTGTACCCTGGGCGGTTGCATTGCCAGCAATGCCTCGGGCCCCAGGAAACTGAGCTATGGCACCATTAAAGATTATCTCTTGGGGTTGGAGGTCGTGTTGCCCACGGGCGAGATTGTGCGCACTGGGGGCAAGACGGTTAAAAACGTCCAGGATTACGATAACACCCGCTTTATGGCCGGATCTTGGGGCGCTTTGGGCATTATTACCAAGGCCATGCTGAAACTTAAGCCCCTGCCGGAAAAGGAGACTACGGTTTGCCTCGGATTCAGGGCCATAGAAGAGGCCTGCGAAGCGGCTTTTAATTTGCGCCAGGAATTGGGGCCGACGGCCTTGGAAGTCCTGGATTCTTACGCCGTAGAAGCGCTGGAGAAGGCGGGATACCCCTTGCCGGTTAAAGGAGAGGCATGTGTGCTGGCTGCTTTTGCCGGTTTTGAGGAGGCCGTCGCCTGGCAAGCTGGAGAAGCAGAGAAAAAATATGGCCAGGCTGCTCAAGGGGTTATCTGTACGGCAGATCAGGGAGAAGCTGTCTGGACGGCCAGGCGTTATGCTTTTAAAGCTGTTGCCGGCGATAAAGGAGCCCTGCTGGGCAGCGCTTCCCTACCTTTCACGGCCACCGGTAAGTTTATAAAGGAAGCCCGGTCGTTGCTGGCTTCCCTCCACCAAGAAGCTGCTTTGGTAGCTCATTTTGGCAACGGCCACGTCCACGTTTTCTTAAGGCAGCCGCCGGCAGCTTACCGGGAAATACAAGATGTGCTAGACAGGTTGCAAAATATGGCCTTAGAGGCAGGAGGCCATTTCCTGGTAGATAACATTAATGATTTGACCATGGCACGTCGCTGGGTAGAGGCTCGCGGGAGAGCCCTTATCCCCCTCCTCAGAAGGATAAAAGAAGCCCTGGATCCCCGCCGGGTTTTGACGCCTAACAGCAAAGTTCTGGCCTATGTGCTGGCTACCCCAGAGGTTAGCTAAATTGCCGGGTGGGAAAGGAGAGGCAAAGATGGTTAGAGCTTTACGCGACATGATGGAAGATGTGGTGCGCTGTAACAAGTGCGGCTTTTGCCAAGAAGTTTGCCCTACCTATAAAGCAACCGGCGAAGAGTTTTCGGTGGCCCGCGGTCGGAACCGCCTGATACGCCTTTCGCTGGAAGGGCTCTTTGATCTCACTCAAAATCCGGAAATAAACCACCACATATACTCCTGCCTCCTCTGCGGGGCCTGCGTTAACGCCTGCCCCTCTTCGGTCATAACCGATACCTTGGTCAAGGCAGCCAGGGCGGAGATCACCCGGGCCAAGGGTCAGCCCTTCCCTATCCGCCTGGCACTGAGGGGTGTCCTGGCCAATCAGCGCCGCTTAAGTTTAGGGGCCAAGGCTTTACGCTTTTACCAGCGCAGCGGAGCCCGCTGGCTGGCCCGGCATACGGGTTTTCTGAAATTGCTGGGCGCCCTCGGCAAGGCCGAAGGCCTTCTGCCCGATATACCGCCTGTTACCTTGCGCCAACGGTTGCCCCAGCTGCTTAAACCGCCTGCTCGACCTCGCCACAAGGTGGCCTATTTCATCGGCTGCGTAATTAATAATTTCTTCTCCCCCATAGGTGAGGCCACTTTACGGGTGTTGCAGCATAACGATTGCGAAGTGGTGGTGCCTGCCACTAACTGCTGCGGTATACCCCATGAGGCTTACGGCGATACAGAGATGCTCCTCGCTCTGGCCAAGCAGAACCTGGAGGCCTTTAAGCGGCACCAGGTAGAAGCTATCATTACAGATTGTGCTTCTTGTGCCCACGGCCTGCACAATTACGCCGAACTCTTTAAAGAGGATCCCTATTACGGGCCTTTGGCTCAAGAGATGGCGTCTAAAGTAAAGGAAGCAGTGGCTTATCTTTCTGAAATAGGTATAAAGAAAGAAATGGGCACCTTGGAGATTACCGTTACCTACCACGATCCCTGCCATGCAGTGCGAGGCTTAAAAGTTAAAAAAGAGCCGCGGGAAATTTTAAAAAGTATCCCTGGCGTGAAATTCGTAGAAATGAATGAAGCAGACTGGTGCTGCGGGGGAGCCGGATCCTACAATGTTACCCATTATGATCTGTCCCGCAAGATACTCGAGCGCAAAATGAACAACTTCCGCAATACCGGCGCCCAGTATCTGGCTACTGCCTGCCCGGCCTGCCTCATGCAGTTGGCCCACGGTATAAACACCCAAGGCCTGGCAGCCAAAGCCGTTCATGTAATCCAGCTATTAGACCAGGCTTACCAGAAAGCCTAAAACTTAAAAAGACACATATCCTTTCCCCCGGCCGAATAGGATTATCCTGGAGGTGCGGGGGATGTTTATTATTTGGAGACGCAAAATTATCCTGCAGGGGCTCTTGGGTCTTTTAATTTTTTTCTTAGGTTTGCTGGCCGGAAGTGTTCTCGCCGACCGCTCGCCCCTGGCCGTGCTGGTGGGACGGGCTAAAAAATTACTACCTATTTATAGCGTGGCTACCACCGAAAAAAAGGTGGCCCTTTCCTTTGATGCCACCTGGGGGGCGGAACATACCCCCAGAATATTAGAGATCTTGCGCCAGCACAATATAAAGACCACCTTTTTCTTGACTAACATCTGGCTGAAAAAATATCCCGACCTGGGGAAAAGAATCGCAGTAGAAGGCCATGAAATAGGGTTGCACTCGGCCACCCACCCCCATTTTACTTCCCTCTCCGAAGAGCAGATGGAACAGGAACTTAGAGAAAACCACCGCCTGGTGGAAGAAATTACCGGGTACAAGCCGGAACTCTTCCGGCCGCCCTTCGGCGACTATAACGACACGGTAATACGGGTGGTGCAGCGTCTGGGCTACAAGGCCATCCAGTGGGACGTGGATTCCCTGGACTGGCAGGAACACTTATCTGCCGAGGATATTTACCGGCGGGTTATAAAAGGTATCAAACCCGGCTCCATTGTCCTTTTCCACAACAACGGCCAGCATACGGCGGCTGTTTTGGGTCCTCTGCTAGATAAGCTGAAAGCCGAAGGCTACCAGGTGGTGCCGGTCTCCGAGTTGTTGGTCAAGGGCGATTATTACGTAGATCATGCCGGCGTCCAGCGCCCCGCTCAGTAAAATTAAAATTGCCTTGGAGGTCCCCCTTTCTCGTGCTATAATGCTATAATAAGCAGCAAAGGATGGAGCAAACCAGGAGCTTAAAAGTGAGGGAAGAAGGACGCAGCTGGGCACCTTTGTGGGAGGCCCTAAAGGGCTACACTAAGCAGAGGCTGGTTTCCTGGCATACGCCGGGGCATAAGGGCGGCCGGAACACCGGCCGGGATTTTTATGATCGCCTGGGACAATTCGTCTTCCAGGTGGATTTGACGGAACTGCCGGGTCTGGACAATCTCTACCGGCCGCAGGGGGTAATTAAGGAAGCCCAGGAAAAAGCGGCTAGTTTCTTTGGAGCGGGTCAAACTTTCTTCCTCGTTAATGGAGCCAGCACCGGCATAATGGCGGTTTTTCTGGCCGCCTGCCGGCCGGGAGATACGGTACTTCTGCCGCGGTATGCCCACCGTTCGGCTTTTGCCGGCCTTATCTTAAGTGGGGCGCGGCCGGTTTACCTCGAGGCCGCCTGGCTTTCCGAGCTAGACTTGGTTTTAGGTATCGAACCTGCTAAAGTAGAGAAGGCGCTGGAGGCTTATCCTGACGCCAAGCTGCTCTTGGTAGTACACCCCACTTATGAGGGGCTGGTACCTCCCACCCGGCACCTGATAGATCTGGCCCACGAGAAGGGTTTGCAAGTTTTAGTGGATGCTGCCCACGGGTCCCATTTCGGCCTGGATCCCCGGCTACCACCGTCTCCTCTGGCTTTGGGGGCCGACTACGTAGTACACGGTACCCACAAAACCTTGGGGGCCTTTACCCAGGCGGCCATGTTGCACATAAGGCCCGGGCTTGACGGCCGGGAAATCGGCCAGGCCCTCCAGATTTTGCAAACTACCAGCCCTTCATATTTGCTCCTGGCCTCCTTAGACGTGGCTCGCCAGCAGGTGGAGCTATGGGGAAGGGAATTATGGGCCCAAGCAGTGGTCCGGGCCCTGGAGTTGCGGGAAAAATTGAAAAAGGCGGGCGTACCCTGCCTGGAAGCAGCAGATGTACACGGAGAAGCCACAGCCGGGCTGGATGTGACGAGGCTGGTCATCCCCACGGCTCCTTTAGGGTTAACGGGACCGGAGGCACTAAAGGTTTTGCGAGACCTGGGTTACGAGATGGAAATGGCCGCTCTCAAATATATAGTAGGGATTCTCACGCCGGCGGAGGAAGAGGCCGAAATAAGCGGGCTTATAGAGGCATTGCGGCAAATAAGACAAGCCAGTCAGCCCTCCGGCAGGCGCCCACCGAGGATTTATACTACCTGCCGGCCGGTTGAGCTATGTAGTATCTTACCCCGAGTGGCCCTAACCCCCCGGGAGGCTTTTCAGGCCCGCCACCGGATGTTACCCCTTAAAGAGGCAGCGGGCAAGATAGCAGCCGAGTTGGTGGCTCCTTGTCCGCCGGGCGTGGCCCTGGTGGTACCAGGAGAAGTGTTAACCCCGGAGGTAGTAGAACTGCTGGCTCTCGTTTTAGGAAAAGAAGCCGAGGTACAGGTAGTGGACGCATGAAAGGCATTTTTATCACCTTTGAAGGCCCAGACGGTTCTGGCAAGACCACCCAGTTAGAGCTTTTGGCCCGGCACCTGGAAGCCAGGGGCCGCAAAGTTTTATGCACGCGGGAGCCCGGAGGTACTCCCCTGGCGGAAGGGATCCGCCAGCTTTTGCTTAAGCCCTGGCCGGAGGAAGTGTTGGGGATTACGGAGGTTTTTCTTTACGCTGCAGGCCGGGCCCAGCATGTAAAATTTTGCATCCTGCCCGCCCTGGAAGCCGGGAAGGTAGTTCTGTGCGATCGGTTCACGGATTCCACCCTGGCTTACCAGAGTTTCGGCCGGGGCCTGAGCGAGGGTCTGGTGCGCCAGATTAATGAGCTAGCCACCGGGGGGATAAGGCCTAGCCTCACCCTTCTTTTAGACCTGCCGCCGGAAGAGGGTTTGCGGCGTAGAAGCCCAGGAGAGGGAGGCAAGATACCGGACCGTTTGGAACAGGAAGACCTTACCTTTCACCGGCGGGTGAGGGAAGGCTACCTGGAGCTGGCCCGCCAGGAACCCGGCCGCATCAAGATCATTGACGCCCTCCAGCCTAAAGAAGAGGTCTTCAGGCAAGTCTGGGCAGCGGTAGAGCCGCTGCTTTAGCTCGGGGAGCCTGAGCTAACGCGGGTCAGGGAATGAGTCCTCTTAGGAGCTGAACTCTTGTGACAGTGCTGGAACAGTTAGAACAGGCCCTGGCGGCCGGCCGCCTGAGCCATGCTTATCTCCTTATAGGCGGCGAAAAAGAGGAAAAGCTGCATACGGTGCGCCAGATTGCGGCTGCGATAAACTGTGCTGCCAGGCAGGGCGGCCGGGCTTGCGGGCAGTGCCGTTCCTGCCGCCAGATGGCTGGCGGTAACCACCCTGACTACCATTACCTGGAGCCCCGCGGAGCCAGCATTAAAATAGATCAGGTGCGGCGGCTGGAGGCCGAACTGTACCTTAAGGCCTTCCAGGGGGGAGCACAGATAGTAGTACTCAATCAAGCCGAAAACCTTACGCCGGAAGCTGCCAATTGTCTTCTAAAAATCTTGGAAGAACCGCCCGGGGACGTCTATTTTTTCCTTCTGGCTGTCCAGCCGGCTCTGTTGCTCCCTACCATCTCTTCCCGCTGCCAGGTCTTGCGCTTTTCTGCCGAGGAGTCGGCGGGAGAAAGACTACACTACTGGCAGGAAATATTATCTGCGGACCTGTCCCGGTTGATGACCGCCCTTCTGCCTCGGATGGAAAAAGAAGAGGATGTGCTTTCCCTGGTGGACAGCCTTATGCTGGCCTGCCGGGATCACCTGGTATGGCAATTAACCCGGCAGGAAAGACTACTCCTGACCCCCAGAGGGGAATCCAGCAATACTGGCTGGCGGCCGCTGCCGCCGGCAACCCTCTGGAGGTGTTATAGGCACCTTTGGCGGACCAGAATTTATCTGGAACAAAACGCTAACCGCCGTTTGGCCCTGGAAGTTATGCTGCTTAATATCTATCGCGCCTTGAATTCCGCAGAGAAAGAAGGGATATAGCGATTGGCCCTGGTGGTAGGAGTTCGATTTAAAAAAGCAGGAAAAATATATTACTTTGATCCCGTAAATATAGAGCTTCAGGTAGGGGACAAGGTAATAGTGGAGACGGCCAGGGGCCTGGAATATGGCGAAGTGGTGGTAGGCCCGCGGGAGGTACCGGAGGAAAAAATAGTCCAGCCTCTTAAACCGGTGATCCGGCGGGCCACCCCGGCCGATGAAGAGCAGGTAGCCCTTAATCGCCAGAAGGAGAAAGAGGCTTTGGCTATCTGCCAGCAGAAAATTGCCGAACACGGCTTGCCCATGAAATTGATCGACGTAGAGTTTACCTTTGATCTCAGTAAAGTAATTTTTTACTTTACTGCCGAAGGGCGGGTGGATTTTCGCGAGCTGGTACGGGATCTGGCTTCTATCTTTCGTACCCGCATTGAATTGCGCCAGATTGGCGTGCGGGATGAGGCTAAGATGGTGGGAGGCCTGGGCGCTTGCGGCCGGGAAATTTGTTGCGCCTCCTTCTTGGGCGAATTCGAACCGGTTTCCATACGTATGGCCAAAGACCAATGCCTTTCCTTAAACCCCAGCAAGATCTCGGGCTTATGCGGGAGACTTATGTGCTGCCTGCGCTTTGAAAATAATGTTTACGAAGAGGCCAAACCCCTTTTTCCCGAGGTGGGGGACCAGGTGAAGACACCTCTGGGGGAGGGGAAGGTAACAGCCCTGAATATCCTCAAAGGTACTGTAGCTGTGGAACTGCCCGAGCGGGGTGTAATGGAATTCAGACGGGAGGAAGTAGAGGAGATTGAGTGAATTCAGGGACACTGGGCCATTGGAAGAACAGGGCGGTGAGAGTTTGAGCGTTGCCCTGGCTGCCCTGGAACTAAAGCTGGCTGAAGTACAGCGCGAAATAAAGCGGCTGAAGACGCACGTCCGGGGGCTGGAAGAAGAAAACCAGCGTCTGAGGGCAATGATAGCGGAGTCCGTTGCCGGTCCTCAGGGGCAGGACAGATTACGGTTTCTTTATGACCAGGGATATCATATCTGCCCCGCGCAATTTGCTCGGGTACGCGGGAGCCAGGGTTGCCTTTTTTGTTTAAGCTTTCTGGAAAAGAGGGGATGAGGTGGTGGGCTGCCTTTTTTTAGTTGGCACTCCCCTGGGGAACCTAGAAGATATTACTCTAAGAGCCCTCAGAGTCCTGAAGGAAGCCGACCTCATTGCTGCTGAGGATACCCGCCGCACGCGCGAATTGCTCGCCCATTATGACATCCATACTCCTCTTACCAGTTATCACCAGCATAACCTGCAAAAAAAAGGACCGCTCCTGCTCAAGCTGCTGAAGGAGGGAAAGAAGATAGCCCTGGTAACGGATGCAGGTATGCCCGGCATCGCCGATCCGGGAGAAGAGCTGGTAAGGGAAGCAGTAGAAGCAGGGATAGAGGTAGTAGCCGTGCCCGGTCCTAGCGCCGTAATTGTAGCCCTGGCGGTGTCGGGTTTGCCGACGGGGCGATTTGTCTTTGAAGGCTTTTTGCCGCGTAAACCCTCCGAGCGAAGGGAAAGGCTCACCGAGTTAGCCGAGGAAGAAAGAACGTTGGTCATCTTTGAGGCACCCCACCGGCTGCTGGACACTTTAGAGGATATGGTGGAGATCTTTGGCGGGGAACGTAAATTAGCGGTAACCCGGGAGTTAACTAAGAAGTTTGAAACGGTCTTCCGCGGGAGCCTGAAGGAGGCCCTGCAGCATTTTAAAGAGGAAGTCCCGCGGGGAGAGATAACCCTCGTGGTGAAAGGTGCTGTCCGCCTTAAACCCCTCTTTATACCGGAGGAGGCAGCTATTCTGGTGGCAGCCCTCGAAAAGGCAGGGCGACCGCGCAAGGAGGCTCTCGCTGAGGTAGCCAGATTTTACGGTCGCCCTCGTCGCGAAATTTACCAAGCTTGCTTGGAGAGCCCTAAACAGCTATAGAGCTCATAGCCATGGCGCAATCGCGGCACACATTTTTGCCCCGGAAATTGGTAACGTTCTCCGCATTGCCGCAGAAAACGCAGGCCGGCTCGTACTTTTTGAGGATAATTTTTTCCTGATCCACGTAGATTTCCAGGGCGTCTTTTTCTTCAATACCTAGAGTGCGCCGCAATTCGATGGGAATAACAATGCGGCCCAGCTCGTCCACTTTGCGGACGACACCAGTAGATTTAAGCAAGATTCTCCTCCCCCTTTTCTACACAGTTCGACATCTGAGCTATATGATACCACCTTTTCCAGTTCTAGTAAAATCGAATAAGGTTTAAAAATCGGCTATTTTGACCCTTTTTAGGTAAAACTTGACATATTGCTGAGTTTTTTAATATAATACTCCTGAATTTGCAGAAAGGGGACGGCCTTTAATGGGGGACAAAGTTTTTTACGTCACGACCCCAATCTATTATCCTAGCGACAAACTCCACATTGGCCATGCCCTTACTACGACCATGGCCGACACCCTGGCTAGATACAAGAGAATGCGGGGGTACGATGTCTATTTTCTTACCGGTTCTGATGAGCACGGCCAGAAGATACAGCGCAAGGCTCGAGAAGAAGGGCTGGAGCCTCTGGCCTATGTGGACCGCATCGTAGCCACTTTTAAGGAGCTATGGCGCCGGTTGGATATTTCCTACAACGATTTTATCCGTACCACCGAAGAACGGCATAAAAGGGTGGTGCAGGAGTTATTCCGGAAGATTTACGAAAAGGGTGACATCTACAAATCAGAGTATGAGGGTTGGTACTGCACACCCTGTGAAACCTTCTGGACAGAACGCCAGTTAAAAGATGGGAATTGCCCTGACTGCGGACGGCCGGTGGAGCTTCTCCGGGAGGAGAGCTATTTCTTCCGCATGAGCAAGTATGCCGACCAGCTTCTTAAATATATTGAAGAACACCCCGATTTTATCCAGCCGGCTTCCCGGCGGAACGAGATGATAAACTTTATTAAAGGCGGCCTGGAGGATCTCTGTGTCTCCCGGACCACCTTTGACTGGGGCATCCCTGTACCCCTGGATCCCAAGCACGTTATATACGTTTGGTTCGATGCCCTGACCAACTACATCTCGGCTTTGGGCTACGGCACCGAGGATGATAGCCTCTTTCGCAAATATTGGCCGGCGGCCGTCCACCTGGTAGGCAAGGATATTGTGCGCTTCCATACCATCATCTGGCCTACCATCCTTATGGCCGCAGGCATAGAACCGCCTCGGAAGGTCTTTGGTCATGGGTGGCTGCTGGTGGAGGGGGGCAAAATGTCCAAGTCCAAGGGCAACGTAGTGGACCCCATGGTTCTTATCGACCGTTATGGCTCGGATGCCATCCGCTATTTCCTCTTACGGGAGATGCCCTATGGCGGCGACGGGTATTATTCAGAAGAAGCTCTGGTCCACCGTCTGAACACTGACCTGGCTAATGATTACGGCAATCTTGTAAACCGCACCGTATCCATGATCGAGAAGTTTTGTGACGGTCTAATACCTGCTCCGGCCGGGGAAGAGCCTGTGGATCGGGAGCTAAAAGAACTGGCGGCCCGTATTCCGGTAGAGGTGGATGAGGCCCTGGAGCGTTTTGAATTTGCCCGGGCTTTAAGCGCCATTTGGCAGCTGATAAACCGGGCTAACAAATATATTGAGGAGACGGCGCCGTGGGCCCTGGCCCGCGACCCTGCCAAGAAGCCCCGCCTGCAGACAGTCCTCTATAACCTGGCGGAGGCCGTCCGCCAGGCGACTGTTATGTGTGCGCCCTTTATGCCGGGGGTTCCGCCCAGGGTTTGGGAACAACTGGGCATCCAGGATGCTTCCTTTGCCCATACCTGGGATAGCTTGAGCCAGTGGGGAGGCCTACCGGCGGGCAGCCGGGTAAAGCGAGGAGCACCTCTCTTCCCGCGAGTGGAGTGGCCGGCTGATGAGGAAGACCACCACAAGCAAGACCGGGAAAGCCTGGAAGAACAGGTCCCCGAGATAACCCTAGAGGAATTTTCTCGCTTGCAGCTTAAAGTGGCTGAAATAGTAGCCGCCGAGAAGGTTCCTCAAGCCGATAAGCTCCTCAAGCTGGAAGTAGACCTGGGAGGAGAGAGGCGGACGGTAGTAGCGGGTATTGCGCGCCATTACCAGCCCCAGGAACTGATAGGTAAAAAAGTAATCCTGGTAGCCAACTTAAAGCCGGCCAAATTGCGCGGGATCGTTTCCCAGGGCATGGTGCTGGCGGCTGTAGAGGGCGATAACTTGAGTCTCATCACCCCTGACCGGGATATTCCCTCGGGGGCTAAAGTGCGATAAGATAAAGAGAGGAACCGGGGATGAGCTTAAATCTAATAGATTCGCATGCCCACTTAAACGATCCCGCTTTTAGCCACGACTTGCCGGAGGTAATGGACAGATTGCAAAAGGCGGGGGTGGCTGTAGTCATAAATGTGGGATATGATATCAAATCTTCGCGGGAGGCAGTAGTTCAGGCCCATAACTGGCCGTTTTTGAAGGCGGCGGTAGCCGTTCACCCCCATGATGCCGCTACCTTCGATGAAGAAAGTGCGCGTGTCTTAAGGGGTCTGGCTCTGGATCGCCAGGTGGTAGCCATAGGTGAGACAGGGCTAGATTACTACCGGAATTTGTCGCCCAGGAAAAAACAAGAAGAAGTCTTCCGCTGGCACCTGAAACTGGCCAGGCAGCTAAACCTTCCGGTTATAGTTCACAATCGCGAGGCCCACCAGGACATATTGCGCGTTTTACGAGAGGAAGCTGATGAGCTGCCGGGGGGCGTGATGCACTGTTTTTCCGGCAGCTGGGAAACGGCCCGCCAATGCCTGGACCTGGGCTTTTATATTTCCTTCGCCGGTCCGGTGACTTTTAAAAATGCTGTAAGGCTCAGGGAACTGGTAACCAGGATCCCGCTGGATCGGCTTCTGATAGAGACGGATGCCCCTTATCTCACCCCGGAACCTCATCGCGGGCAGCGCAATGAACCGGCTAACATTCGTCTAGTAGCCGAAGCAGTGGCCACTATCCGGGGTGTAACGGTGGAAGAGATAATCGAGACCACCGCAGCCAACGCTAAAGCCCTCTTCAGACTATAGCGATCATTGGGGATAAACTTGAAGCTGGCAGGAAGCCATGGCGGCACTTTTAAAAGTGCTACCATGGCTTTTTTTATGGGGAGTTTAAATTGAGAATTATATGGCAAAAATTATCCCTAGGGAGAAAATTAAGTAGTACCTTTAAAAAGGAGTGAAAGAATTGCTGCGAAACTTGCGATATCGGGCCTTGAGGGCCAGCCTCTGCCTGGTCATAAGCCTTTGGGCCCTGGTATCGATAGGCTGGGCTCCACGAGAAGTGCAAATTGAGGCAGATGGACGCCTTATAAAGCTTGCCACCCGGAGCTGGACTGTAGCCGGTGCGCTGGAGGAAGCTGGCATCCGGGTCCAGCCGGAGGACCTGGTCATTCCCGATCCGGCCACGCCCATAACGCCGGGTTTAACCGTGAGCGTGAACCGGGCGTTGCCCGTGAGGGTGGAGGCCGATGGACAAGAGAGACTGGTCCGGGTACCGATACCCACGGTGGCTCAGGTGCTTTCTGCTACCGGACTCACCTTGGGACCCCAGGATCGGGTAGAAACCAACCTGGGTGGCACCAACGGCGATTTTTTCCTTCGGGTTTTCAGAGTACAGCAGGAGATTGAATTGCGCCAAGAATCCATCCCTTATGCTGTTGAGCGTCAAGCAGATTTTAGGCTCGAGCGGGGTGTCCAGAAGGTCGTGCGGGAAGGGAAAGAAGGAATACGTTACTATAAATACCGTATAACCAAAGAAAACGGCAAGGAGGTAAAGCGGGAACTGCTGGATACCTGGGTGGAGGTGCAACCTCAATCGAAAATAATAGCCTACGGCACCAGAACGCCCGAAACAGCAGCGGCGGTAGCCCAGGCCGGTAAAACCTTGGAAGTAATAGCTACAGCTTATACTCATACCGGTAACCGTACCGCTACCGGTATCTACCCTTATAGGGGTATTGTAGCTGTGGATCCCCGCGTAATTCCCCTGGGAACCAGATTATACGTAGAAGGCTATGGTTACGCCTGGGCCCAAGATACAGGGGGTCTTATTAAGGGTAACCGCATTGATGTTTTTATGGACACGGAAAAGGAAGCCATTCAGTGGGGACGCCGTCGCGTTAAGGTGCATATTTTAGAGTAAAGGTTTCTGCGGAGTATCTTCCAAAAATAGACAGGAGCTGCGGCAGGAAAAATTTACGTAGGTGTCGAAATACTAATAGCCACTTTTTTAACTTGGGAGGTGGCCCTTTGGACGGTTGGATTAGTGCCTGGCGAGAAGAGAAAAGATTGCGCTCACGCCGCCGCTCCCTATTTTTATTTTTGTGGGCTTTGGTCCTTGTGCTGGTGGGCACTGGATGGGGAGTGACTACCTTCACCTGGAAGAAAGTTACCCTGGCAGCAGACGGGCAGGAGAAGGTTTTGCGCACCTGGGCCAGGGATGTGGGACAGCTATTACAAGAGCAAAAAGTGACTCTAAATCCTGAGGATCAAGTCACACCTCCTTTAAATACCCCTTTGCGCAAGGGTATGTACATCGAAGTAAAGCGAGCAATAGAAGTCCGTATACTGGCCGACGGCCAGGAGAAGCTAATACGCCTCCTGCCGACGACAGTACAGGAGGCTCTGTCCCGTGCCGGAATCCGTCTTGGCCCTGAAGACAGAGTAGAACCTGATCGGGAAAAAATCATTACAGCAGGAGACGTTATTAAAGTCACCCGAGTGGAGGTTCGCACGGAAACTGTAGAAGAAGAACTGGCATATGGCGTGGTCCGCCGTCAGGACTCGGAATTGGAGAAGGGGATCACCCGGATAATCCAGCGCGGTCAAAAAGGGCTTCAACGGACCGAATACAGGGTAATATACGAAGACGGGCAGGAAGTGAAACGCGAGGTTGTCAAGCAGGAAGTCCTGAAAGCTCCGGTTCCGCAAGTGGTGGCGGTGGGAGCTTTGAGCCAAGCTTCCCGCGGCGGTCATAGTTTCCGATTTAAGCGTGTTTTCTGGGCGACAGCCACTGCCTATACCCATACGGGCAGGCGGACGGCTACGGGGGCTATTCCCCGGGTAGGTACTGTAGCCGTTGATCCGGAGGTAATTCCTTTGGGCAGCAGGCTTTATATTGAAGGTTATGGCTTCGGAATAGCCCAGGATGTTGGCAGTAGGATACAGGGGGAACGCATCGATGTGTTCCTGGATACCGAAGAAGCTGCTCGCCGTTGGGGGGTTCGCCAGGTTAAAGTTTATGTCCTAGAATAAAGAAGGGATAAGACGCCTTCCAGGTTCAAGTTGTTTACACCGGGGCTTTTGTAGTATAATAAACTGGTGGAGGGAGAAGGTTGTGAATTTCGTAGCTAGCCCCGGCAAACTTATATCCTTTATGAAGGCGAAGGGGCTGAGCCCCCGTAAATCTTTAGGCCAGAATTTTCTTGTAGATGCCAATATAGCGCGAAAGATTGTGGAGAAAGCCGAGCTTAAGCCAAGGGATATAGTGGTAGAGATAGGGCCGGGTTTGGGGGCTCTTACCCAGGAATTAGCCCGGCGGGCAGGGTTAGTGATAGCACTGGAGATAGACCGAGGGCTGGTGGCTGCTTTGCGAGAGATAGTAACAGGGATAGAAAACGTGCGCCTGGTAGAAGGCGACGCTTTAAAAACGGATTTTGACGAGCTGGTAAGAGAAGTTTTGGGTGTAGAGGACAGGGGGAGGTTGCCCGGTTATAAGATAGTGGCTAACCTTCCCTATTGTATTACTTCGCCCCTTTTGTTACACCTTCTGGGCAATAACTTTAATATCCAATACCTGGTAGTTATGCTCCAAGCAGAGGTAGCCGAGCGCTTGGTAGCCAGGCCGGGCGTTAAGGATTACGGTACTTTAACTGTGTTCGTTCAATATTTTGCCGAGCCCCAAATTATCATGAGAGTGCCGCGGACTGTGTTTTATCCTCGGCCCGAGGTGGATTCGGCTGTAGTTCGCTTGGTCGTGCGCCCGCAGCCTCCTGTGGACATAGAGGACAGGGAATTTTTCTTTCGCGTGGTCCGGGCAGCTTTTGCCCAGCGCCGGAAAACTCTGGCCAATGCTTTGCGCACCTTGACCAGCGCGCGTGAACCGGTGGAGGCTGCCTTGAGTGAGGCAGGTATTGCACCTTTACGTCGCGCTGAGACTTTATCTTTAGAGGAATTTGTCCGCCTCAGCCGTTCCTTGCAGGCAAAGATGGGAAGAAGGTGACAAAGTGTATTTCATCAGTCCCAGCAAAGGCCGTCTCAGTGCAGAAGAGATGTTTCAGGATATTATGGCCTTTATTGAAGCCACTCCCGATGCCCAGTATAAAGTGATTATCGGGACTGATTCCCAGGCGCGGTTAAATACTTGCTTTGTAACGGCCATAATTATCCACCAGGTGGGTAAAGGAGCTCGTTATTACTATCGGAAAAAATATCAGCGCAAGATAACCTCCTTAAGGCAAAAGATTTTTTACGAGACTGCTTTAAGCTTAGAAACAGCCAGTTTCCTGGCGCAAAAACTGGCGGCCAACGGTCACCCGGAACTCAATGTCGAAATACATCTGGATGTGGGCCCCAACGGCGATACCAAAGAGCTTATCCGGGAGGTTGTAGGCATGGTCGTCGGGAGCGGCTTTGCTGCCAAGATCAAACCCTATTCCTGCGGCGCCTCCAAGGTGGCTGATAAATATACTAAAAGCGGATAAAATAAGGAGAAAATCCAAAAGGGAGAAGGCCGGTTGCCTTATGTTTTACCGGCCTTCTCTTTTTTTTGGCAAATTGCTCCTGTTCTAAATTTCTCCTGTTGTCGCCTTCCTTTATTCCGCGTGCGATTTTCAAATGGCAAAAACGTGATTACCGATTACGGTGATAATCTGCCGTGTCCATACCCAGGGGCTGGTGGCTCTGGCCGGGTTCCAGAAAAAGAGCGCGCCTCCGCTGGGATCTCTTCCAGAAAGGGCCTCACGGGCCGCGCGGTAAGCTGTAGCATCTGGCTGTAGCCAGAATTGGCCGTCGGTGACGGATTCAAAGGCGTCCGGTTCGTAAATAACACCGGCAATAGTATTAGGGAAGCGCCCGTCACGGACCCTGTTTAGGACAACAGCAGCTACGGCAACCTGGCCAGCATAAGGTTCGCCGCGGGCTTCGGCATAAACCAGACGGGCTAAAAGATCTACATCTTGGGCGGAATAACTTATCCCTGCTCCCCGGGAAGCTGCAGGCGTTGTCCTGGATCTTCCACCGGTAGGGATCCACAGGGCCTGTCCGGGATAAATGTAATGGCTGGATAACCCGTTAGCACTCACAATGTCTTGATAGGGCACCCCGTACCACTGGCCGATTAAAAAGAGCGTATCACCGGGGCGAACTACATGTACAGTACCTGGGCTATCAGGAATCCACAAAACCTGGCCGGGGTAAATCCAGGAATCGGGGAGGCCGTTAATTGTTTGTAGTTCCCAAGCACTTATGTTATAGCGCTGGCCGATCAGGAAGAGAGTATCTCCCGGTTGTACGGTATAAGTAGCGGCTTGCGCGGTACGGGAATAGAGGAGCAGGAATAAAAGGAAGGCTGCTACATAACTGGCAAGAAGGTATACTCTCTTTCTTCTAATGGCCATCAACTCCTTTAACTTTTGGTTACCGCCTGCCAGCCTTGATAAAATTATACCTGGAAACGGATAAGCACGTCATTGCAAAATAGTTGGCAGGACAGGCATTTTATGTTAACTATTTGCCTCCGGCCGAGAACCCTCCCTTTTGCATCGCATACACTGATAATAGGCCAACGACGGAGGGGGGAGTATGGCCGAGATCAAACCGGGCGACATTGTGGCGCGTAAATCTTACGGGAAAGATATCTTTTTTAAGGTTAAGGCCATTACCGTCACCGATAAGGGTAAAGCCACTGCTCATTTAAGAGGAATAGATGTACGCTTGAGCGCTGATGCTCCCCTGGAAGATCTGGAAGTTCAACCGACGGAACAGGTGGTGCGCTATCGTTATCGAGATGAAGAGAAGTACCAATCTTGTTTTCGTCGTGTCCGGGAGCGCCAGAAGGCGAAGCGGGAAATGATGCTGGCCAGGTTAGATGTCGCAGGGGCTCTGGAAGAACAGTTTACAAGGGAAGGAGAAGTTAAAGGAGGAGACAAAACAAATTTTTTTGAGTTTCCCGGCAGGGTAGTGCACGTCGATGGTGATGAAGAATATTTACACCGTTGCTTACATGCTTACCAGCAGCTACGCCTGCCGGTGGCGGGCTTTTTTGTAGCTGAAGGGGAACAGGCGGAAAAAATACCGGAGCTGCTGGCCAAATTCACTCCTGATATCCTCGTTTTGACCGGCCATGACGGTTTAATTAAAGATAAAAAGGACCAGACCAGTTTAGACAGCTACCGCCATTCCAAAGATTTTGTGGCTGCCGTCCGGGCAGCCCGCAGGCTGAGGCCCAGCCATGACGATCTAATCATCTTTGCCGGGGCTTGCCAGTCCCACTATGAGGCTCTGTTGGAGGCCGGAGCTACCTTTGCCAGCTCGCCGAGCCGCATTTTAATTCATGCCTTCGATCCTCTTCTGGTGGTAGAACGAATAGCCTATACTTCTATCCAGGAAATTGTGCGACCCTATGATATAATTAAAGAAACCGTGACTGGCGAGGGAAGCATAGGTGGGGTAGAGATCAGGGGGAAATTGCGTTTAGGCTATCCTTCCTCTCCCTATTCGGAGCTTCTTAATTTGACAAGGAAAGAAGAATAGTATCGATAAATCTAAAAAACAGCTGACTTTCGTTAATAAAATCATAATAAAACCGTAATAAAGCCTTAATATAGGGTTGGCTACCCTTGACAGATTGCCGGGGGGTTTAGTAAAATGAAATAATATCTTGACACCTTGTTCCCGGCATAGTATAATATGATATGTATGCCGGGAAGGGGTGGTTTTATGGCTGCCAAAGAAGTTTTGGCTACTATAAGGCAGGATCTGGAGGCTCGGGTGGGCCAGAAAATCAAGTTACGGGCCAACCGCGGGCGTAAGAAAATTATAGAGAAGGTTGGCATACTGGAAAAAACTTACCCCAACATCTTTATTATCCGCTTGGAAGAGCAGAAGAGCCCAGAACGGCGCATTTCCTTTAGCTATACCGATGTACTCACCGATACGGTGGAACTGATGGTTGAAGGAGAAGAAGGAGATATCAAGATAGGTGCCAAACCTTAAGGAGCTGTGGGGAAACCCAGGGCTCCTTTATTTTTGGTACAAGTCGAGGGGATGCGGGAAGCGAGGCAAATGGCTGTGCTTAAAGATATACCGGCTATCCTGGCCAAGTGGCAGGATACTCTGCTTAAGATGGATAACGTGGTGGGTGTGGGCTACGGATATAAAACCCGAGGGGGTAAACCTACATCCATCCCCGCCATAATTGTTTACGTTAGCCAAAAAGTACCCTTAAAGCAGCTAAAACCCCACCAGCGTATCCCGTCCAGTGTAGACGGCGTACCTACAGATGTAGTGGAAGCAGGGGAAATGCGGCTTATAAAGGGAAACCTTTAGGACTGGTAAAGCAAGACCGCCTCAGGGGGAAACGCGGAAGTGCAAAACCTGAGGCGGTTTCGATAACATGTGACTTTTACTATTATAAAGACTTTAGCTCTTCTACCAGCACGGGTAACACCTGATGCACATCACCTACAATGCCGTAATCGGCCACCTTAAAAATAGGGGCTTCAGGGTCAGTATTAATGGCTACGATACACTCGGAATTTTGCATGCCCGCCAGGTGCTGGACGGCGCCGGATATCCCGCAGGCAATGTAAAGCCTGGGTTTCACTGTTTTGCCCGTTTGTCCCACTTGATGCTCACGGCTGATCCAGCCGGCGTCCACAGCGGCACGCGAGGCCCCTACAGTAGCCCCCAGGAGCTTAGCTACCTCTTCCAACTTCTTAAAGCCCTCCGGCCCGCCTAGGCCGCGTCCTCCAGCAATAATGATCTCGGCCTCTTCTAAATTTACCTTGGTCCTGGCTCGTTCTATAACTTCTAAAATTCTGGTCCTCAAGCACTGGGGAGGGATTTCGTAAGAGCGCCTCACGGCTTCCCCTCTACGGCCGTAATCTGGCTTTTTCTTGCGCATTACTCCCGGCCGGACAGTGGCCATCTGCGGCCGGTGGTGAGGACAGGCTATGGTGGCCATAAGATTGCCGCCAAAGGCGGGACGTGTTTGCAAGAGAATTTTTTCTTCCGGGTCGATAGCCAGCTCGGTGCAGTCGGCAGTAAGACCGGTGCCCAGGCGACGGGCTAGCCGGGGAGCCAGATCACGCCCCAGGGGTGTAGCTCCCAGGAGAAAAATTTCCGGTTTGAATTCCTCAACCAATTTGGCCAGCACATGAGCATAAGGCTCGGTCCGATAAGAAGTCAGCTCAAGGTGTTCCACCAGATAGACGCGGTCGGCACCATAGGCAAAAAGCTCGTCCACCATCCAGGACACATCATGGCCTAAAAGTGCAGCAGCCACCTGAGTTTGGCGCTGGGCGGCCAGATCTTGAGCCGCGCCCAAGAGTTCCCGTACAACCTCGGCCAGCCGGCCTTGGTGCTGCTCAGCGAATACCCAGATTCCCTCATAAGACCCAGAGAGGGGTTCGACTTCGGGGGCCGTTTGGCCCGCATCTTCTTCCTTCTGGATGGCGCCAAATTTACAGGAATCAATGCACGCGCCGCAGTTAGTACAGTTCTCCCTGATCCGGGCTTTTTTATCCACGATTTCTATCGCCCCAAAGGGGCAGTGCCGTAGGCAGGCTTTACACCCTGTACATAGTTCGCTATCTATACGCATGTTACAAAGCCTCCTTAAACTTCCTAAGCCCCTCAATACAATCTATCCAACGAGAACCTTTAAAAGCCTCCGCTCCTTGAGGTGCTTGATCAAGGTCGCACCAATTTCTTCCAAAGAGCCTTGTAACATTACACAGTTTCTTCGGTGCTCGGGGACAAAGGTACGTCTTACCTGGGTAGGAGACCCTTTAAGACCTATCAGGTTCGAGTCCACCGGCACATCCTTGGCTGTCCAAACGGTGACGCCTTGACGGCAGGCGCGGACAATCCCCCGAATAGAAGGATAGCGCGGTGTGTTTAGCTCTTTTATAACCGTGAACAGGGCGGGAAGACGCGTTTCCACGAGCTCATAGCTCCGCTCAAGGGCGCGCTGCAGGCGGCAGGTGGTGCCGTCAGGTAGAAGTTCTATTTTTTGTACGTAGGTAACTTGGGGGATATCCAGCAGCTCGGCTAGTTGGGGTCCCACCTGAGCGGTATCCCCGTCGATAGCCTGGCGGCCAGTAAGGACTAAGTCATAGGAACCAAACTGCTTTATGGCCTGGGCTAGAGTATAAGATGTCGCTGCGGTATCGGCACCGGCAAAAGCGCGGTCGGTGAGCAGGATGGCCCGGTCCGCCCCCATAGCTAAAGCTTCTAAAAGGGCTTCCTCTGCCTGGGGCGGACCCATCGAAAGGACAATTACCTCGGCCCCGCACTGGTCCTTTATGGCCAGGGCCGCTTCCAAGGCATGGCGGTCTTCGGGATTCATAATACTGGGTACCCCGGTTCGTATCAGGGTGCCGGTACGGGGGTCTATACGCACTTCGGTGGTGTCCGGCACTTGCTTAATACAAACTATTATTCTCATTGCCCGTTCCTCCCTATCGCAAGAGATGAGAAGCAATGACCATGCGCTGTACTTCCGAAGTTCCTTCATATATTTCCGTGATCTTGGCGTCCCGGAAGAAACGCTCCACAGGATAATCCTTCATATAGCCATAGCCTCCGTGGATTTGAATGGCTTTCACAGCTTGCTGCATGGCCACTTCGGAAGCATACAGTTTGGCCATGGCCGCCTCTTTAGAGAAGGGTTGCTTGTTGTCTTTGAGCCAGGCGGCACGGTAGGTTAATAGGCGCGCCGCGTCAATCTGGGTAGCCATGTCGGCCAACATCCACTGTATGGCCTGGAAAGATCCGATGGGTTTGCCGAACTGCTCGCGCTCCTTGGCATAGCGTAAACAAGCCTCCAGACACCCTTGGGCTATGCCTACAGCTTGAGCTGCGATACCTATACGCCCCCCATCCAGCGTCTGCATGGCGATCTTAAACCCTTCCCCTTCTTCTCCCAGACGGTTCTCTACGGGAATATGGCAGTCTTGGAAAATCAGTTCTGTAGTACTGGAAGCGCGAATGCCTAATTTATCTTCTTTTTTGCCAAAGAAAAAACCCGGTGTACCCTTTTCCACTATAAAAGCGGTAATACCACGTGTGCCCTTAGAAGGGTCTGTCTTGGCCAGAACAATGTAAATATCGGCTACTCCGCCGTTGGTAATGAAGATTTTGTTTCCGTTTAAAACGTAGGAGGCCCCTCGGCGTACAGCGGTTGTGCGGAGAGAGGCGGCATCCGTACCCGCGTTGGGCTCAGTTAACGCAAAAGCCCCTAATTTTTCTCCCTGGGCTAAAGGCACTAGGAAGCGCTGCTTTTGTTCTTCAGTACCGAACTGGTAGATGGGGTGAGCGCAAAGGGAAGTGTGGGCCGAGACAATGACCGCCGTGGCTGCACAGACTCGGGCCAGCTCTTCTACAGTGATAATGTAACTCAAAGTATCGGCTCCAGCCCCGCCATATTCTTCGGGGAAGGGAATGCCCAACATGTTATAACAGGCCATCTTTCTTACTATTTCCCAGGGGAATTCGCCAGTGCTATCCCGTTCGGCCGCCCCAGGTGCGACTTCCTTTTCAGCGAACTCCCGCACCATCTGGCGGATCATTCTTTGAGATTTAGTCAAATTTAAATCCATCGAGATATCTCTCTCCTTTCCTCAACTTTGGTAATAGCCAAAATAAGTGGCGCGGCTGGAAAATAGAGGAACGTTAATTAGCAATTGCGAACACATTCACGAATCCATTTTTTTAATTACCGCTTCTCCTTTTAAAACCGTGTCTCCTTTCTGGTTGATAGCTGTTGTCTTCAAGCGCAGAATTTTTTTCTCCGGCTTTTTTTCCAGCACTTCTACTTCTGCTGTTATGGTATCGCCTATGCGCACCGGAGCAGTAAACTCGAGTACCTGTTTGAGATAGATGCTGTTAGGGCCGGGGAGCTTGGTGCCCAAAATGGCGGAAACAAGGCCGGCAGTCAACAGGCCGTGGGCAATCCTTTCCCCGAAAATAGTTTTTTTGGCAAATTCAGCATCAACGTGTACAGGATTAAAGTCGCCCGTGATGCCTGCAAAAGTGTAAATATCCGTCTCCGTGATGGTTTTGCTGAGGCTAGCCTTTTGGCCGATTTGAATTTCATCGAAGCTGTAGGACATATTGCACTTTCCTCCTTGTTGTATAGGCGGCAATTTCTATTCCCACACTACATGCAAGATTCGTGCCAAGGGCTAGGCGAATTTCTACTTAGACAGTATAGCCCGACCAGTTACCTTTGGGTTACACAAGTTAAAGAGATTCAGGGGTACTTTTGAAGGATTGCGTGGATTGAGTTAAAATTAAATATATAAGAGAATAGGACTCAGAAGATTCTGGAGGTGGAAGAGGACCTTTTATGGCTCAGAAGTACCTTTTATCTCTTTGGCAATTTGTGTCGGAAGGAGCTATTGTACTGGACAATGAACTAAAAGTTGCTGCCACCAACCCGGCGGCGGAAAAATTTTTGGACCAGCCGGAACAGCTTTTGTTGGGGAAGCCTTTGCCGGATTTTATTTCTTCTCATATTCCCTGGGAAGAAGCCCTATGGAGCAGGGAAATAAAAGAAGGAAGCTTCTGCATACAGAAGAAATGCTTTCGTTGGCGCTTGTTACCTTTACTTGGCGAAGGGGCTGAAGTTGAAGGATATTTGCTGCTTTTACAGGATATAACCGAGGGCAAAAACCTAAAAGAGAAGCTTTCCAGCGTTGAACAATGGAAAGACATACTCTTTACCATCCTGGAAACCAGCTATGATCCCACGATTGTGGTAGATGAGAACGGCTTCATAACGTTGTTTAACCAGGCCTATTGTGATTTCCTGGGTATTACCAGGGAAGAGGCCGTCGGTCGCCACGTAACGGAAGTTATTGAAAATACGCGTATGCATATTGTAGTAAAGACGGGTCAAGCCGAAATCAGGCAAATCCAGCGGATTAAGGGGCACGACATGGTGTGCGACCGCATACCTATTCGTACCGGCGATAAAGTGATAGGAGCTGTAGGGAAGGTTTTGTTTCGTGACATTTTCGAGATAGGAGAACTTTGGAATCAAGTTCAGAGGCTAAAACAAGAGGTGGAATACTATAAAGGGAGATTGCGCCGCCGTGAGCAGCGGGCCAGGTATTCGCTGGACAACATCATCGGCCGCAGCCGGGCCATTGTTGAGCTCAAGGGAATGGTGGGCAAGATAGCTCTAACTAATTCAACGGTTTTGCTGCGCGGTGAAAGCGGAACCGGCAAGGAACTCTTCGCTCACGCTATTCACAATGCTTCTCCTCGTTACGCAGCGCCTTTTATAAAAGTTAACTGCGCGGCTATTCCGGAAAATCTTTTAGAGTCAGAGCTTTTCGGTTACGAAGAGGGGGCTTTTACCGGGGCCAGGAAGGGAGGTAAACCAGGAAAGTTTGAGCAAGCCAACGGGGGCACTATTTTTTTGGATGAAATAGGGGATATGCCCTTGAACATGCAGGCCAAGGTCTTGCGCGCCCTGCAGGAGAAGGAAATCGAAAGGGTAGGTGGCACCAAACCGATTAAAGTGGATGTGCGCGTCATTGCCGCTACGCACCGCAACTTAGAGCAACTAGTCCGTGAGGGGCACTTTCGGGAGGACCTTTTTTACCGGCTGAACGTGATAACGCTGGAAATCCCGCCTTTGCGGGAGCGTCGAGAAGATATTCCAATATTGGTCCACTATTTTTTAGAAAAATTAGGGAAGTTATTGGGATGCGGTAAAAAGAAGATAAGCGACGAGGCTATGGAAATTCTTTTGCGCCACGATTGGCCTGGAAATGTACGGGAGCTGGAGAACGCTTTGGAGCGGGCTTTAAATCTAGTGGAGGGTGAAGAAATTCTTCCCCAGCATCTCCCCCACTACCTTTTTGAAAGTCCTTCGTCAGACTTCGGTATACCAACATTAAGGGAGGCTGTAGCTAAAACCGAACGGGAGCTTATAAAGCGAGCTTTGAGTATGGCCCGGGGCGATTGCTTGCAGGCTGCTCGTCTGCTGGGGGTGGGTAAGTCCACTTTTTACGAGAAACTGGCCCGGTATAAACTTCGGTGATTCCGGATATCCGGAAGCAGATTCCGGGGAACCGGAAAGGATTCAAACTTTGGCTTTAAGCTGGGCGCAGACCCAGGAAAGATTTGTCTTTCCGGAAATCCGGAAAACGCGGGTAAAGTGAAGTACGTTTTGGCGGTTGGCACGAAACTTGCAAAAACAATGAAGTGAACTTGAAAAATAACTGAAAGGCGCGAGAGGGGGGATTCGTTTATCGGATATTGAGAGCTAGAATTCCAAGTACGAGGGAAGAGGAACGAGAAGAAACGGAAAAGAGAGAAAAGGAGGAGTGATGAGTGGTAATTTTTAGTATCTTAATGATTTTGTTAAGCTTAGGCCTATTAATGTATTTTGCTTATCGCGGATGGTCGGTTATCCTTATGGCTCCGGTATTCGCCTTGCTGGCGGCAGCGGCCAGCGGTCTTCATGCTTTGCCGGCTTATACTGAGCTTTTCATGGTCAAAGCTGCCGGGTATTTTAAGAGCTTTTTCCCGCTTTTTATGCTGGGTGCTGTATTTGGTAAAGTTATGGAGGATTCGGGTGCCGCCCGTTCCATCGCGCATGCAGTCATAACTTCTCTAGGTAAAGAAAAGGCCATCATATCGGTGGTTCTCGCATGTGCTATTCTTACTTACGGCGGGGTAAGCCTTTTCGTGGTAGCTTTTGCCGTGTATCCTTTTGCGGCCGCCTTATTTAGAGAGGCCCAGATACCCAAACGCCTTATTCCGGGTTGTATAGCCCTAGGGTCTTTCACCTTTACCATGGTCGCCCTTCCTGGTACTCCGCAAATCCAAAATATGATACCGACTCGCTATTTCGGTACTAACGCCTATGCCGCGCCAGTTACTGGAATACTCTACACGATTATTGTCTTCGCTGCCGGTGTGGCTTGGCTTGAGTGGCGGAAGCGTAAAGCTTGGGCTGCTGGAGAGGGATACGGCGTTCACACCAAGAACGAGCCGGAAGTGGGCAACGGGAATAGTCTACCCAATCCATGGGTATCCGTACTACCTCTTCTGGCGGTACTGGTGTTGAATTTTATTCTGACTAAGGTGTATGGCGGCCTTAATCCGGACATCATGAAACCCTTTGCGGGGGCTAGTCCTGTAGCACAGGTGGCGCCTACCTGGGCCCTTATAACCGCCTTAGTGGTGGGCATAATTTTGGCGATTGTCTTAAACTGGAGAACAATGAAGGATAAATATGTTAATAGTTTAAATCAAGGAACGTTAGGATCACTTCTGGCAATTATGAACACAGCCTCTGAGGTGGGCTATGGGAACACCATCGCCGCCCTATCCGGCTTCTCATCCATTGCGAAAGCTCTTCTTTCTGTAAAGTTGGGCGGTACGCCGCTGGTATCTGAAGCGCTCACGGTAAACGTGCTGGCTGGGATTACGGGTTCGGCCTCCGGCGGTATGAGCATAGCATTGGAGACCATGGGTAAGCAATACCTGGAGTGGGCCACCAGCATCGGGCTTAATCCGGAATTGCTGCACCGCATAGCGGCCATGGCCTCTAGCGGCTTCGACACTTTGCCCCATAACGGTGCGGTCATTACACTCCTGGCTATTTGTGGTTTAACCCATAAAGACTCCTATCTAGATATTTTTATCGTGGCCACCTTAGTTACTTTTTCTACAGGATTCCTAATGGCGCTCCTGGCGCCTGTTATCGGGTTCGTATAAATCCTGTTTTTAGAGCTTCGATCCTGCACTTTTGCATGTACCGGCTAAAGGGAGGGGGCGCCGCTTAACAACGGTGCTCCCTATCGAAAAAATGTCGTGGCTAAGGAGGATGATCGTCGTGGCACCTAAGTTTTTGACTGCTCAGGAAGCGGTTAAATTAGTTCGAGATGGAGACACCATCGCCTTTGCCGGCTTCGTGGGAAACGGGCATCCCGAAGAACTCACCGCCGCCTTAGAAGAGAGGTTTCTGGCCACCGGTAGTCCACGCCATTTAACCTTGATTTACGCTGCGGGGCAAGGCGACGGCAAAGAGCGTGGTCTAAATCACCTGGGCCATGAGGGTTTGGTCAAGCGAGTCATTGGCGGGCACTGGAACCTGGCGCCCAAGTTGGGCAAGCTGGCTGTAGAGAACAAAATAGAGGCATACAATCTTCCCCAAGGGGTAATATCGCAGCTTTTCCGAGAAATAGCTGGCGGGCGGCCGGGGGTTATAACCCACGTGGGCTTAAAGACCTTTGTGGACCCTAGGGTAGAGGGAGGCAAGCTCAATAGCAAAACTATTGAGGATCTGGTAGAGGTAATTACCATTGGCGGCCGGGAACGGCTTTTCTACAAGGCACTGCCTGTAAACGTAGCTTTCCTGCGGGGGACCACTGCCGATGAGCGGGGCAATATTAGTATGGAAAAAGAAGTGGTATATCTAGATGCCCTAGCCATGGCCCAAGCTGTGCGCAATTGCGGCGGCATAGTGATAGTACAGGTAGAACGAGTGGCTCAAGGGGGAAGCTTGGATCCCAGGTTGGTCAAGATCCCGGGCATTTTGGTGGATGTGGTGGTAGTGGCTAAACCCGAAAACCACCAGCAGACCTACGCCGAGGACTACAATCCTGCCTACTGCGGAGAAGTTAAGATACCTTTGGCGCAAATACCGCCTATCTCTCTGGATGAGCGGAAAGTCATAGCGCGCAGGGCCCTATTCGAGCTGTACGAGGGCGCCATAGTGAATTTGGGTATTGGTATTCCGGAAGCTATCGGCTCGGTGGCGGCCGAAGAGGGCATGAGTGACTATATGACCTTGACGGTGGAGTCAGGTCCTATAGGAGGAGTACCAGCCGGTGGCTTGAGCTTTGGGGCTAGTAGTAATCCGGAGTGCATCGTTGACCAATGTTATCAGTTTGACTTTTACGACGGCGGAGGCCTGGACCTCGCTTTTTTAGGCATGGCCCAGATGGATAGCCAGGGAAACGTTAACGTTTCGAAATTCGGGCCACGTATAGTAGGCTGCGGCGGATTTATTAACATTACCCAGAATGCGAAGAAGGTGATATTCTGTGGCACCTTCACAGCTGGTGGACTGGAAGTAAAGGTGGAGGATGGGCAACTAAAAATTGTGAATGAAGGCAAGTTCCAGAAGCTGGTTCCGACAGTAGATCAAATAACCTTTAGCGGTGAATATGCCCGCGAGCAGGGCCAGTCTGTGCTGTATGTAACGGAAAGAGCAGTCTTTGAGCTGCGCTCGGACGGCGTCCACCTTACCGAAATAGCTCCAGGTGTTGATTTGCAGGAGGACGTGCTGGACAAAATGGGCTTTGTGCCTATTGTAGATAAAGATCTAAAAACGATGGACAGCAGGATCTTCAGGGATAGTCCTATGGGGTTGAAAAATAGCCGCGGTTAATGTTCTGGAAGGGAATGTAACCTGCCGGTAACCCACGGTCTGTAGAATACGAGGAGAGGGGGTGGGTGGCCTACAAGGAGTCAAAAATAATATGAGGCCTGCCAAAAAAAGGAGGGAATAGAACCATGCGAGAGGTAGTTATCCTAAGCGCGGTGAGAACCGCCATAGGTAGCTTCGGAGGTAGTTTAAAAGATATTCCGGCCTCCGAATTAGGAGCTGTAGTCATACAACAGGCCTTGGCCAGAGCTGGGGTACAGCCCGCAGAAGTGGGTGAGGTGCTCCTGGGCAATGTATTGCAGGCGGGACAAGGCCAGAATCCAGCGCGGCAAGCGGCTATAAAAGCCGGGATTCCAGTAGAGGTGCCGGCCATGACCATAAACATGGTATGCGGTTCGGGGCTTAGGGCTGTGAACTTGGCAGCTGCCCTGATTATGGCCGGCGAAGCTGATATTATAGTGGCGGGCGGCATTGAAAATATGTCCCAGGCCCCCTACGCCTTGCCGGGGGCGCGTTGGGGTATGCGCATGGGCGAAGGTAAGGCTGTAGACCTAATGATTAAGGATGGCCTGTGGGATGTTTTTAACGACTACCATATGGGTATTACTGCTGAGAATTTAGCCGAGCGGTACAATATAAGCCGGGAAGAGCAGGATCTTTTTGCTTTGGAAAGCCAGAGGAGGGCGGCTAAAGCTATTAAGGAAGGGCGCTTTTGCGAGGAAATAGTGCCTGTTAAAGTTCCCCAACGTAAAGGCGAACCCATTGAATTCGTACAGGATGAGTTTCCCCGCTTTGATACTAGCTTAGAGGCTTTATCTAAGCTGAAACCCGCTTTCAAAAAGGATGGAACTGTAACAGCCGGCAATGCCTCGGGCATCAATGACGGAGCGGCGGCCCTAGTATTGGCTTCCGCCTCCAAGGCTGAAAGCTTGGGACTTAAACCTCTGGCAGTGATTCGCGGTTGGGGCAAGGCGGGGGTGGATCCCAGTATTATGGGCATCGGTCCGGTAGAGGCGTCTCGGCGTGCCCTTCGCCAGGCCGGCCTAAACATCTCGGACATGGACCTGGTGGAGGCCAATGAGGCTTTTGCTGCTCAGGCCCTGGCAGTGGCTCGAGAATTGGAATTGGACCTGTCTAAGACCAACGTGAACGGCGGTGCTATCGCCCTAGGGCATCCCATTGGGGCCAGTGGAGCCAGAATATTGGTTACCCTCCTACACGAAATGCGGAAGAGGGGCAGCCGCTACGGATTGGCTACCTTGTGTATCGGCGGTGGCATGGGTGTAGCCACGGTAGTTGAAGCGGTTTAAAAATTTTTACCAGACATAAAAAGGAGGAGTACCTTATGCGCCTTAAGGATAAAGTAGCCATAATTACAGGCGGAGCCAAGGGTATCGGGAAGGAGACAGCCCTGCTTTTTGCCCGGGAGGGGGCTAAGGTGGTTATTTGCGATTTTGACGAGGAAACCGGTCAGAAAACCCTAGAGGAACTGAAGGCTATGGGGGTTGAGGCGAGGTTTTTCAAGGTCGATGTAACGGACCGCTCGAGCGTTAAGTCCATGGTCGACGCCGTTAAAGCGGAGTTCGGCAGGATAGACATATTGATCAACAATGCGGGTATTACAGCGGATGCTTTGCTGGTTAAAATGACGGAAGACCAATGGGATAAAGTGATTGCAGTAAACCTTAAGGGAGTGTTTAACTGCACCCAAGCGGTGGCCCCCGTTATGATAGAGCAAGGTTCCGGAGTTATCCTCAACGCTTCCTCGGTAGTGGGTGTTTACGGTAACATCGGACAGACCAACTACGCTGCGACTAAGGCCGGAGTCATAGGGATGACCAAGTCATGGGCTAAAGAACTAGGCAGAAAAGGTATTCGGGTAAATGCCGTAGCGCCCGGCTTTATCATTACCGACATGACGGCCAAAGTACCGGAGAATATCCTGGAGATGATGAAGTCCAAGACCCCTCTAGGAAGGCTCGGTGTACCTGCCGACGTAGCTGCGACCTACCTGTTCCTGGCCTCGGATGAGGCGTCCTATATCAACGGTCAGGTGCTAGGTGTAGACGGGGGCTTAATGATTTGAGCTGAGGAAGAGCTGACGAAGTGAGGAGGGAACCCCATGGGCGTGCAACACGTGGCCGTAATTGGCGCCGGGACCATGGGCAGGGGTATTGCCCAGGTCCTGGCCCAAGCCGGCTTTCTGGTGACGCTACTGGACGTATCCCAGGAGTTGGCCGATAAGGGGTATGAGGGGATAAAGGGCAATTTGCGCAAGCTGGTGGAGAAGGGGAAATTGGCGGAAGGGGAAGCGGAAGAAGCTTTAAAGCGTATCCGCAGTGGAGGCGATGTTGCCCTAGCTGCCGAGGCAGACATGGTGATAGAAGCTATCGCTGAAGATATGGAAGCCAAGCGAGAACTCTTCCGCCAATTGGATGAGGTTTGCCCCCCGGGAGTGATTTTGGCTAGTAATACTTCTTCCTTGAGCATCACGGAAATGGGATCGGCGACCAGGCGGCCGGAACTCGTGGTGGGAATGCACTTTTTTAATCCGGTTCCCGTAATGCAGTTGGTAGAAATTATCAGGGGTCTAAGGACCAGCGACTCAACGGTAGAAACAGTACGCCAAGTAGCACTAGCCTTAGGGAAAAAGCCCGTAGTCATTCCGGAAGCCCCCGGTTTTATAGTAAACCGACTTTTGATTCCTTTGATCAACGAAGCCATTTTTCTATTGGAAGAAGGCGTCACTTCCGCCTCCGATATCGATGCGGCGATGGTGGCAGGAGCCAATCATCCTATGGGCCCGCTGGCCCTGGCTGACCTGATCGGTTTGGATGTTTGCCTGGCCATTATGGAAACCCTGTATCGGGAACTGGGTGAGGATAAGTACCGGCCGGCCCCCTTGCTGCGCAAGATGGTGCGGGCTGGTTACCTGGGCCGCAAGACGGGCCGCGGCTTCTATGAATATTCCTCGTAGGTAGGTCTTGCTTTGGACAGGGTTTATCGAGACACCCTACCATTATCGGCCTCTCTGAGGGGGTGCTGTACCTAAGATGGTGAAAATATTGGCTATAAACGGTAGCCACCGCAAGGCCAAGAATACTGGGTCCCTCCTAGCGGCAGTGCTGGAAGGGGCGCAAGAAATGGGAGCCGACACGGAACTAATAGAACTGGTAGATTATAATGTAAAACCCTGTTTGGGATGTAATAGTTGCATTAAGAAACCTGAATGTTCCATAACAGATGACGACATGGCCTTTCTGGGTAAAAAACTGCTGGACGCTGACGGTATAGTATTCGGATCTCCGGTGTACTTCGCCAACGTCAGCGGACTCATGAAGATTTTTATGGACCGCACGAGATGGCTTTATCTTACCAAAAACATGCTAAGCGGCAAGATAGGTGCTGCGGTTACCAATGCAGCTCTGCGTAACGGCGGACAAGAACTGGCCCATGTCGTGTTAGAACGCTTTATCACCATGCACGGTATGATACTTGCCTCCAGCCGGGAACCGATAGGGCAGGTATATAATGGTGGAGCGATGGGCAGTCTGTTTCAGGCCATGGAAACGAGTGGCCGTGTGTTGTGGAGACGCAGTGTAGAGGAAGATGAGCTGGCAATTAGGGAATGCCGTCAGTTAGGCCGTAATATGGTGAGGTTGGCACAGCGAATAGCGGCTTTTAGAACGCCCTAGCTCGCTTCGAAATAGCGGCTCAAATATTATGTACGGCGGGCAATAGAAAAGGAGGAGGAAAGGAGGCGACTGGGCAGTGGAAAAAGTGTTTATCGTCGGCGCGGCTCGTACGCCCATTGGTGACTTCCTGGGCAGCCTCAAGGATGTTTCAGCAGTAGATTTGGGTGCAATAGCGGCCCAAGAAGCCATTAAACGGGCTGGCATCAAACCGGAGCAGGTGGAAGACGTAGTTGCGGGAATGGTCTATAAAGAAGGGGTGAAAGGTAACCCGGCGCGGCAGGTACAGCTAAAATGCGGTATACCTGTAGAAGTGGCGGCGGTAACGGTGGACCAACAGTGCTGTTCCTCCATGCGAGCTGTGGAAATAGCTGCGCAGCAAATTATGCTGGGGATAACCCATGTGGCGCTGGCTGTAGGAATGGAAAGTATGTCCCAGGTGCCCCATTTGCTCATGGGAGTGCGCACCGGCTACCGCATGGGAACGGCCAACGTGGAAGATGCGCTTCTATATGATGCCCTCCATGACGCTTTCCACGGCTATCACATGGGAGTTACCGCCGAGAACCTGGCCGAAAGATATGGTATAACGCGGCAAGAGCAGGATGAGCTTGCTGTACTAAGCCATCAGCGGGCAGTAGCGGCCATCAAGGAGGGTAAATTTAAAGAGGAAATCGCGCCGGTGGAGGTTAAGACTAAAAAAGGAGCAACATTGGTGGATACGGATGAACACCCGCGGCCGGATACTAGCTTGGAGAGCCTCGCCAGGTTGAAGCCGGTGTTTAAAGAGAATGGAACGGTAACAGCGGGTAACGCGAGTGGCATCAATGATGGGGCGGCGGCCCTTGTCCTTATGTCGGAGACAAAAGTGCGGGAACTGGGAGCAAAGCCGTTGGCCAGAATATTGGCTACTGCTTCCTATGGTGTGGAGCCCGCGATAATGGGGATCGGTCCAGTTTATGCCATTCCTAAGGCCTTAAGGTATGCCGGGGTGGAGCTTAAAGATGTCGACTACTTCGAAATAAACGAAGCCTTCGCTGTTCAGTTCCTGGCAGTTAATCGTGAGCTTAAGCTTGACCTGGAGAGGGTTAATGCCAACGGTTCGGGTATCGCTCTGGGCCATCCGGTAGGGTGTACCGGGGTACGCATCATAGTAACTCTTCTGTATGAAATGCGGCGCCGGGGGGGCCGTTACGGGGTTGCCTCTTTATGCGCGGGTGGCGGCCCCGCTATGGCTACAGTGTTGGAGTTGGTTTAAGTTTACAGACGTATTCACATTTTAAATCTTCAGGAGGGCAAGAGAATATTACCTTGCCCTCATTTTATGTAGGCAAGTCGGCAGGAGGGAACGGAAAAATGAGCGGGAGTCAAGGCAGTAAACTTCTTGAGTGTTTTGTTGCAGTAGCCCCTTACATAAACCGGCTGGTAGCCGGCGATGTGGCTGTGGCTGTGTGTGACCGGGAAAGGTATTTATGCTATGTTCCGGGAGAGAAGATAAATCACGGGGTTTCTGCAGGCGACCCGGTAAAAGAGGGCACGCTGGTATGGGAAGCCATGCAAAAGGGCCAGCCGGTCAGCAAAAGGGTGGGCAAAGAATTGTTCGGGTTTCCCTACCTCGGCATTGCCCTGCCCATTAAAGAAGGGGGACTGGTTGTAGGCGGTGTTGTGTTTATGGAAAGTACCGAGCGGCAGGAACTATTGTTAAACATGGCCAATCAATTAAGTAAGGCATCTCATGAGACGAGTGCCGCGTTACAACAAATCTTTGCCGAGGCCCACCACCTGGCCGAAATAGGTGAGGAGTTATATGCTCTGTCTTCCACTGCCGCAGCGAAGGCGGGTGAGACAAGTAACATAATTACTTTTGTAAGAAAGGTGGCGCAACGGTCCAAGATACTAGGCCTTAACGCCTCCATTGAGGCCGCGCGCATAGGGAGGTACGGAAGCGGGTTTGGTGTAGTAGCCCAAGAAGTACGCAAAATGGCCGAAGAGAGCTCCAATGCTGTGGATAGGATTGCAAATATTTTAGGCCATCTGGAGCAAGCAACGTCTATCGTAAAGCAAAGGTCCGTGGCCGTCCGCGATGTATTGACCAACCAGGCTGAAGCCTTACATAGGATCGTAGGTGTGGCAGAAGAAATGGAGTCTTTGGCAGCTTGCCTGCAGTCGGAAGCAGAAAAACTGGGCGGAGCAACAGGTGAATAGCAGGTGAATCGTTATGAAATTAGCTTTGATACAACTCCGGCGAGATGGGTGTCCAAGATTAAATCTGGAGCGCGTAAAGGCCCTCATAAAAAAAGCCAGGCGGGTAGATGTAATTCTTTTACCAGAGAACTGGTTGGGGCCTATCCCCCTTACGGCGCAGGAATATCTTAATTACTTGCGAGAAGTGGCTGGAGCTTTGCCTTCGAGTACCTTGGTAGTAGGCGGTGCTCAATATATACAGGTAGGCAAAAAGCTGTATTCCCGGGGAGCCTTCCTGCGGGGAGGAAACACACTTCTTGCTTACTACCAGAAAATCTTTCCTTCCCGGGCAGTGGGCGAGAGGGACTACCTTGAGCCCGGCAAATATATTACCATAGTAAATCATGTAGGGTGGAATATAGGGGTACTAATCTGCGTGGACCTTTTCTATCCCGAACTAGCCAGAAATCTCGCTATGCTGGGAACTCAATTGATACTTAATCCTGCCAGTATACCGGAAGACCGCAAGACGCTCTGGCAGGCCGTGGGTTTGGTGCGGGCGGCGGAAAACACTATATTTGTGGCAGGAGCCAATATTACCGGTGCCGTTTATCCGGACGGTCGGGAGGTGGCGGGAGGGAGTTTTATAGCCCTTCCCAATGGTAACTTTGCTGCTGTGGCCAACGAGGAGGAAGCTCTGTTATGCGCTGAACTGGAGATAAAACTTATTGGATTAGTACGAAAAAGATGGCCTTACCTCGAGGATGCTAAGGAGGGACGTTTTTATGCCTTACGAAAAGGTAAATGATATAAATATTTACTATGAAATCTATGGCGTTGGTGAGCCACTGCTACTCATTGAAGGTCTCGGGTATGCCATGTGGATGTGGGACAAACAAATTCGTGCTTTTTCCCGGGAATTTCAGGTCATAATGTTTGATAACCGCGGTGTGGGTAAGAGCGATAAACCCGATATGCCCTACTCCATCGAACTAATGGCGAAAGATGCGGCGGAGCTCATGAAGCATCTCGGTATCGATAGAGCGCATGTTTTAGGGGTTTCCATGGGAGGAATAATAGCTCAAGCCCTGGCCGTTATTTATCCTCAATTTGTGCATACCTTGACCCTAGTCTGTACTACCTTTGGTGGGCCTCAGGCGGTTCCCGTCCCGGAAGAAACAGTAGAAGCAATGTTAAACATAAAGGGGTTACCCGCCAGGGAAGCCCTCAAGGAAGCCATGAAATATGCTTTTGGCCAAGAATTCTTATCCCGCAACCCAGGGGAACTGGACAGGTTGGTGGAGCAGCGTCTGTCCGAGCCAGTGCCCAGGTATGCCTGGATGAGGCAATGGGAAGCTGTACTAAAAGTAGATTTGGGGGAGAAAGTAAGAAACATTAAGACGCCTACCCTCATACTAACCGGCGACGACGACCGGGTAATACCTGGGGAGAATTCAAGGTTATTGCACAAGAGAATAGAAGGGTCCCTATTGGAGATACTTCCCGGCGGAGGGCACTTGTTTTTTATGGAGCAGGTCGAGGCCTTTAATAATCGGGTTCTAGCCTTCTTGAAAGCACATCCTATGGTATAGAGCCCTTCGCTATTTTCCTGTGACTGTCAAATGTTAAGACAATATTTATAGAAATCATTTCTGTACCCCCTTCTCTCTTACCTAACTCAATGCTTCTTACCTGTGCCGGATTACGCACTTTTGGCTACCGTTTTTACCTAGCGCCCGATGGACTGCGTCCTGTGATACTCAAAGGTTTACAGAGGTGCACTTACTATTTTAAAATAAAGGAAAGAGTTTTCTGGAAGCAAAAAGTCCAGGGGGGAGAGAGGTGAAAGCAGGTATATTTCCGGCGACTAAGTTTATGATGCCTTCTACCGGAAAAGCCATAGTACCTAATTCGCGGTTCTACGAAAAAATAAAAGAAATAAATAGATATCCTTTAATCTTGATTTCAGCCGGACCGGGTTACGGTAAGAGTACGGTTTTGAGCTATTATTTGCATATCCAGGGATATAATTGTTCCTGGCTAAATCTGGACAGGGAAGATAATGAATTGCCCGTATTTCTGTCAAGCTTTTTGACAGCTTGTGCTAGCCTTAAGGGAACACCAATTAGGTGTATAGAGGTTTTGAAAGAAAGTGAAGATCTCAGGCAATCCTGGAAGTATATTTTAAACTTATGGATCAATGAGTTAATAAGTATAGCAGACAAGGATTTATATTTTGTCATTGAAGATTATCATCAAATTAACCAGGATGAAGTAAATACAGTTATAGAGCATTTAATTCGTTATTTGCCCCAAAATATTCACCTGATTATTACTTCCCGCACTCCTTTTAATTTTTCTTTTCTGCCAGAATGGAAATTGAAAGGGCGCATTTTGTATATTGATCAAAATGATTTAGCTTTTGATGCTCAAGGAATAGAACAGCTTTTTAAAATGAAGTACGGAAAACAGTTAACAGAACAAGAAACCCAAGCTATTTTAGAGCTTACAGATGGGTGGCCTATAGCAGTAGCCATGTTAGCAAGTAGCCAGGGGGCAGGGCGGGAGGAAATTTTTATTCCAGACGGGCAGGAAAATATACAGGATCTATTCCAATTCTTAGCTATTTCAGTTTTAGAGAGCCAGCCCTCGGAGCTGCGTAATTTTCTTCTTAAGTCTGCTATATTACGCGATCTCAATGAAAGAGTTTGTGCAGGCCTTTTTGGCCCTAAAGGCGTAAATAGCTTATACCAAATAATTGACAGAGGCCTTTTTATTCATGATTACGGTCGAGGTACTTATAGGTTTAATAAGCTTTTCAGGCGTTTTCTACTCCATACAGCAGAAAAGGAAGGGATAAATTTAAAGCTCTTACATATTCAAGCCGGGGAATATTTTTTACAAGAAGGCTTGCCGGAAGAGGCAATTTACCATTTTCTTAGGGCCGGTGAATTTGATCGTGTTGCACCTATAATTTTAGAAATAGCAGGGTCTTTGATAAAGACGGCCCAATACCAAAAAATTATAAAATGGCTGGAAGAAGTACCGGCAGAAATATACAGCATCTATCCTCGCCTATACTTATATTTAGGTGATGCCAAGAGGCTTACCAGCCGCTTCCAAGAAGCTTTGGAGTCCTACGAAAAAGCGAGGCGTCTCTGGGAAAAGGTAGAGGATAACCTGGGTATAGCAGCAGCACTGGAAAAAAAGGCCCTGGTATTTCTCGATACCGTTCAACCTGCCAAGGCCGATCCCTTATTATATGAAGCCTACAAGATCTATGACCAAGCCGGTTCTTTCGATACAGGGTCTATTTTAGAGTTGTTAGGCGAAAATTCTTTAAACCAGGGTAAGCTGGTGGAGGCCCAAAGTTATATCACCCGGGCTGCAGTATCAGGGCATAACATATCCAGACATTTAAAAGCTCGTCTCCTCCTACGCACTGGGCGGTTGGAAGAGGCCATAAATTATGTGGAACAGGAATTGACTGGGGATGAAAGCGATCTGTCTCCCAAATCTCACAGGGAAATAAAACTGGTACTTTCTCTGTTATATAGTTTAACAGGTCGGAATTTAGGGCGGGCTTTAGAGCTGGCCTGGGAAGTGCTAGAGGCTAGCCAGAGAGTAGGTTCCCCCTTTACCGAATCCGTGGCTGCTGCGCGCATCGGTCAGGTTTACAACGTTATGAATGAATTGGGAAAGGCAATACAATGGTATCAGCGGGCAGTGGAACTGTCGGACCGGGTCAGTACGCCGCGAGGAAAGGGGGAGCCTCTGTGGGGGTTAACTTTAGCTTACGCTTTTAAAGGAGATTTGACTAGAGCGCGTTATTATGCCGAGATGGGTTGCCAAATTTGCAATGAAGTAAACGATCGCTGGCTGGCTGCTCTAACCGAACTGGCCTTAGGTATAGCCTATTATAATAGCGGTTTTTACAACCAGGCCCTGGATTTGTTTCTTAAAGCGAGAAAAATTTTAGCAGATTGTGGAGATACCTTTGGCCCGGTAGTTGCTCTTTTTTGGGAAGCTTTAGCTTACTGGCGTACTGCTTCCTATGAGTGCTTTTCCCTTATAGGGCAAGAATTGGAATACAAGCTAAACCAGCACGGGTACCGCTTCCTATTGGAGCGCCCCTGCCTTTGGAGACCGCGAGATGTGGGAGAACTGAAGTTATTTCTTACTTCCTGTTCCGCCAAAGGCTTTTTGGGGAAACAGCTATTGCCCTATTCTCAAGAATATCATCCTGGTTATAAATTATCTATTAAAGCGTTGGGAGAACTACAAGTCTACCGCGGTTCCCAAAAAGTATCCAGCAAAGAATGGCGCAGAGATAAAGCCAAGCGGTTATTAGAAATATTGATAACTTGCCGCGGTTCTCTGCTGCCTAAAGAAAAGCTGATGGAAATGTTGTGGCCGGAAAAGGAAGAAGATAGAGCCGACAGCAATTTTAAGGTTACTTTGGTGGCTTTGAATAATCTCCTGGAACCCCGGCGACCAGGAGGAACTTCTTATTTTGTAATCCGGGAAGGTAATCGTTATGGCCTTCGTAGTGGGGAAGATATAGAATTGGATGTAGATATTTTCACGCAAAAAGTGAAAACGGGCCTGGAATATTTAAGCAAAGGGAAGAAAGCTTTGGCTCAGGAGTTCCTAGAAGAAGCTGTGCCTTTATATGCCGGGGATTACTTGGAAGATGCTTTATATGAAGATTGGGCTGCTTTAGAAAGGGAACGAATGCGGGACTTATATTTGTCGGCCAACGATGGGTTGGCCAGAATATACCTGGAGCAGGAAGATTATTACCGGTGCCTGTACGTGTGTGGGCAAAGCCTTAAAGTTGACCCCTGCTGGGAGAACGCCTATCGCGTAATGATCCAGTGCTATGGGAAGCTACGGCAAAAAACCCGGGCTGTCCAGGTTTACCAGCAATATAAGGAAGCTGTGCGAAAACACCTCGGTATCCGTCCTTCCGGAGAGATCTTAAACTTACTTAAAAATACCCTCAGCCAAATATAGCTTTTGGAATATGTCATAATTTCATAGGGTGAGAACACAGCATCCCGGCTTTCCGTGGCCCTCGGGATGCTTTTTATTTTTGTTACCGGATAGTAACCTTTTTGTCACCAGCTAGGGTTAACTTATAATTATAAGATAACCCCATTAATCCCTAACTGCTCTTTTCCAGCTTGATACCCCTGTTACTGATGTAACTGACCAGGGACTC
>NZ_JBJHHE010000011.1:0-96426 GCF_056378755.1 Thermanaeromonas sp. DSM 22490
GTTTAAACATCACCTATTATTTATCTCGTGTTTTCGACTGCAATTAGCCTTGATTTAAGGGGTTTATCACATCACTTCTAGATCTTAGGGTGCAACGGGATGGCACCCATTCTCATTGGATACTTCTGGGGAATAGTTCGGGATTACGGGTTATAGGAGGTTCTGTTACAACAGCTGCTTAAAACACAAATGTCGGCAAAGCGTTGACTTAAACTATGACCCGTGCTATAATAAACTACGCAGTGCGAGCTACGTGGGCGATTAGCTCAGGGGGAGAGCACTTGCCTTACAAGCAAGGGGTCGGTAGTTCAAATCTACCATCGCCCACCATGGTGGGGAGCCGTAGTGTAGCGGTTTAACACGTCGGCCTGTCAAGCCGAAGATCGCGGGTTCGAGTCCCGTCGGCTCCGCCAAATCTGCCCCGGTAGCTCAGTTGGTAGAGCAGAGGACTGAAAATCCTCGTGTCGGCGGTTCGATTCCGCCCTGGGGCACCATAAAGAATTCCAAGGGTTTCAGAGAGGGACTGAAACCCTTTTTGTATTTAATCCTTTGCTCTTAAAATAAAAACCCCTTTACCAGCTAGGGTAAGGGGGTTTTATGTTTATATGTTTCTCCTCAGTATGCCTGCTAATGTATTTGCCCCCTGGCTAGGGAGGCAAAAATGCCACCCAGAGAAAAAACGGTAAATATAAGGAAAGCCATATGCATACTTTTTACCAGCAGGGGAGCTACTGCCGGACTAATTTGGATACCTTTAAAATAGAGGGAAAAAATTATAGCCACTATGGCCATACTAAAGGCCTGGCCCAGGAGTCGCATGGTACCTAAGGTAGAGGAGGCAACGCCGTAATAAGCTTTGGTCACCGAGCTCATGACTGCATTGGTATTGGGTGAAGAAAAGAGGCCAAAACCCAATCCCAGCAGCACTAGATTGGCCACTACAAGAGCTAAAGAGGATTGAGAAGTGAGCAAGGAAAAGATAAATAATCCTAGAGAAGTAAGGGCCATACCTGAGGAGGCCACTATTCGGGGTTCGATGCTATCAGATAAGCGACCGGCCAGGGGGGAAAGAAGCACTTGAACCACTGGCTGTATGAGGAGGATTAGACCAGCGGCCTGGGGGTCCAGGCCTTTGGCTACCTGGAGATAAAGGGAAAGGAGGAAACCCACGGCAAAGGTGGCACTATAATTGATTAAAGCGGCCAGGTTAGAAAAAGTAAAGGCTGCATTGGAAATGAACAAGTGGACATTTAGCAGAGGAAACTGAGTAGATTTCTCCTGCCAAACAAACATAACTATTCCTATTAGACCTAAGAAGAAGAGCCACTTACTAATAGTTCCCAAAGAGAAGGTAGAAGCGCCGTAGATTACGGCTGCCAAGCTGGAAGTAGATAAAAGGGAACCTACCAAATCAAATTTTTCTCCTTCAGCTCCCGCCCATTCCCCTTTTAACTTGGTTAGGCCTATCCCTAAAGTTAAGAGTCCTAGTACCGTATTCATAGCGAAAAGGAAACGCCATCCCAGGTAATGGGTAAGAAGGCCGCCCAAAAAGGGCCCGGTAGACAACCCCGCATACACGGCCGCGGCATTGATGCCCAACACTTTACCCCTATCTTTAGGTGGAAAAACAGAAATAAGTATGGCTACCGCTGTACTGAAGATCATGGCACTACTTATTCCGTGTAAAGCCCGCATAGCGATCAAAAAGGGTAGGGAAGGCGACAAAGCGGATAACAAGGAGAAAATAGTGTAACCTGCTAACCCGACCAGAAACACTTTCTTGCGGCCGTGCAGGTCGGCCAGCCGCCCAAAAGGAAGGAGAAAAGCTGCTGAAGTTAAAAGAAAAGCAGAGACCACCCAGTTGAGGCTTAAAGCCTCTGCTTGGAACTCAGCGCTTATGGCGGGTATAGCCAAGTTTATGGAACTGCCCATGAAAGGGGTTAAGAAGGACGCCAGTGTGGAGGCCAATAGGGTGTAGCGGGGGTCTGTCTGGGTTTGCGCAATTCTCTCCTCCATACCATTAACACCTCTTTGTCCTAGGTTTCCAGAAACTATTAACTCAATTATAGCACAGAATTTGCTTCCCCAAGGTTTCTCTTCGACAAGGAGGATTTCCCTGTAAAGTATAGAAATGTATCCGGCAAATAATATAAAAAGAGGCCCATGAGATGGTTAGAAATAACAAAGATGTGCGCTTGATTCTCTCAGAACTGGAACTGCGGGTGGCGCTGTTGGCCAAGACAGGCCTCAAACGCTGGGAAATAGCTCAAGTTCTGGGTATTAGAGAGGGCACTGTAAAATCCCAGCTAGAACGCATCAAAGCCAAACTTGGAGACGGGTGGAAAGAAGCCCCCTACATATTTTGGCCTGAACTTTCCGGGGAGCTTAAGGAAGCCATAAGTAATTTGCGTTCACCTGCACCCGTTCTATTTACCCGAGCAGCCAACTATACTGGGGTGCGTCAGGCGGAGGAAGGGGCTCCTTCCCCCGCGGAAGCGGTGATCCTCCAACTCCAGGGCCAATGCTCCCCAGCAGGTAAACGATATCTACAAAAAGCGCGCTCTACTCAATGGAGGCTTATCCAGTTAGGACATAAAGGGCAGGCCCTTTTTGTTAGCGCTGGGGCCCGTTTTTGGCTCAGGCCGGCCCTGGCAGTGTTGGTAGAAAACAAATACCTCAAGTTCTTCCAGAGCGATAGCAGCAGCGAGCTCTATCGACCCGCCTGGTTGCCTTATGTTATCCAAGGGCGGGCCAGGGGCACCCGGGCCGCTTATTACAAAATAACTGGGATAGGGACCAGAGATTATGTCCAGCGCTACCTGTCTTTGTGGGTGGCAGGCGACCTGGAAGTTTACGTTGCCCAGCTCCATACTAGGATGGAGCAGCGCTGGCAAGCCTTAAGCTGCATGGCCCGCCTGGCAGGTAAAAGTATCCCGCCCCCACCTCCTAGTCTAGAAATGCTTCTGGAGGAAGCCCGGTCTTTTCTTATTCCCCGGCAGCGTTAAACTTTTTAGGGATTATCATACTCTCCTTTTCCAGCTGAAGTATGGTAAAATACTTTTTAAAGATTTCGCCAGAAAGGGAGGACATCATGGACTGGGGAGAAAAAGTAGCTTTTTGGCGGCAAAAGGTGCAGGAGGAGCGCCCTTTAGTTCACCACATTACCAATCTAGTAGTCACTAACCTCACAGCTAACGTTACCCTGGCCATAGGCGCGTCTCCGGTCATGGCCTATGCCCTGGAAGAAGTAGCCGATATGGCACGGTTAGCCCAGGCGCTGGTATTAAACATGGGTACTTTAACCGAGGAAGTAGTGGAGGCCATGCTCCTGGCGGGCAGAGCAGCCAACGAGGCCCGTATTCCTGTTGTTTTCGACCCTGTAGGGGCGGGAGCTACGCCTTTACGCACAGCTACAGCGCAAAAAATTATAAAAGAGCTGCATATAGATATTTTACGTGGCAACGCCTCGGAAATAGCCTGCGTGGGCGGATTTGGCGGGCATACCAGAGGTGTTGATGCTTCCGGCACTCCAGCTCAGGTAGGAGAAATGACCAGTCAAGTAGCCCGTAATTTAGGTACAGTGGTAGTAGTTACAGGAGCTACTGACTACATCAGCGATGGCCAGCGCTTAATAGCGGTCGACAACGGACATCCCATGCTGACTTTGGTCACCGGTACAGGCTGTTCTGCTACTTCGGTCATTGCTGCTTTCCGGGCGGTAGAAGCCGACGGTGTGGGAGCCAGTGCCGCTGCCCTAGCATATTTTGGCCTGGCAGCTGAAAAAGCAGCCGAAGCCTGCAGGGGGCCAGCTAGCTTTGAAGTAGCCCTCCTGGATACCCTGTATAATTTACAGGGAGAAGCTCTGGTTGAAGGAGTAAGAATTCGAGAGTTGTAAAGTATTTTAGCCAGTGAGGAGCGATTAATATCCTATGTTTCCCATACTATGGCCCTTGATATTTCTTTTTTTGTTTATTCCTCTGTTATTAGTTTCTTTCTTCTTGAATTTGGCTGTTTTTTCCTTTGCCAAGCTAGGGCTATCCCCCTTAGGAGCCTTGTCTTTACTTTTGGCTTCTCTAGTTGGCAGCCTGATTAATATACCCGTTTATCGCCAGCGAGTGTATAATCAGTTCCCGCAGTGGAATCCCTTTTTCTTTTTCTTTTATTACCCACCGCAGGTGAGTTATCAGGTTATCTGCATTAATGTGGGGGGAGCGGTTATACCCCTCCTTTTTTCCCTATACTTGCTAACTACCCGGGCTCCCCTGGTACCTACTTTCCTGGCCACATTAATTGTAACGGCTGTGTGCAAAGCCCTGGCCCAGGTAGTTCCGGGGATGGGAATTTCCCTGCCCACCTTTATTCCACCTGTGGTGGCGGCCTTATCGGCCATCTTGGTGGCCCCTCATAATCCTGCTCCCGTAGCCTATGTGGCCGGAGCCATGGGAACCCTTCTAGGGGCTGACATTTTAAACTTGGGTGCTATTCGCCGCCTCCGCGCCCAGGTAGTAAGCATCGGCGGCGCTGGCGTCTTCGATGGTATCTTTCTAGTGGCTTTGGCCGCTGCCTTGCTAAGTTAATAAGTTAATTTTGGGGGATGGGGTAGAATATCTGTATGGAGGAGAAAGATTCTTGCTACGGCCGCGCTATACGCATCTGCAGCGCTTGCGAACAATAGCCAATACCCTGGCCAGGCATGGATTTGGTTACTTTATCGACCAACTGGGGTTCAGCGCCTTCCTAGGCCGGGGGGCCAAAGGGGAGAGACTCCACCTTTCCCGGGGGGAAAGATTGCGCCAGGCCCTGGAAGAGCTAGGGCCGACTTTTGTCAAGTTAGGGCAATTTTTAAGCACCCGGCCCGATTTGCTGCCGCGGGACGTTATAAACGAGCTCGCTAAATTACAAGATGAGGTAGCTCCTTTTAGTACAGAGGAAGTATGCGAAATCCTCAGGGCTGAACTAGGGGAAGGTTGGGAGGAGGTCTTTGTTTCTTTTGAGTCTGAACCCCTGGCGGCTGCCTCCATCGGGCAGGTTCACCGGGCTTCATTACCCGGAGGCCAAAAAGTGATCGTCAAAGTCCAGCGCCCCGAGGTTGCCCGCATTATACATACCGACCTGGAAATCCTGCACTATATAGCCCGCATAGCCCAGAGGCACAGCGTTTATGGGAAAATCTATGATTTTGTGGCGATGGTAGAAGAGTTTAGCCGCGCTTTAAAGCAGGAGCTGGATTATACTGCCGAAGGGCGCAATGCTGACAGGTTGCGTCAGCTTCTAGCAGAGGAGGAAGATGTTTACATCCCGCGCGTGTTTTGGGAATATACCACCAGCCGCGTTTTGACCATGGAATTTGTGGATGCGGTCAAGCTCAACGAAATAGAGGAAATTCTCCGGCGAGGTTATAACACCAAACGAATTGCCAATAATCTGCTTCGGGCCTTTAACCGCCAGGTGCTGGTAGAGGGCTTTTTTCACGGCGACCCCCACCCCGGCAACCTGGCCGTGTTGCCAGGGGAAAAGATAGTGTTCATGGACTTTGGGCTTATGGGCACTCTGTCCGAGGAGCACCGCAGAGAGGCCATCCGGTTGGTTCTAGGGTTGGTGCGGCGCCGCAGCCAGGAAGTGATCCAGGCTATGATCAATCTAGGAACGGTTCCTGCAGACCTGGATTTCAAAGCCTTGCGCCGGGAAATAGATAGCTTGCGCGATAAGTATTCCCACGCACGTTTAAAAGATATTAAATTGGGTGTGGCTATAAATGAGCTTTTGGATTTGGCCTTCCGCTTTCGTATACAGATGCCCATTGAATTTACCTTCCTGGCTAAAGCCCTGCTCTCTTTGGAAAGCCTGGTAACGACCCTAGATCCCGATCTGAGTTTCATTCAGTTGGCCGCCCCCTATGTGTCGGATTTGGTGCGGCGCCAATACAGGCCCCAGGCAATCTGGCGGCGGGTGGAGGAGGATTTTTGGGCTTACCTCAGTCTCGCCCAGGAGCTTCCCCAGCAGGTGAAGGGGATACTCAATCGCCTTAACCGCGGCGATTTGACTCTCCGGCTGGAACACCAGGAATTGAAGGCTTTCTTCAGGCACCTGGAAGGAGCGGTAAACAAACTTAGCTTAAGCCTCATCTTTCTGGCTTTTAGCATCATAATGGCGGGGTTGATCATCAGTGCGGGTCTAGGTTCTTTACCCTTAACAGCCGGTCGCTTTTTCTTCCGCTTGCCCGTGCTGGAGATAGGTTCAGCTATAGCCTTAATAGTTTTTATTTGGCTGTTGTTAACGATTTTTCGTGGGGGTAGATTTTAAGGGCTATGGTAAATGTTAATATCTAAGAAAAAAGGTGGGGGGAAGGGACTGCTGTGGATGTTACTATGAAGGACAGTATAAAGCAGCTAGTAAAAGAGCAAGTAGTGCAGCGGCTGGTGCGTTCTTTTTCAGAAGCTACAGGGCTCCGCGTCGCTATTTTCGATGCTACGGGGGAACCCTTACTAGAAGTAGAAGATTACTTTTACCATGTTCCTTTTTGTGAACTGGTAAATTCTTTACCGGAAGGCGCGGCACGCTGCCGGGACACTCATTTGCGCGCTTGCCGGCAAGCCTATGGGCTTTGCGATCCCTATATTTTCTTTTGCCATGCAGGTCTGGTTCACTGGGCAGTGCCCATTTTGGTTCAAAATGAAGTCAGAGGTGTTATGATTTGTGGTCAAGTCTTGATGTGGGAATTAGATAATCTGGCAATAGAGGAAATTTCTAACAAGGTAAAAGATTTAAATTTACCCGAAGCAGAACTAAAAGAGGCTATCTTGCGAATCCAGGTAGTAGCGGCACGCAAGGTACAGGCGGCAGTTGAACTCCTTAAAATAGTTGCCAGCCATATAGCCAGTACTATCCAGGAGCGCTGGCGTTTTACAGTAAGGAGGGGAGAGGAAGGGGCGGTAGAGGGAGAAGTTGCGTTTAGCGCAGCCGGCAGGAATGAAAGGCAAAACAATAACCCGGGGTACCGGGAAGAGAATTGGAGCTTGCCACGGGAAAGCAGTGTTAACGGCGTTGCCTTGTGGTCCTGGCTGGTGGAGTCAGAACCCTGGCGGCAGGGCGATTCTTATCAGTTAAATAAAGAAGAACAGCTGGCAGCTAGAGTTCGTCTGGGAGACCGGCTGGGAGCCGAGGCTATCCTGGATGAACTTTTGGGCAACATACTTTTTGTAGGCATCAGTCGACCGGAAACCATCAAATTTCGCCTGTTGGAGCTTTTGGCCATCCTTTCCCGAGCAGCTGTAGCGGGTGGTGCCGATTCCCAGGTTGTACTGGATCTAAACGCAAAATATATACAGGGGCTGAGCAGGGCCTCCTTAGAAGAAAGCATTCTGTGGATGGCCCGAGCCCTGGATGTTTTTATAAATAATATCTATGCTGGGAAGGAGACCAAAAACCTCCCTGTTATCGAGCAGGCTATTGCCTTTATTAATAAGAATTTTTCGCGTAGCATCAGCGTTGAAGACGTGGCTAAGGCGGTAGGTGTAAGCCCGGCTCACTTGACCCGGCTTTTTAAACAGGAAGTGGGGCGCACATTGATCGAATACCTAACGCTAGTACGCATGGAACACGCTAAGGTATTGCTTCGTCAGGGCAGGTTAACCTTGGATGAGGTGTGTCGCCAAGTGGGATATAACGATGTTTCCTATTTTTCTCGCGTGTTTAAACGGGAGATAGGGGTTACGCCGGGAGTTTTTCGCAGCCGTTATTGCTATAATAAGGAATAAATAATAATTAGCATATTTATGAACATGAGAATTAAATTTCAGATGCAGTTTGTAGCTAATGGAACAAGTCATAATTATACAAAAATATGCGCGAATAGTTCAAAGGAAGCAAAGAAAGGACGGAGAATTAAGATAACTAAAATCTCACCATAGTAGGATAGTTTATTAAATATATTGCACTTTGGGGAGGTGGCCAACATGTCCGAAATGACACCGCGGCAACGGGTGCTCACCGCTCTGGCTAAGGGAATTCCAGACAGGGTCCCCTTTGTAGAAAACGACATCGAGGAACCTCTACAGGTGCAGATCATGGGACGGGATGATTTCACCCCCGATGAGCTCTGCAATGTATTAGGCCTCGATGGTTTTGGTTACCATTATCCTACGGGTGGCCGGGCTGGTACTGGCCAGTCCATGCAGGGAGGCGATGCTTTCCACGAAAATTATTATTATCCACGCAAAGTAACCTTTGATTTCTTCCCTCCGTGGATCGCCAAGATGGGGGTAGATTCCGAAGGGCGTAACTTTGTGGAGAAAGGTTTGCTGGTAAATGAGGAATCCCTGAAGCTATTTGATGAATACTTGCCGGACCCCGATCACCCGGCTCGTTATGAAAGGGTAGCAGAGTGGATAGCTAAATACAAAAAGAATTATGCTGTCTTTGCGCGTATACGCTTGGGGGCCGCTTCTACCATTAATAGTATGGGTCTAGATAATTTCTCGTATGCCATGTTTGATAATCCCAAACTCATCCACGAGATTCATAGTCGCTTTTCTGAATGGTCGGCCCGGGTAGTGGAGCATTTAAATCAGATGGATTTCGATTTCTTCTGGGCCAACGATGATATTGCAGATAATAAAGGCCCCTGGATGTCGCCGGCAGCCTTCCGGGAATTCCTGTTGCCCCACATGAAGGTAGTAGCCCAGGCTATAAAGAAGCCATGGATTTTCCACAGTGATGGCAACTTATTTCCCATTATGGAGGACTTGCTCAGCTTAGGGATGAGCGCCATCCATCCTATTCAGCCGGCGGCCATGGATATTGGCAAGGTGAAGCGGGAATACGGTCACCGGGTATGCCTGGTGGGAAACATTGACCTGGACTATACCTTGACTCAAGGTACCCCGGAAGAAGTAGAAGCGGAAGTCAAGGAACGCATAAGGGTAGCAGGACCCGGCGGCGGATACATTTGCAGCAGTGCCAATAGCCTTCCGGCTTATGCCAAAGTGGAGAATGTCTGGGCTATGACCCGGGCAATAAAGAAATATGGCAAATATCCTTTGGAGTTGGATTAGGCAATATAGCAGGGGCCATGCGGCCCCTTTAAACAAATACTTTGGGGGCGCGGGTGGATATGACCCATAAAGAACGAATGCTCAAAGCAGGTAGAGGGGAATGGCCTGATAGGTTGCCCTGGGCGCCTAGGCTCGACCTTTGGTACAATAGCAACTCCCTTTACGGTACTTTGCCACCGAAATACCAGGGCTATACCTTGGAACAAATTTACGACGATCTGGGAGTTGCCCACCATAAAATAGTACCGGAATTTTTGAAAGTGCGGTCAGAAGATGACATTGTGGATCGGGGGCTAGGTCTTTACCGCCTTTGGGGTATGGCTTACCGGGTGGAGCTGCAAAATGTGGAGAGGGTGGTAAAGAAAGAAGGCGATGTAACCTTAGTGGAGTACCATACTCCGGTAGGAAGTGTTTCCTGCAAGATCTTGTTCACCGAAGAAATGCGGCGGGCAGGGGCTTCCATTACCTGGATTGATGAACATGTAATTAAGAAACCTGAAGATTACAAAGTGGTAGGTTATATTTTCCGAAATCTTAAAGTTACACCCGATTACGATAATTACCGTGAATACCAGAAATTTGTAGGAGACAGGGGATTTGCAGCGGCCTTTGCCAACCTTTCGGCCAGCCCCATGCACCATATAATGAAGGAATTCATGGGGGCTACCCAGTTTTATCTTGAGCTTTATGATCACCCCCGGGAATTGCAGCAGCTTTGCGAAGACATGGAGCCCTATTTTAATAGTGTTTTCCGAATTCTGGCTGATTCGCCGGCGGAAGTAGTCTTTTCCGGAGCCAATTATGATGAGATGTTGACTTACCCGCCCTTTTTCGAGAAATATATTTTGCATTATTTACAGAGATTATCTGCTCTCCTCCACGAGAAGGGCAAATTGCTCCTAAGCCATTGTGATGGAGAAAACCAGGGGCTTTTACCTTTATTGGCTGAGAGCGGGATCGATATTGCAGAAGCTATTTGCCCCCAACCTATGACCAAGTGCACTATTACCGAAATAAAAAAGGCCTTTAAAGATAAGGTTACTATTTTTGGCGGGGTACCCTCCATGGTCTTGCTGGAAGATAGCATGAGCGATGATGATTTTGAAGTATTCATGCGCAATCTTTTCCGGGAAATAGCCCCCGGTTATCGCTTCATACTCGGTGTAGCGGATACGGTGCCGGCCGATGCCAAGTTTTCCCGTATAAGAAGAATTGGTGAAATGGTAGAAGAATGGGGACAATTGCCAATGAGGTTATAAGAGTTGTTGGCTGTTGAGGTTTTCGGTTATGAGATATGTTATTGCCTGTGAAGTTTTGCGCTACGAATTGGAAAGCTTAGGTGTTACAGTTGAGGGGGCGACGTTTCTTAAGCAAGGGTTACACCGGACCCCGGATCTCTTGCGAGTTACCCTCCAGGAAAAAATCGACCAGTTAGAGGACCAGGGCTTTACTGGTACCATTATCCTGGGATACGGCCTTTGCGGTAATGGTGTGGTAGGCTTGAAGACCAGGAGGTGCCACCTGGTAATTCCTAAGAGTGATGATTGTATCGGGCTGCTATTAGGATCCAGGCAGGCCCATGAACAGGATAGACAAAAGGGTAATGCCTATTACCTGAGCCGGGGATGGATTGAATTTGGAACCGATTCTTACAAAGAATACCAGCGTTGCGTTTCCCTCTATGGAGAAGAGACAGCTAGATGGATACTTGGCGAGATGCTTAAAGGATATACCCGGGCCGTCTTTATAGATACCGGGCAAGAGCACGGGGAAGAAGACCGGGAGTATGTGCGGCGTTTTGCTGAAGTTTGCGGGCTAATTTACGATGAGGTGGCTGGAAGTTTAGGTTGGTTAAGGCGTGTTTTAAATTTTGAAGGAGAAGATTTAGTAAGGGTATCCCCAGGCGAGATGGTAGAACTGGAGAAGTTTTGGGGTTAAGGAGGTGAAAAAGTATAGTTTATAGTTTATATTTAAGGATTTACCAAAAATTTACCAAAACTTTTATATTAAGGAGGGCAGGAAAGATGAAGCGGTGGTTTTCCAGGGTTACCATTGTTTTAGTTGTCCTTTCTTTAGTTTTGACTTTGGTAGCCGGCTGCGGACAGGGGGCTTCCGGAAATAAAGGGCAAGAAGCTCAAGCGGGGGCATCTCCGGGAAAAGTTATCACCTGGAAAATGGCTACCAGCTGGTCTAAAGGTATTCCCCTTTACACCGAAGGAGCAGAATATTTTGCCAAAGAAGTAGAAAAGATGAGCAACGGCAGGCTGAAAATCGAGGTTTTCCCTGCGGGAGCCATTGCACCGGCTCTGGAAGTAACTGAGGCTGTTAGGACAGGAGTTGCTCAGGCAGGGCATCTCTGGCCTGGTTATGACATAGGTAAGGATCCGACCTCTGTTTTATTCGCGGGTTACGCCGACAGCCCCGACTCCGAGCAGATGATTCACTGGATCTATAACGGTGGAGGTTATAAACTCTGGCAGGATTGGCGCAAGGAGAAATTTAATTTGGTGGCTTTTCCTTTACTTGTCCGTCCGGCAGAGGTTTTCCTCCATTCGCGTAAGCCGGTGAGAAACCTCAATGATCTTAAGGGCCTTAAGGTGAGGACTGTAGGCGCTTGGGCTGAGATTCTTCCTAAGTTAGGCGCTTCAGTAGTATCCCTGGCGGGGGACGAAGTTCTCCCGGCCCTGGAAAGAGGAGTTATCGATGCTACTGAGTGGGCTACTGCCGGCGAAGACTTGGTCATGGGATTCCAGGATGTGGCTAAATATGTTATTGTTCCTGGAGTACACCAGCCCAGCGCTCCTTTCGAACTGGTAATAAATCCTAAAGCCTGGGATGAGTTGTCTAAGGATCTCAAGGCTATTGTAGAGAATGCTGCCAAAGCTACAACCCTTCATTCCTGGACCAAACTCGGTGTGGATGATATAGGTGCTATAGAAAAATTTAAGCAAGCCGGAAATGAGATAATTGTGATGGACGAATCTGTTAGCCAAGAAGCCAAGAAGTATGCCAAGGAATGGGCTGATCAGAAGGCATCCGGCAATCCCTGGTTTGATAAGGTGTTAAAATCCCAACGTGAATTTTCCCAGAAATGGAAGAGTATTGAAGCCAATCGCTAACAATACAAAATCGAGGCTATGATTTAAGAGGGGCCCTTTCTCAAGTAGGATGCACAAGGGCGCACCCAGGGAAAGGGCTCCATATAATTTTCTTTTCGAGCGAAGCCGGGATGTCATATTGGCTATTAGGAAAAGTGGCTTATGGCAGGGGGCAATAAACGAGAAATTCGGAGGGTGTACTGATGTTATCAACTATACTGCGCACTATTGATTCCATCAGTGAGGTCTCGGGTAAACTGGCGGCTTTTATTGTGATCCCGAACTTTTTAGCTCTAGTTTACGAAGTAATAGCCAGGTACATTTTTAAAAGTCCCACTATATGGTCCTACGATGTGACTTATATGCTCTACGCAGCTCACTTTTTATTGGGAGCTGCTTTTACCTTAAAGCACCGGCGGCATACCCGCGTGGATGTGTTTTACTCCCACTGGTCTCCCCGAGTACAAGCTATTATCGACGTGGTGTGTTACCTAGTGTTATTCTTCCCTGCCATGTTGGTATTAATATACGGCGGGGTGGGATTAGTTCACGAGTCTCTAATTATGCAGGAAAGGTCCCAGGCCACTCCATGGAGGCCGGTGGTGTGGCCCTTTAGAGCGCTACTGCCGTTGGGTTTTTTCTTGCTCTGCCTGCAAGGGATTGCTGAATTCATCCGTAGACTGAATGTAGCAGTTAGGGGGGCAGATAAGTGAGCTCAGAGTACTTCTCCCTGTTGATGTTTGTAGCAGTAATTATATCCATTCTGGCCGGTTTCCCGGTCGCTTTTTCCTTATTAGGAGTATCCTTACTTTTCGGAGTTTATTCCTTCGGCGATGCTGTAGCAGCTATGCTGATCCGCCGGATCTTCAACACGGCGGGCAATTACGTATTGGCCGCGGTCCCCTTTTTCGTGTTTATGGGGGTTATGATGGAAAAGGTAGGGATGGCGGAAAATATCTTTCAAGCCATAAGGTTATGGATAGGCAAACTTAAGGGAGGCCTGGCCGTCAGTACTATACTTTTATGTACCGTCATTGCTGCCTCCAGCGGGATCATAGGGGCGTCGGAGGTTATAGTCGGGCTGCTGGCCCTTCCTATCATGTTAAAACACAATTATCAAAAAGAGTTAAGTGCGGGGACTATCATCGCCGGCGGGGCTCTGGGCACCTTAATCCCACCCAGTGTAGTGACTGTTGTCTACGGGCCTACGGCAGGAGTTTCTGTGGGAAGGCTTTTAATAGCCACTATTTTTCCCGGACTTCTCCTGAGTACTATCTATATCCTTTATATCCTCATAAGATGCCATCTCAATCCGCGTCTGGGTCCCCCGGCGCCGGTAGAAACAAGCATGACCCTGGGGGAGAAACTCTCCTTTACGGCCCGGGCCTTTGTACCTCCCATTTTCCTCATTCTAGCCGTACTGGGGAGCATAATTTTTGGCCTGGCTGCTCCTACGGAGGCTGCCGCCATGGGAGCCTTTGGTACCGTACTGCTTACTATAGGTTACCGTAGGCTGAACTGGAAAGTTTTAAAAGAGGTTGTTTATGAAACCTTAAAGTTGACGAGCATGATTATGATTATCTTGGCAGCAGGGTCGGCCTATTCTGGGGTCTTCCTGGGAGCAGGTGGCGGTGCTGCTCTGGAGAAGATATTGATGTCACTGAATTTGGGGCGCTGGGGCCTGCTGGCCATTTTTATGCTAACCATATTTCTGGCCGGATTTTTGCTGGACTGGACCAGTATAATCTTAATTTTCGTGCCCATATTCGCCCCCATAATTACCAAACTCGGCTTTGATCCTATCTGGTTCGGAGCCCTGGTAATTATGATGATACAGACTTCCTATCTTACGCCCCCTATGGCGCCAGGAATATTTTACTTGAAAGGGATCGCTCCGCCCGAACTAAAGGAACACCACATTTACAGGGGCGTTGTAGCTTTCACTTGCCTCCAGTTACTGGGGATCTTACTTGTCATTTTATTCCCCCAGATTGCCTTGTGGCTACCCAATCGTATTATGGGTATGGGGAAGTAATCGATTGTTTTATGCTTAACAGGGTTGGTACCCCCAGGTGGCGTAATTTCTTTCTTATCCTGACGCCCAATAAACTAACAGCAGGGGCGGGGGTAAGCTCTATCTAGGGGGTACCACTTTTATTATCGAACACACATGATAAATATAGCAGGAACTTAAGTGGTTGACGGCGAACTATAACACTAAGCAACTTCTCTAAGGATCGAGGTCGCAGTATGAAAATAGTAATTGTCGGCGGTGGCAAGGTAGGAACTCAGTTAGCTAGACAATGTAACCAGTTGGGCTATGAAGTTACTTTAATAGAATATAACCGGAACAAGGGTGAAAGACTAAAAAAAGAACTGGATATACCGGTTATTCTTGGGGACGGGACTAACCCTCAGATTATGAAGGCAGCCGGGGCCGAAGAGGCCGACGTGGTAGTGGCAGTGACAGACGATGACCAGGATAATTTAATTATTTGCCAGCAAGCAGAAAGGCGATTTAAAGCTAAACGCACCCTTGCTTTAGTTAATAATCCTGGCAACGAAAAACTCTTCAGCTGGCTGGGCGTTAATCAGGTAATCGGCCCTGTTTCTCTTATTCTGGGACTCATCCAAGGAACTGTTGATATGCAACAGACCACAACCTTGTGGATGCAAGGCATTAGAGATCTCAAGATGATTCAAGTCAAAATCGGCCCCCATGCTCCCTCAATTGATAAGCGGGTAAAGGAACTCAAACTCCCCAATGAGTGTATTCTCGTAACTATTGTCCGGGGAGAGTCAGCTATTGTCCCGTGCGGTAACACCTGTATTAAAGCCGGAGATCTCATCTTCGCCCTTACTCACCCTAGTGTCGAGGCAGAACTGGAGCGCGTTTTAATAGGTTATGAAAAAAGCCTTGACGGGCAAAGGAGCTCTATGCTATAATCCTGCCTGCAAGGGTTGTGCGGAAGTAGCTCAGTGGTAGAGCATCGCCTTGCCAAGGCGAGGGCCGCGGGTTCAAATCCCGTCTTCCGCTCCATTTTTTATCTATAAGAGAAGTTTTGGGGTGAGGCGCGGTGGCGAAGTGGCTAACGCCGCGGTCTGCAAAACCGTTATTCGCCGGTTCAAATCCGGCCCGCGCCTCCAGTATTTAGACCATTTCGTACGGAGGAATGGTCTTTTATTATGTTTCTTTTACCCCAAAAAGAATGGGTGGCAGATAAGTGACCAATCCCTTTATAGAGTTGCTGGGAGTAGAATTTGTACATATAGAGCCGGGGCTAACTGAGGCCAGACTTAAAGTGCATCATAAACACCTTAACCCTTGGAACAATCTTCACGGCGGCGTGTTTGCAGCTCTGGCTGATACAGCTATGGGAGCGGCAGTGCGCGCGACGGGGAAGGTGGCGGTTACAGTAAACTTGGTACTCAATTACCTTCAACCCGTTAAAGAAGGAGAAGAGTTGAGTTGTAAAGGCAAAGTAGTTTATGAAGGAAAAAGTATTATTCACGCCGAAGCCATTATGATGGTAGAAACGCGGGAAGTGGGTAGGGCTACCGGTATTTTTTATGTAGTCGGAGAAAGCTGTTGAAGAACAACTGGAAGCTGTGGTATAATTGTTTTAACACAAGTGATGTGATAAATATATGCGAGAGTGGCGGAACAGGCAGACGCCCGAGACTTAAAATCTCGTGGACCGTTTGGTCCGTGCGGGTTCGAGTCCCGCCTCTCGCACCAGCGCAAAAAGGCTTCCCTTTAACCAAGAAGGGAAGCCTTTTTAATCTACTCACGGCTTTCAGGCCACGGAGACAGTTGCGGGAAATCCCTGATGGTTTGATGGAGCTCGTTTACTAAAGCAGACCAGCATTACGGATCTACTTGTACGGGTTGAATTTCAATAGCACAAATACGGCTTACGGGAATTATGATTGCCCTCATGATCTGTTTATCAACAAGCTTACCACCGCTGAAGACTTTCATGAAGAGACAATCACCTGATGTTGGAAGCAGAACAGCAAAATTAAATATAAAAAACAATTTGGAGCCATTTATGACTTTTTTGCAACAATCTCCACACTCGAACTCAATACCAATTTTGTGGGCTCCATCAGGGCGTAACTCGTTAATGGCTGACTCTAATCCTTCCAATACTGGGTCTTTTTTTTCGGGTGAACCTTCTTTGATTTTATCAAAAATGGTGTTCAAATCAGCTTGGGACATTGGGATCACTCCTTCTGATAGTCTTTGATAATATAATATGGCTTTATATGGAAATAGTTACACCAATAAGACAAGCAATATACTGAAATACACAACGAAGGCGTCACACTTAAAGTCTCGTGAACCGATCGGTCCGTGCGGGTTCGAGTCCGCTTTCGGCGGCTTAGTCTCGGCGAATGGGAAGATGCTCCAGACTCCTCTAGCTAGCCAGGTCCTGTGCCAATGTTCCCTTCCAAAAAATAGCCTTACCAGGCTAACACCCAAATCCTTGCAACGGCAAAAAAATAGGATTATAATCGACTAAACTGTGGCTCCAATGTTTCCTCAGTCTATATTTCTAGTTCATAAGGAGGTTGCCAAATGATAAGAGGCCTTATCGCCCTGATTCTGGTTGTTTCTCTGGTCGGCTGTAACTTCGCTAACAAAACAGAAAAAGCGGGTTTTCAAGGTAATAATAGTGCGGGAAATGGAACTAGTATTGGACAACCGCCGGAGGGAGACAATGACCGGGTTAATACCCCTGATACTCCCGTAAGCAGTCATTTAAGGCCCAACAACGGGCCCGGAATTTATCCTCCGGAGGTTAAAGACCTAATAGAAACAATGAAAACAATAGAAGGGGGTTCGTGGGTAATCATCGGTGATCAAACCTTTATTGTTGTGAGCAGAGGCGAGAAACCCACCACAGGTTATGGCATAAAAATCAGTGAGCTTAAAACCGAGGGTGATAGGGCCGTCGTATATGTATCTCTTACAGACCCGAAAGAAGGTAGTGCTGTAGCTGAAGTTATAACCTATCCTTATGTGGTGGAAACAATTAAAGGGCGGTTCACAGACGTGGAATTTAAAGATGCTAACCACAAGATCGAATATATACCGCGCGTTGTCGGTCTTAAAGACCAGTATTTGGCAAAGGGTAACGGTAATATTCGCCTGATCTCTCAACAGTTTGACGGCAGTAAAATCGCTATTACCGGCATAGCCCGGGTATTTGAAGCAAATGTCAATTATGAGCTACAAGACGCACAAGGAAATGTATTGCAGCAAGGGTACACCATGGCAGCCTCGGGTGCGCCTGACTGGGGTTTCTTCCAACTGGAAATTAATAATTACCCGCCAGCCACAGCCAAAATAAAAATATATCAGGCCAGCCCCGAGGACGGTTCTCATCAGGATGTGGTGATAGTCGATATAAAGTAGTCTCTAAACACGGCCAACTTTATTTAGTACTGCCTTCTTTACTTTTTGGAAAATAAAAGGTTCGGCCTACGGGATGGGATTAATTCCAGAATGAAAGCCTTAAAAGCAAAAGCCCCCATTCTGAGGGGGCTCCTGCTACAGGGACTCTATTGCTTTTGCTGCTGGGCCTGCTGGTAGACCTTGTATTGGGGCTCCTGGCTTTCAATATAATTTATGCGACCTTTAAGGCCCTGGGCGATGTTTTCGATTTGATTAGCATAATCCACGAACTGCTTCTTGGCGTTTTGGTCCTGGGTCTCCAGGGCAAAGTTTTTCAGGTCGGCTACAGCCCCTTCCAGGGAAGTGAGACATCGATGCATACGGGTGCCAATGGTCATGGTAAGAAACCTCCTCTAGAGTTTAGTCCCTGTCAACCTTAGTTTGACCTGAGGGCCAAGAACTATAAGGGTAGTTTCTGCTACTGGTGAAAGAATTGACCATAGTTGACAGCGGGAGGTATAATAAAAACAAAAAATTGGTCTTTTGGGTCAATTGGGGATCTATATTTTTAACAAGAAGTTCTGGCGGGAGGGGAGGAGAAGGGGATGAATCTGGCCGAAACTTTTGTAGGGGAAAAAGTTTTAGAGCAAGGGGTTAAATTTATTTTGCGCAATCCCGAGCGCAACTTGAATGGCCTATTGGCCATAGCCGAAAAACTGGCGCGGGACCCTTACCATCGCGAAATGGTGGCTAATGTAAAGCGCGTTTTACAGGATCCCCAAAGCAACTGGTATAAATTTGCCCAGCGCTTGCTTACCCAAACCCACCCTAATATACGTCAGCGTCTAGCTATAAACTTTTTTGTGAATGCAACTTTTATAGGAGTGCCGCGGCAGAAGGAATGGGCGGCCAAGCTGGGCGTAGCAGTTCCCTGGGCCATCCTGATGGATCCTACGGAAAAGTGCAATCTTAATTGCCTGGGTTGCTGGGCAGGTGATTATCAACGAACCCAAGAGCTAGACCTGGATACCATGGACCGCATAATCAGTGAAGGAGAAAAACTGGGAATCAATTTTATTGTTCTGTCAGGCGGTGAACCCCTGCTGCGCCGACACGACATCCTAACCCTCGCGGAAAAGCACCCCGAACAAGTCTTCCACCTCTTCACCAATGGTACCCTGATTGACCAGGAGTTTGTCCAGGAAATGGTGCGTCTTGGCAATATTACAGTAGCCATTAGCCTGGAAGGGTTTGAAGAAACCACCGATGCCCGCCGGGGTAAAGGTGTTTTCCGCAAGGTAATGAGGGCTATGGATCTCCTGCGAGAAGCCGGCACGGTCTTTGGTGCTTCGGTGACTTATACCCGGAAGAACACAGAAGAGTTAGGCAGTGAAGCCTTTATAGATATGCTGGTGGACAAAGGCGCCGCCTTTGTATGGTTTTTTACTTATATTCCCATTGGTAAAGATGTAGATCTAGAGATGATGGCCACTCCCCAGCAGCGGGCCTGGATGTTTGAGCAAATATCTTATTTCCGTCAGACGAAGCCCATCTTCCTGGTAGACTTTTGGAACGACGGTGAAGCCAGTAACGGGTGCATTGCCGGCGGCCGGCGCTATTTTCACATCAATGCCGCCGGGGAAGTAGAGCCCTGCGCTTTCGTCCATTACAGCACCTGCAATATTAAAGAAGTAAGCCTGGTGGAAGCTCTCCAGAATCCCCTTTTCCGCGCTTACCAAAAACGCCAGCCCTTTAATCAAAATTTGCGCCGCCCCTGTCCGTTGATTGATAACCCTGAGATGCTGAGGGAAATAGTCCATGAATCCGGAGCCTATTCCACTCAACTCCATGACCAAGAGACTATAGATGAGTTTTCGGAAAAACTTGCTCCTTATGCTCGGGAATGGGGTATAATTGCGGACCATATCTGGGAAGGAAAGCGGCCCGTTTAAGGGGAAAAGTTCGGAATATAGTTTGCGGCCAAGCTTCAAGCTTGGCTTTTTTATACTTTAAATGTTAAAATAGCTTTAATATATTATGCTCCATAAGGCAGGTAAGGAAACAGTGGAGAAAAAATATAGTCTTATTAGCTTGCGAGAAGCTTTAAACTTTACCCGCCAGGAAACAAGGGAATACTATAAGCGTTATATAAACCCCGGCTTGGCAGGGCTTTTAAGCCTACTGGATTTTGACAAGCAGTTTATCCGGGCCGAAGGTGTCTACGTTTGGGACAAGGAGGGTAAGCGCTACCTGGACTTTTTAGGCGGGTATGGGGCCTTAAACCTGGGGCATAATCCTCCTGAAGTGCTGGCGGCCCTGGAAGAAGTCAGGGAACGCCCTAATCTCCTCCAGGCTTCCCTTAACCCTTTGGCTGCTGCCCTGGCCCACAACCTGGCCGAAATTACCCCGGGGGATCTGAGCCGCGTTTTTTTCTGCAATAGCGGTACAGAAGCAGTGGAAGGGGCCTTGAAGCTGGCGCGGGCTGCCACGGGCCGGACAAAAATTATTTACTGCGAAAATTCCTTTCATGGCAAGAGCTTTGGCTCACTCTCGGTGACCGGCCGCTCCAAATACCAGAAGCCCTTTGCCCCCCTGCTCCCCGGATGTGAGGCGGTGCCCTTTAACGATGTGGGCGCTCTGGAGCGGAAACTGGCTAAAGGCGACGTGGCGGCCTTTATTGTAGAGCCTATCCAGGGAGAAGGGGGCGTCATTGTCCCGGAGGATGGCTATCTGGCTAAAGCCAGGGAGCTTTGTGATAAATACGGCAGCTTACTTATTGTAGACGAGATCCAGACAGGTTTCGGGCGGACAGGCTATCTTTTCGCTTGTGAGCATGAAGGGATCGTACCCGATATAATGTGCCTGGCCAAATCCCTGGGAGGAGGGATTATGCCCCTGGGCGCTTATATAACCCGGCCGGCCATCTGGGATAAGGCTTACGGGGGTACAGATAGGTGTCTTTTGCATACTTCCACCTTTGGGGGTAATAGCTTGGCTATGGCAGCCGGCCTGGCTGCCGTGCAGAGTATTATAAACAATGACTTGGCCGGTCAGGCGAGGGAAAAAGGGCGTTTCTTCCTGGAGCGCCTTTACCGGTTAAAAGAAAAATCTCCGCTCCTTAAAGAAGTGCGCGGCCGCGGTTTATTGGTGGGACTGGAATTTAACCAGCCGGCAGGCAGCCTCCTGGACCGGTTGACTTTGGGCAAATTGAGCGAACTCTCCCAAGAATATTTGGGTTCGCTGGTGGCCGGCGAATTAATGAACAAGCACCAAATTATAACAGCCTATACCTTAAACAATCCTAATGTTATCCGTCTGGAACCGCCCCTTATAGTGGGTTATGAGGATTTGGAGAAAGTCCTAAACGCTTTAGAGGAGATCCTGCTTAACCGGAGCTTGTTGGGCGTGGCCTGGAGCAGCACCCGCACAGCCCTGGGCTCGCTCTTTAAACGCGGAAGTTAGAATAAACCCTTGCCTTTTCCGGGAGACTAAGAAAAAAGTCTTGCGGGAGGTGGGGAGGTTGTCCCTGGAAATAATTGTTTATACCACTCCGACTTGACCCAGCTGTAGATCGGTGAAAGAGTTTCTTTCCCAAAGAGGTATAAAATTCCTGGAGAAAGATATTACCCGGGATGAGAAGGCCCAGGAGGAGATGTACCGGCGCACGGGCTATATGGCTGTTCCCACTATAGTGGTAGGAGAAGAAGTTATGGTGGGCTTTGATCCTCAGCGGTTAAGTAAAATATTGCATTAGAACTTAATAGGTAAAGTGCATAACACCGGGCCAGAGGGGAACACTTATCATGGGAGTTAAAGGACAACCTGTGAAAGGGGGAACCTCTATGCCGGGTTTGACTCAGGCGGAACTGATGCAACTGCGCGAAAACCTAAGCTCAGAATTACTGATGATCCAGAAATGCGGGGTCTATGCCGCCCAGTGTACCGACCCCCAGCTTAAGCAGCTCTTTAGTTCCTTGCAACAGGCCCACCAGCGCCACTACAATACCTTAATGCGACACCTGGGCGGCCAGCAGGTAATGTAAGAAAGGGGGAACAGCATGCCGATTCCGGGAATGGACGATAAAGCCATGGCCAGCGATTGCCTGGCCAGCCAGAAGTTTTTAGCTTCCAGTTACAACATGGCTATAACAGAGTGCGCCAACGATAACCTGCGCCGGGATTTCTTTAGCGTCTACCAGGAGGAACAAAACTTTCTTAAAATGGTCTTTGATTCCATGCAGGCCCACGGCTGGTATAACCTACAGATGGCCAATATGCAAGAGATCAGCCAGATTCAGCAGCAGATGAGGCAGGAGGCCATGAAACTCCAGGCTCAAGCGGGGGGTATTAATCCCCAGATGGCCGGAGGCGGCGGTGGCTTCCAGCCGCGAGCTTAGGTCAAAGCAAAAACTGAAAGGGTCCCTTGTCGACTTACTAGGCAGGGGACCTTTTTAATTACCCTCTCTTACCCGCCTTACCCGGGACCCCGTCTTCACGTCCATAAGGTAGAGGGATATATTGTACGGATGGTCGCCTGCCGGCGGGCTGGGGATAGAACTCCATTAGCTGGTAGATTTCCCGTGGGAGACCTACTTTAACGGGTAGTCCCATTTGTTTTAGTTGTTCTACAGTAATAGGATAATCATGGGTCCAGCGACCTTCGCTTAAAATAGTAGCCAGCTCTTCTGCCTTGGCTCGTTCCATTTTTTCGGCTAAAAGCTGGGTGAGACTTTCTCTTACCTGCTTCATAGCCTTGCGGGCCATATCTCCCAGGATCAGGGTGTGATCGTCGATTTCATCAATGGACTTTTGAGCCAGCACCTGGAGGATGGAGGCGGCCGGGTACTGGCCCAGCTGGGGATCTACAGGTCCCAGAACTGCGTTTTCATCCATAACAATTTCGTCGGCCGCCAGGGCTATCAGAGTGCCTCCCGACATGGCGTAATGGGGAACATATACGGTTACCTTTCCCCGGTGCTTAAGTATGGCATGGGCAATCTGTTCGGCGGCCAGCACCAGGCCACCAGGTGTGTGTAATACCAAGTCGAGGGGCATATCTTCGGGGGTCAAGCGAATAGCCCGCAGAAGTTGTTCAGAATCTTCTATGTTAATGTACCGAGTTAGGGGGATACCCAGAAAGCTTAAGGCTTCCTGGCGGTGGATAAGGGTGATGAGGCGCGAACCTCGTTTCCTTTCGAAGCTCCGGATAAGTCGGAGGCGGGCAGCCTCAATTTTGCGCTGGTGCAACATGGGCAAAAAAGCCGAGATAAGAAAGATTAACCATATAAGGTTGAAGAACTCCATTGATATCCCTCCGCTTAATTAGTATTTAGTAAAAAGGCAAAGCTTTATCCCAGTACGATAACAACAAATAACTTTCGACTATGTCGAACAACATTCTTTTTGGTCTTGCAGGAAAACCAGACTGCGTAGCGAATTAACTTTATAGCAAAAATAACGAATAATGTACGATGATATCGAACGAGGATGGGCGCTTTTGGACCCGAGAGATTTTCTTTTTGCACCCTTAGCTGGGAATTTATTTATTCTGGAAATTACAGCCAGACAGCAAGGCATCCTGGCCGGTACAAGTAAGCTACAAGCAACAGCTCAGGAGCTGGGACTGGAACTCGAATGGATAGCTTCGGAGGGCATGAAGCTTGAGAGAGGGACCTGCATCTGCCGAGCCCGGGGTGATGCCTGGCAGGTGGCGCGGGCGGAAGAGCAGCTCCTGGGGTGTATTGGCAAGGCGTCGGGTATAGCTACAGCAGCAGCGGAGATGGTGAATCGTGCCCAGGGCAGGGTGCGCATTGTCTGCGGTGCTTGGAAGAAAGTACCACCAGAGGTAAGGCAGGATTTACGTCGGGCCATAGCTACTGGCGGTGCAGGAATTCGTATTGTAGATGAGCCTTTTGTCTACCTCGATAAGAATTATGTCCGCATGTTCGGGGGTATAGGCCTGGCGGTACGCAGGGCCCGGGCGCTAGAGGGAAGAGTAGTGGTAGTTCAACTGCGGGGTGAAAGCGCGCCCCTGGTAGAGGAAGCGCGAGAAGCCGCCGGGGAGGGAGCCCATATCCTCATGGTGGATACCGGTAAGTTGGAGGACCTGGTGCTCGTAAGGGAAGTAGCCCTTAAGGAAAACTTCCGGGAAAGGGTTAAGCTCGCCTTTGGCGGGGGCGTAAAGAAAGAGGATCTTGATGGAGTAATTGCTGCCGGTGCCGATATTGTAGATGTCGGCCGGGCCATTATTGATGCTCCCTTGCTGGATTTCAGTCTGGATGTTAAAAAATATTAGCAATATATGGAACAGTAGTCATAATAGTAGCAAAATCATTGGGGAGAAAAAGATGGAATGGGATTTGCTAGAGAAAACTACCTTTTGGGTTCAAGATGTAGACCTTCGCGGAGCCGACCTGGGGCAGGTGGCGGCTGCTGCCGCTCGGGCTCTGGATCTTGAGGCTCACGAAGTTATGGTGGTGGATGTGCGGCCGGGCCTGGTAGCCTTTGATATCTTGCGGCGCCGGGTACAGGCGGAGGCTGTAGCCGGCAAGGAAAAAGAGATTTTGAAGCGGCTTAAGGAGGTTCCGGGTGTAATCCTGGGACCCGAGGCCGGGGTTCACTCGGAAGGAGTATTGGGGCTGATCGCCCTGGAACCCGGTGAGGCCCGGGAGATACTTTCCGCTTCAGCCCGGCTGGCCTCGGAAATTAGCCAGGCTGTAGCGCGGAGAGCCTTAGTCTTCGCTTCAGGCAGTGAAGTGCTGGCAGGGAAAATTCGCGATACCAATTCCCCCTATCTCATAGAGGCTCTGACCGAGGCTGGTTTTCAAGCCGAATTTGGAGGGATTTTAGAAGACGATGTAGTGGCGGTAGCCAACCGGCTGGAAGGAGCCCTGGAGCGGGGGTATGGCCTTATCGTAACTACTGGCGGTGTGGGGGCGGAGGATAAGGACTGCAACATAGAGGCTATCTTGCGCCTGGACCCCCAGGCCCACACTCCCTGGATATTAAAATTTACTCCCGATAATAACCGCCACCACAAAGAAGGGGTACGCATAGCCGTGGGCCGGGTGGGGATGGCGCGGCTGGTAGCCCTGCCGGGACCCCACGAGGAGGTGCGGCTGGCCTCCCAGGCCTTGCTGGAGGGCCTGGCCTTTGGACTAGATGATGCCGGTTTGGCCGAGAGAATCGCGGGAGTCTTGCGCCAGCGCTGGCAAGAACGTATGGGAAAAGGAGGTAGCGAACACCATGGATTTCCAGGCCATAGCCGCTAAACTTTTGGAGGCAGAGGCAACCCGGAAGGCCATTGAACCTCTTACCTCTACTTATCCCGACTTAACCGTAGAGGATGCCTACCGGGTCCAGCTGGCCGGAGTGGAGATGAAACTGAAACAGGGACGGCGGATAATAGGCAAAAAGATCGGCCTTACCAGTAAAGCCATGCAAGACCTTCTGGGAGTAAAGGAGCCGGATTACGGCCACTTGCTGGACCACATGTTGCTCCTGGAAGGTGAACCCTGCCGGAGAGAGGAGTTACTCTGGCCGCGCATAGAAGGTGAGCTGGCCTTTATCCTGAAGGACACCTTAAAAGGTCCGGGGGTGACCATCGCCGACGTTTTCCGGGCTACGGAAGGCATTATGCCGGCCATAGAAATAGTGGACAGCCGCATCCGGGACTGGAAAATAAAGCTGGCGGATACCATAGCCGACAATGCTTCCAGCGCCCGCTTTGTCCTGGGCAGCAGGATGGTGCCTATTAAAGACCTGGACCTTCGCCTGCTAGGTATGGTGCTGGAGAAAAACGGCGAGGTGGTCAATACGGGAGCCGGAGCGGCTGTGTGGGGCCACCCGGCGGCAGCCGTGGCCTGGCTGGCTAATAAGCTGGCCGCCTTTGACATTGCTCTGGAGGCGGGTGAGATTATACTTTCCGGGGCTATAACCGCGGCTGTGGAGGCGGCGGCAGGCGACGTGTTTACTGTGTCCTTCCACGGACTGGGCACCCTTAATCTGAGGTTTGTTTAACTACAGTCGGGATAGAGCTAGGCTAAAGCGCTGTTTATAAAAGGGGGCTAATTTGGTGGATAAAATCAAAGTGGCCGTGATAGGCCCGGGTAACATTGGTTCAGATTTGATGTACAAAATCCTGCGCAGCAAATATCTCCAGATGGAAATGATGGCGGGAATTGTGGAGTCCGAGGGAATTAAAAGGGCCCGCTCCTTGGGAGTCCGTACCACCACTGAGGGTATCAAACCCGTACTGGAAGACGAAAGCATAAAAATAGTGTTTGATGCCACGGGGGCCAAGCACCACCTGCAGCACGCTCCCCTGCTGAAAGAGGCCGGCAAAATTGCCATAGATCTTACGCCGGCGGCAGTGGGGCCCTATGTAGTTCCTCCGGTCAATCTTAAAAATTTCTATGAGGCGCCCAACCTCAACATGGTAACCTGCGGGGGTCAGGCCACTGTGCCCATAGTCTATGCTATCAACCAGGCGGCCGGCGCTCGCTATGCGGAGATAGTGGCGGCCATTGCCAGCAAAAGCGCCGGTCCGGGCACGCGGCAGAACATCGACGAGTTTACCCAGACCACAGCGAAAGCCCTTTGTGCCATAGGAGGGGCAAAGAAAGGTAAGGCTATTATTATTTTAAATCCGGCCGAGCCGCCTATAATCATGACCAACACTATATATGTGGAAGTAGAAAACCCGGACGAGAAGGCCATACGCGAGGCCGTAGCTAAAATGGTCAAGGAAGTCCAGAGCTACGTACCGGGTTACCGCCTGCGGGTGCCGCCTATTCTAGACGGCAATAAAGTGACTACGATTATCGAAGTAGAAGGTGCGGGGGATTTCCTGCCCAAGTATTCCGGGAATTTAGATATTATAACCGCAGCAGCCGTGGCCGTGGCCGAAAAACTGGCGGCCAGGATGCTGGGAAAGGAAGCGGTAGCATGAACAAAGGTAAATTTGTGCGTATAGTAGATACCACCTTGCGGGATGGCAGCCACGCCGTGGCCCATCAGTTCACCAGGGAGCAGATTATGGCCATTGCCGGTGGGCTGGATGGGGCAGGTATCGAATACATTGAGGTTTCCCACGGAGATGGCTTGGCAGGCTCTTCTTATAATTACGGCTGGGCCGCTTTGAGCGATGAGGAAATGCTCCAAGCGGCGGCGGAAGTTATTCGTAAGGGGAAGCTAACTGTACTACTACTTCCAGGGATAGGCACACAGGAAGACCTGAAACTGGCCATCGACTGCGGCGCCAAGGCAGTCAGGGTGGCTACCCATGTCACGGAAGCCGATATTGGTGAACAACACATTGGCCTGGCTAAAAAGATGGGCCTGGAAGCCTTCGGCTTCCTCATGATGGCCCACATGGTCCCGCCGGAGAAGGTTGCGGAACAGGCTGCGTTATTTGAATCCTATGGTGCGGATTGTATTTATATAGGAGATTCGGCGGGAGCTATGTTGCCGGAGGATGTAAAGGCCCGGGTGGGGGCGGTAGTGGAGAAGGTCAAAGTACCGGTAGGCTTCCACGCCCATAACAATTTGACCCTGGCGACGGCCAATTGCCTGGCGGCCTTAGAGGCCGGCGCTACCTTCCTGGATGGTGCCTGCCGGGGCTTAGGTGCCGGGGCGGGGAATGCCCAGACAGAAGCCCTGGTGGGCGTGCTGGATAAGGCCGGCTACCAGACGGGTGTGGATTTTTACAAGATCATGGATGTGGCCGAAGACATAGTGGAGCCCATCATGCACCGGCCTCAGGTAGTGCGCAATGCACCCCTGATGCAGGGCTATGCCGGGGTTTACTCTAGCTTTTTACTCCACACCTACCGGGCGGCCGAAAAATTCGGCCTGGATCCCCGGGATATTCTAGTAGAACTGGGAAGGAGGAGGATGGTTGGGGGACAGGAAGACATGATCATCGATGTGGCTTACCAACTGGCACAACAGAGGGGAGGGATTTAGAAAGTGAAGGTCGTGAATCTGCTGGCGGTAGTTGATCAAGAAAAGTGCCGGGGCTGTAAGACCTGCGAGAGGGTTTGCCCGGTGCTGGCCATCTCGGTAGTGGATCGTAAAGCGGTGGTGGATGCGGACCGGTGCAGAGGTTGTGCGGCCTGCGAGCAGCGGTGTCCTGATTATGCCATTACCATGGTTAAGCGCGAACAGCCCGTTGTGGTCCAGGTGGACGTAGGCGCTGTGGATTACGCCAAGATAGAAGAACTATGTCGCAGGGCCAAACTTCACCCCGAGCAAATTATTTGTTACTGCACGGCTACCAGGGCCGAGGAAGCAGCAGCGGCTATTTTGCAGGGTGCGCGTTCCCCCGAGGATGTGTCGTTCCAGACCGGGGCCCGCACTGGGTGCAAGGTGGAATGCATCCAGCCTATTTTGCGCCTCTTGGAGGCCGCCGGCATTGAGCCTTCGCCGCCTAAAGGTGGCTGGCAATGGTATGGACGTACTCCCACCGTGTGGGAAATACCGGAAGAAGTGAAAAAGAAGTACGCCAGCCGCGGTTTCTATTTTGAGGAAGATATCAAGCTGCTGGACCGGGTGGTAGCAGCACCCCTGCAAGAAAGGAGTGATACCTGATGCGTCCTCCTATTCCGCCCATACCCCCGCGCAAATCCCAGTACGGCATTGACCCGTCGCTGGTAAAAAGGCGGGTTTCTGAATTGCCGGGCATGACTTCGGTGTTGCTTAAAGAGCTTTTCCCCGACCTGCCAGAGGTTATTTACCCCGGCGAACTTGGAGTCGCCGCTGTTCGCAGAGCCACCGAGGAAGCCCTGCAAAAGGTCGATATGAGCATGATCAAGCCGGAGCACTCGGTCAACATCCTGGCCTCCCACCACGGCTTTACTTTGCTGGGCGGGGAACCCTATGCTGAGATGCTTAAGACCTTAAAGGACGTTATCCAGGCCCGTACGGGTTGTAAAAACATCCGCCTGCGGGCCGGTGTGGGCCTGCGCTTCCGGGAGACGGAAGAATATATTAAGCGCTACGGCCTGGATAAGCACTTTGAGGGCAAGGCCATCGGAGTGGCCCCTATTGACGAAGGCATACCTATAGAGACGGAAATCGGCACTTTATACGGCATAAAGAAAATATACGATGCTGACTGGATCGTTCATGCCCATAACTCCGATGTGCGCGAAGTCCATTTCCACCGGCAGGTGGACCGGGCAGTAAAGCCTTTTGGCATGTCTTATGCCCGCATTGAGACCAGATCCACCTATCACCAGAACCTGGGTCCCCGGGCGGCCAATTTCACGGCCAGGGCCATCTTTGACTCTCCCTTTGTGCAGAGCAAATTTGCCTTCGCCTCTTTCCTAACAGTGGCTCCTAACGGCATCATGGGAGTGGATGCGGATAACGATCTTTACGCCTTAAATGACCGCATTACAATCCTTGGGTGCCGCTACTATGGCAAGATGATGACCCTTTTTGGCGAGATAGACGAGTGCATCGCAGCGCTAGACTTCCCCTGCCCGGTAGTGTATGTCTTCGCCGCTGGCGTAATTTATGCCAACTTTGCCGGAGCTAATACCGATCTCTATGATCTCGATATGCCATTGCCAGCCTATACCTGGTACACGGAAGCCTTCTACGGGAAGCGGGGCAGGCCGCTCCTTAAGGAGATTCCTCCTCTTAATCCGGCTATTAAAATGTGCGTGCACAATTACGCCTGGACGGGATATCCCAGCGCCTTCTTCAGCGAGCACATTCCTACTGTAGTAGTGGGCCAGGAGCAGGCGGAGCTATTTAACCGCGATCCTCAAAATTTGACCTATATGAAACATGCAGTGGTAGCCGAAACTACGGAAACGGCCATGGAATTTGCCTACAAAGCTACGGGTACCCGCAAGGTCTTGATCTTCGACGGTGCCATAGGCGGTATAAACTTAAGCGAACCCCTGGCCGAATTCCTGCTGAAAAAGGCACCCCAAGTCAATGAACGGGTGGAGAATGAACTGTTGCCCAAGTGGCTGCGCCAGCGGGGTGTGGATCTGTCGGTATTAAGAAAATGTGCTAGTTAAAGAATTCTTTGCCCCTCCGGTTAATCCCCGGAGGGGCATCTAAACCCGAAAAACCAGAGGAGGGAACCTGAATGTCTGTGGCAACTGGTACTTCTCTAAAAAAAGAACCCATTTGGGAGAAAGGTGCGGGATTCCAGGGAGGGCTAAGGGACCTGTGGAGCAAACTAAACGCTAACACCGTTACTGCGGGGGTCGTAGCCGCCATCTTCGGGTGTACAGGACCAGCATTAATTATTATGAATGCTGCCCAAAATGGAAAACTTACGGATGCTCAGACGATTTCCTGGTTGTTCTCGGTTTATTTCTTTGGTGGACTTATAAGTCTTATTCTGGGACTTTATTACAAAATGCCCATTAACGGCGCCTGGTCGATTCCGGGGGCAGTTATGCTGGCTTCGGCTCTGCCGCTATTCCCCTTCAATGAAGCCGTAGGCGCGTATTTGATTGCGGGGGTACTAGTCTTGCTTTTAGGCGTATCGGGTTTGATAGGAAAGGCCATGCGTTGGATACCGCTGCCTATTGTTATGGCTATGATCGCGGGCGCTATGTTCAGGTTTGGGTTGGGAATCGTTACATCGACCCAAAAGGCCCCGATAATTGCGGGCGCTGCCCTGGTGGCTTATTTTGTGGGTTATAGGTTCACCAAAAAAATATCGCCTATTTTGTGGTCTTTAATTGTAGGAGTTATTGTAGCCTTATTAACTGGAGGTTTTAAGTTTGCCAGTGTGAAAATAGCCTGGATACCACCGCAGTTCTTTGCACCGGCCTTTTCTGCAGGGGCCTTCTTTGCAATTGCCATCCCCTTAGCCGTACTCGTTATAGGAGCTGAAAACGCCCAGGCTTACGGTGTGCTGACAGCTCAGGGATATAAAGCGCCCATAAATGCCATGACTGTTATAAGCGGCATCGGGGGGATCGTAACCTCTTTCTTTGGAGGTCATAATGCCAATATTGCGGGGCCTATGACTGCTATCTGCAGCTCCGAAGAGGCTGGGCCTGACAAATCAGGGCGCTATGCTGCTACTGTGGTTAATGGCATCCTGTTTGGCAGTTTTGGGCTTTTCGCCAGTGTTGCTGTACCCTTTGTTAAAGCTTTACCCTCCGACCTGGTAAGTTTGTTGGCGGGGCTTGCCATGATAGGGGTATTGCTGAGCGCTTTTGAACAGGCTTTCTCTCCCAGAAAGTTTAGGTTTGGGGCGTTTTTTGCCTTGATTATTGCCATGTCGGGTATAACCCTATTGAAAATCAGCGCCCCTTTCTGGTCCCTAGTTGGGGGTGTCATCGTTTCCCTCTTAATGGAGCCCAAGGACTTCGAAGGATAAACACGGGAGGAGAGCCCTGTGGCATCTCGTTTTGCCCACCGTTTTAAGAAGATCCAGGAGTTGATGACGGAAAAGAATCTGGATTTGTTGCTGGTAGTTAATCGCGAAAACCTGATTTATTTCACGGGTTTGACCCAGATAGAATGTTTGGGGGTTCTCATACCGCGAGAAGGCGAGGCCTGTGCTGTTACCCTCTGGCTGGATGCCGAGTATGTACAGCGGGAATCTGGTTTAACCACTTACGGCTATTTCTTCCCCCGAGAAAGCTTGGGCAGCAAGCTGGTAGAGCGGATTAAGGCTTATGGCTTCCGGTCACCGCGGATAGGCTTCGAAAGATATTTTGTGGATTATGCGGTTTATGAGGCCTTGCGCCAAGCCTTTCCCGAGACAAACTTTATTGGAGCTGCGGACCTTTTTTACCGTGTTCGGGCCATTAAAGAGCCTCAAGAAGTAGAACTAATACGGCGGGCGGCGGCAGCCGCCTGCCGCGGTATGGAAGCGGCTGTAAAAGTAGTACGGCCGGGAGTAAGTGAGCTAGACATTTTAGCGGAAGCAGAGTATGCCATGCTAAAGGCCGGCTCAGGTGGGTCTTCTTTTCGCCCCCAGGTAGTTTCTGGAGAGCGCACCCTCCTCACCCACCCCTGCGCCAGCAACAAAAAGATCCAGGCTGGTGAACTGGTGGTCATTCACCTGGGAGCCACCTATGAAGGTTATTGCGCCAAGATGTGCCGCACCGTAGCCGTGGGGGACATTTCACCTGCGCGGGAAAAGATTTACAGGCTTTTAGTAGAGGCTCAGGAAAAGGCTATAGCTGCCCTGAGGCCGGGAGCCCAGTCATGGGAAGTGGACGCTGCTGCCAGGGAAGTTATCAGAACGGCAGGGTATGAGGAATATTATCTGGATACAGTGGGGTACGGAGTGGGTCTTCGGCAGTCAGAATTCTACCCTATCATAGGTAAAGGGCGGACGGAAGTTATTGAAGCGGGCATGATAGTGGACTTACTATTACCCACCATCTACCGCGCGGATATCGGTGGTCCCAGGATAACGGATGTAATTTATGTAGGGGAAAGGGGTAATGAAATTTTAACCTCTTATCCTAAGGCATTGATTAAAGTGTAGAGCCGAAGGGGGTTCCTGAACGCTGGCCAAGATTACGGTAAAGTGAAAGTAGTGAAGCTCCAGTTGTTAGATATAAGCTATTTCGGGGGATGGTACTTTAACCAATCCCCTTTTCTTTTTACGACCATATAGTTTCATTCTTTTACCAGCAGAACAAGCGGCGCATTAATTTGAAAAAAATATATTATTTACGAAAAAGGGTTTCGCTATCAGTGGAGCAGAAGGGGAGGAGAAGCGGAGAGGAAGCGGAGAGGGTCTTCGATTATAGCGAAATAGATCCGGCGTAAAACTGGGGTCGTTAGGTTCTAACCTTTACCAGGTCATTTTTCTATGTTTTGGAAATCAGTAAATAAAGAGAGGAAATTAAATAGATAAAGCGAATTAATATCTATATAGCCGAATACCATACGGTTATAGCGTACAGCCGGTTAGTGATGTAAGGGGGCTCTAAACCATGGAGAAGACTTCCCAAATAAGGTCGGTAGCTAAGGCGCTGAAAATCATCGATGTCCTGGCCGAAGCCCGAGGGGAATTGGCTCTGCACGAAATTGCCGGTAAGCTAGGGCTGGCGAAGAGTACTGTCCATGGACTGCTTTCTACTTTGCGGGATTTTGGTTACGTGGAACAATCGATCTTTACTGGGAAATACAAACTGGGCTTAAGGCTCTTTGAACTGGGGAATATTGTAGCTCACGGTTGGGATGTGCGAACCGTAGCAGCCCCCTATATCCAAAAGTTAGTAGATGAGCTAGGGGAGACCGTCCATCTAGTTGTTTTAGACAAAGGAGAAGTGCTGTATATCGATAAGCGTGAAAGCCGCGAGTCCCTGCGTATAGTATCTCAGGTGGGCATGCGGTTGCCGGCCCACTGTACCGGCGTGGGCAAGGTGCTTCTAGCCTCCCTACCGCCCAGCGAAGTTAGGCGCATTATTGCTACCAAAGGGTTACCGCGTTTTACCAAGAACACCATTACCGACCCCAAGGCTTTGGAGGCAGAGCTGGCCAGGGTGCGCGCCCAGGGGTATGCCATAGATAACGAGGAGATTATGGATAGTCTTCGCTGTGTGGCAGCCGCTATTCGCGACCACAGTGGGAAGGTTTGCGCTGCCATTAGTATTTCGGGACCTGTGGCCCGGCTCGAAGGAGAAAGGCTTCAATTAGCTATAGAGCTGGTAACCCGGACGGCGGCGGAGATTTCTGCCGGCTTAGGGTATCGGGCAGAGCAGTTTATCCGGGCTTGAGCCAGCATTGGCGTATGTTGGTTGGCCTGGCCGGAAAAACTTTCTGGAGTAGAGGAGGTTGCTTAAGGGGGCTTTATATTTTGGATATCGGGGAAAGTTTGGTAGGTTCTTATTTTAAATATGTAGAGGGATGTAAAATTGTAGTTTATAACTGCCAAATGGATGAGGGGGAAATAGATGTTATAGCCCTGGACCAGGCAGGAGGGCGAGTTTACCTTTGTGAAGTGGCTACTCACTTAAGGGGCATGCTCTACGGCAACGGCAATAATGCCACCCTGGCCAGGGTGGAACATAAAATTCAGCGGGCTCTTCGCTTTGCTGCTCAAAACTTTCCCGAGCGCACTTGTGTTTTTATGCTCTGGTCCCCGGTGGTGTCCCGGGGCCTGGCCGAGGGCTTTGCCCGCCTGGCTTCTTCCTTTGCTGCTCAGGGTGTGGAGGTAGAGTTTATTATTAACAAGGAATATACCGCGCGCATCAAGCGCTTGCGGGAATTGGCCCGGAAGAACATTAAATTGACCGATGAGCCGGCCTTTCGACTTCTCCAGATCTTGGAACATTTGCGCTAACCTGCAACATAAGGGATAAAAATTTTGTTGAAGAATGGACCAAGGTAAGATATAATCATAGCGTATAAACGGAGGCGCCTGGCCGGGCGCTTTCCTCATTTTGGGAGGGGGATTTTGGAGGCATGGCAGAGACTGAGGCCCAAGCCAGGGAAAGGATCCTGCAGCAGGCTGAAGAATTAGGTGTTAAATTTGTACGTTTACAGTTTACGGATATTTTTGGCGTTCTTAAAAATGTAGCTATTCCCGTAGACCAACTTCCCAAGGCCTTAAATAACGAGCTCATGTTTGACGGTTCTTCCATTGAAGGTTTTGTGCGGATAGAAGAATCCGATATGTATTTGCACCCGGATCCCTCAACTTTTACTGTCTTCCCCTGGCGTCCCCATGAAGGTACAGTAGCTCGGCTCATTTGCGATATTTATAAGGCCGATGGTACCCCCTTCATTGGTTGCCCTCGGAATACTTTAAAACGAGTAATTGCTGAGGCCGAGGCCATGGGATTTACCATGAACGTGGGTCCGGAAGCTGAGTTCTTCTTATTTCACACGGATGCCAATGGACGTCCGACCTTGGAGACCCACGACCGGGGGGGTTATTTCGATCTCAGTCCGGTAGATTTAGGCGAAGATGCCCGGCGGGATATGGTAGTTACCCTGGAAAAGATGGGTTTCGAAATTGAAGCTTCTCACCATGAAGTGGCCCCAGGCCAGCACGAAATAGACTTTAAATATGCGGATGCCTTAAGAACAGCAGACAATATTGTTACTTTCAGATTTGTAGTGCGGACCATTGCCCAGACCCACGGTCTTCACGCTACTTTCATGCCTAAGCCCATTTATGGAATAGCCGGCTCAGGGATGCATTGCAATATCTCCCTGTTCCGGGATGGTAAGAACGCTTTTTACGACCCGCAGGGAGAGTTGGAATTAAGCGAGGTAGCCTATTATTTCTTAGGCGGCCTGATGTTTCATGCGCGGGGGATGACGGCCATAACCAATCCCACGGTCAACTCCTACAAACGCCTGGTATCGGGATATGAGGCGCCGGTATATATTGCCTGGTCGCCTAAAAATAGGAGCCCTCTTATCCGCATACCTGCCAAGCGGGGAGCATCTACCCGCCTGGAAGTACGCCATCCGGATCCCTCGTGTAATCCTTATTTGGCCATTGCGGTGATGCTCAAGGCAGGACTGGACGGGATTAAAAATAAAATCCTCCCACCGCCGCCTGTAAATAGTAATATTTACCATATGAGCGAGGAAGAGCGGCAGAAATTGGGGATAAAGACTTTGCCGGCTAGCCTGGGCGAAGCGCTGGAGGAGTTGAAATCTGACCCGGTAATTATAGAGGCTTTAGGCCCTCACATTTATGAGCGCTTCATGGAAGCCAAGCGAATAGAATGGGAGGAGTATTGTACTCGCGTCCATCCTTGGGAGATCGAACATTATTTAACCAAGTTTTAGGGGGGAGCGCCTTTGACCTACAAGATCGCTATCATTGGGGCCGGGCCAGGAGGTTATGTGGCTGCCATCCGGGCAGCCCAACTGGGGGCCAAAGTGGCGGTAATCGAACAGGGTGCCTTGGGGGGTACCTGCTTGAACCGGGGCTGTATACCGACCAAGGCCTTATTAGCCGGTGCAGCCCTGGTCCAGGGGATCAGGCGGGCTGCCAGTTTCGGCATTGAGGTGCAGGGGTATACTGTAGATTACAGCCGGCTGGCGGCGCGCAAAGATGCAGTAGTAAAGCAATTAAATCAGGGCATCGCCTTTCTTTTTAAAAAAAATAAAATAGATTTGTTCTCCGGAAGGGCTTGTTTGCGCAGTGCCCGGCGTATTGCTATAACGGGAGATAACGGCCAAGTTCAAGAAATCGAAGCCGAAAATATTATACTGGCGACCGGCTCGGAGCCCGCTCTCCTGCCTTCTCTGGGATACAATGGCCAAAGTGTAGTTACCAGTACTGAAGCTTTGGAGTGGACCGCTTTGCCCGAAAGCCTGCTTATCATTGGTGGCGGGGTTATCGGGTGTGAGTTTGCTACTCTTTTTAGCACCTTGGGCGTGAAAGTGACCATAGTGGAGGCCATGCCTACCATTCTGCCCATGATAGATGGGGAGTTGGCCCGGCGTTACCAGATGTTCCTTAAACGTATGGGAGTAGAGATAAAAACAGGTGTTCAGGTTACTGCCGTGCGCGATGAGGGGGGCCTCGTGAAGTTAACCTTAGCTACCGGGGAAGAGCTTTACGCAGCCAAAGTGCTAATTTCTATTGGCCGCAGGTTCAATACTTCGGGGTTAGGACTGGAAGAAATCGGCGTAGCCCTGGGTTCCAGGGGCGAAATCCTGGTGGATGATTATTTGCGCACGAATATAGAAGGGGTGTACGCTGTTGGCGATGTGACCAACAAAATTCAACTGGCTCATGTAGCTTCAGCCCAGGGCATAGCGGCAGTGCAGACCATTTTAGGTAGGCCAACTAAGGTAAACTACGATGCGGTGCCCAGCTGCATTTTTACCTCACCCGAGATCGCCAGTGTAGGATTAAGTCAGGAAGAAGCCGAAAAGCGGGGCTTTAAAGTGAAGGTAGGTAAATTTCCCTTCCAGGCCAGCGGCAAGGCTCAGGCCAGCGGTGAAACCGAGGGGATGGTCAAAATAGTGGCCGATGCCGAAAGCGACCGGATACTGGGAGTGCATATTATGGGAGCCCATGCTACGGAACTCATTGCCGAGGGCACGCTGGCGGTATCCCAGGGGATAAAGGCCCAAGAGCTGGCGGCCTGCATCCATGCCCATCCTACCCTGGCCGAAGCCGTGATGGAAGCGGCGGAAGCTGTCCACGGCATGAGCATCCATTCTTAAAGACTGCTTCTAGATTAATTACCCGCTCCTCTGGGAGCGGGCAAATAATGTTTTTATTTAACTATTTAACAGGGAAAGGGGAGCAAGTCACGGCCTTGGTCAAACGGTTGCCACCCTGGCTGCACAAAAGGATTCCGGCGTCAGGAAGCCTAGAAGCCACCAGGAAGTTGTTACAAGAGTTGAAACTTAACACTGTATGTGAGAGCGCTCTCTGTCCCAATCTGGGAGAGTGTTTTGCGCGCCGGACAGCTACTTTTATGATTTTAGGCAAAGTTTGCACCCGTAACTGCCGTTTTTGCGCTGTAGAAGGGGGCCAGCCGGAGCTGTTGGATCCTGAGGAACCGCGTAGGGTAGCTGAAGCGGCGGCTAGATTGGGGCTAAAACATGTAGTAGTAACTTCCGTGACCCGAGATGACTTGCCGGATGGCGGGGCAGGACAATTTGCTGCCACTATCCAAGCCCTACGGGAAAAACTGCCCCACGCTATAATAGAGGTACTAACCCCTGATTTTCAAGGGGAAAGAAAGGCTATCGCTTCCGTGGTTGAGGCCCAACCCCATATTTTTAACCATAACGTGGAAACAGTGCCGCGGCTGTATCCCCGGGTACGGCCGGAGGCTGACTACCGGCGTAGTCTCGAAGTATTGCGGACTGTAAAAGAGCTGGCACCCGGCATTTACACCAAGTCAGGTCTTATGGTAGGTCTGGGGGAAACCAGGGAAGAAGTGGAGCAGGTTATGGCGGACTTGCGGGAAGTAAATTGTGACATTTTAACCATCGGGCAATATTTGCGGCCTTCGCCCCAGCACCTAGAGGTGAAAGAGTTTATTCCACCGGAGGTGTTTGATTATTACGCCGAAACAGGCCGTAAAATGGGATTCCTTTATGTAGCCTCCGCCCCTTTTGTGCGCAGTTCCTATAACGCGGCCGAGTTTTCCCGATTACAGGGGATGACATAGAATAGAAAGCCTGGCTTATTAAAGCTTAAGTTTATGCCCGTTGTGGGGTGGTGGAGAGGTGAAGAAGCTGCCGGCAAGTCCCAAACGGTAACCCCTGGACTATCCTTTCATCCGAACGGCCCGGGCTATGGGTATCAGGTTTGCTGATTAAAGCAAATAATTGGCAAAAAACGCGGAGTGAAAGCAGATGGGGATAACAGTTAGAGAAGCTTTAAAATTGGGAGGATTGCAAAAGGCTACTTTGGTAGCTGGTAAGGCAGGCCTGGACCGTGTAATCAAATGCGTAGATATCCTTGAGGTACCTGATCCCCGGGGGTGGCTCAGGCCGAACGAGCTCCTTGTTACCACATGTTATGCGATGCAAAATGATCTGCAAGCCCAGTTAAATCTTCTGCGTGAAATGGCGGGGGTCGACGGGGCGGCCTTAGCTATAAAGTTTGGTCGGTTTATAGGCACTATTCCAGAGGAAATGTGCCGGCTCGCGGACAAGCTACAGTTGCCCCTTATAAGCGTGCCTAATGACGTCCCGTTTATTGATATTACTCATCCGGTAATGGCGGCTATAATCTTTGAGCAATCGAAGCACCTTGAGTACTCCGAAAAGGTTCACCGCAAACTTACCCAGGTGGCTTTGGAAGCAAGCAATCTTCAGGCAGTAGCTCAGGCCTTGGCAGCACTAATAGAACGCGAAGTAGTTATCTGTAATGAGGAATTGAAGCCCCTGGCTGAGGCCGGTAAAGGACCCTCCTCAGAACCATTCGAGTTGTCACCAGAAGAAGCCAGGCGGGTTAGCTTATCTGCTAAAGGGATAGAAGTTGCTGTTTGGCACAAGGGAACGCGGCAACGGTACTTTGCTGCTCCAGTGGAGGTTAGGGGTCGGCGCTATGGATATGTGCTGGTTGATATGCAGACTCCTCTTAGCGAGTTAAACTACATTGCCCTGGAGCATGCAGTAACAGTAACTGCTCTCCAGATGGTAAAGGAAGAGGCGGTCGCGGAGGCGCAGAGGAGTCTTCGCCGGGACTTGTTGGAAGATCTAATAGCTGGGGCCTTTCGCCACCGTGAACTGGCCATAAGCCGGGCTGAGGCTCTGGGCATTTGCCTGGAAGAACCTAAAGTTATCATGGCCATAGATATTGATAATTTTGCTGACTATCTATTTAAATCTAAATGCCCAGTTGAATATGAAATAAACGCTGAGAAATTGAAACGAAGTTTTCACCGGATAGTGAATTCCTCCCTTATGGCCTTCGACCGGCGAGCCTTGACGGTACAGCGGAGCGATAGCGTTGTAGCCATTTTGCCGGTTACTGGGAAAGAACCCTATAAGAGAGAGAATTGGGTCAAGTTCAGAAGAGAGCTACACGAGCTAGGTCTAAGTATCCAGGGTAAAATTGCTCAGGAATTGAAAGGGATAACTGTCTCTATTGGTATCAGTTCTATAGCTAGGGAGCCTATGGAAATCGGGGCCAGGTATCAGGAAGCAAGGAACGCTATACGGCTGGCACGGCGCCTCAGGGGCAAAGGGATGGTTGCCTTTTGGGAGGATGTGGAGATTTATTCGGTTTTAGGGCAGTCAGGAGAAGCCCTGGAAAGGTTTTGCCAGTCGGTCCTTGGGCCGCTGGACCGCCCAGAGGTTAAAAATCGCGAGGTGCTTTTAGAAACTCTCCAGGTTTACCTCGAGTGCCAGGGGAATGTGGTAGCTACAGCCGAGAGGCTCTACATTCATCGCAATACCTTGCGTTACCGTTTAAAACGTATTGAGGAAATTCTGGGACGCGACCTCGAGGCGCCTGATGAAAGACTTTCTCTTTGGCTAGCTTTGAAGGCCCGGGTGTTGGTGAAAGCCGGCCAGTGATTTTGGACATATTGCACAAATTACAGCCCCTTTTTTTATGCCGCCTGGCCGTAGAAGCCTGGCGGTTTTCTTTTTATTATTTGGACCAAGGAGTTTTCATTAGGGAGGATTTAAGTGTGCTTGCAGTTATTCGTGTGCTCACTACAAACGATGAAAATTTTCTTAATGCCCACGGACGTATAATTACCGAGAGATTTGGGCTTGCCACGCGGAGTTACTGCATTCCTGACCAACCCAAGGGTATTTATAACGAGGAGACCGAAAGACTAGCTGTGCCCAAGATAGTGAGCTTAGCCCGCCAAGCAGAGAGCGAAGGGGCTGAAGCAATATTTATAAGTTGCGCTGCTGATCCTGCTTTGAAGGAGGTGAGAGCGGAGTGTAGAGTTCCGGTTATCGGTGCGGGTTCGGCGGCAGCTGCAGTGGCCTTGGCCCTGGGGAACAACATTGGTGTACTGAACCTTACCGAGACCACTCCCCTCGCTTTAACCTCGATTCTTGGCCAGCGTTTGGTGGCTGAAGCGAAGCCGGAGGGTGTAGAAAATACTACGGACCTTATGAAGCCTGCCGGTAAAGAGCAAGCCATGAAGGCAGCCGAAAGGTTAGTCCAAAGGGGAGCAGATGTTATTGTCTTGGCATGTACGGGGTATTCTACTATTGGGCTGGCTAGGGAAATAAGAAGACATTTGGCTGTACAAGTGGTCGATGCTGTTGAAGCTGGGGGACTTATGGCGTGGTATGCTTTGCAAAAATAATGATAAAAGGAGGAATGGTTGCATGGATAAGAACTTTCGAGAAGAAACACATCCCAAAGCCTTCGAACCTGCGGTCCTTATTGTTAATATTATCCTTTCTATTCTTGGAGCTATCATTGGCCTGCAGATACTTACAACCCTTGGGGTGACTCCCAATACTTCTATTATCGGTGTACTCGTGGCTATTGCTCTTTCCCGCATTCCCGGGCAGTGGTTTGCTAAATATCGCTCGATTCACCGCCAGAACCTCGTCCAATCAAACATTTCCAGCGCTACCTTTGGGGCGGCAAATTCTTTGCTTCTCCCTATCGGTATTCCTTACCTTTTGGGTCGGCCCGACCTAGTTATTCCTATGCTTATTGGCGCGACTATGGGTATGCTTATTGACCTGGCTATGCTTTACTGGTTCTTCGATTCACGCGTTTTTCCCGGAAAAGCAGCCTGGCCACCGGGGGTGGCTGCAGCCGAAGCCATCTATGCTGGCGATGAAGGTGGGAAAAGGGCCAAATTCCTGGTATTGGGTACTATCATCGGGCTTATTGGGTCACACTTTAAGGTTTCCATGTCCGCCCTTGGCGTAGCTTTTATCGGCAATGTTTGGGCCCTAGCTATGTTTGGAGTAGGTCTCCTACTTAGAGGTTATTCTAAGGTTCTTTTTGGTCTGGATATTAATAAGCTTTACATCCCCCACGGAATGATGATCGGTGCCGGCTTGGTGGCTGGTATTCAGATAGTCGCCATTCTCCTTAAAGGAAGAAAAGGTACATTGGAGTCTGCTGAGGCTGCTTCCTCTAGCGATTACACAAGAGACGAAAAAGAAGTTACCCGAGGGTTAGCCCGCGGTTTCGGTCTTTATATAGCTGCGGCCCTCCTTTTAGCCGTGGTGGGTGGCTTATATGCCGAAATGCCGGCCTGGCAACTTCTGTTTTGGGCAGTTTTTGCTGCGGTTTCCTGCATCCTGGCCGAATTTATCGTTGGACTTTCGGCCATGCATGCTGGATGGTTTCCGGCTTTTGCCACAGCACTTATCTTTCTAGTCTTAGGCATTGCTTTTGGATTCCCAGCGCCTGCCCTGGCCCTTCTGGTAGGATTTGTCGCCTCTGGGGGCCCGGCTTTTGCTGACGCCGGTTACGACCTAAAGGCAGGATGGATCTTGAGGGGTGGTGGGCGCAACCGTCAATTTGAGCTGGAAGGGCGCTGGCAACAATTTCTGGCCGGTCTCGTGGGTCTAGCTGTAGCCTGGATAATGGTTACTTTCTTCCACGATATTTATTTCCGCCAGGATTTGTTCCCGCCTGTCGACCGGGTTTATGTGGCCACCATTAAGGCAGGTGTTGACGCCACTATTGTAAAGAACCTAGTGTTATGGGCTATCCCGGGGGCTTTGATACAGGCCTTGGGCGGTTCCGAAAGGCAGTTGGGTATAATGTTAGCTACAGGTCTTCTAATTCTTAATCCACTAGCAGGTTACGCTGTGCTAGCGGGCATCATCATTCGCGTTTTGGTCCTTAAGCTAGTAGGCAAGGATGCGGAAACCCCCATGACCATTCTAGCTGCTGGTTTTATTGCGGGGGACGCTCTTTATGGCTTCTTCAACTCAGTATTCAAGGCCAAATGGAAGTAGGGTAAAGGAGAAAGAGGCATGGCTTCAAGGATGGTACTTGATTACGAGGATTTAGAAGCAGCTGTATTGGGTGGAGCTGTCCTGGGCGGCGGTGGGGGAGGATCTATGGAATGGGGGCGTAAGCTCGGCCGCCTAGCCTTAGAGCTTGGTACCCCCGAACTAATAGATCTGAAAGACCTTCCCGAAGAAGCTACTCTTCTAACAGTTTCAGCTGTGGGAGCACCCGCAGCCCGGACAGCTTACGTCCGGCCAGTACACTATATTCGTGCCGTTGAACTATTTGTGAAATTTACGGGGGAGCCGATTAGGGGCTTAATCAGCAATGAATGCGGTGGTTTGGCCAGCGTTAACGGGTGGATACAAGCGGCAGCCCTGGGTATACCCCTGGTGGATGCTCCCTGCAATGGTAGAGCCCACCCTACCGGACTTATGGGTTCCATGGGTCTTCATAAGGTGGCCGGGTACATTTCCCAGCAGGTGGCTGTCGGCGGAAATCCCCAGACAAAAAGCTATGTTGAAGTATTCGTGAGCGGTTCGCTGGATGTATCCGCTAGCATAGTGAGGCAGGCTTCAATTCAAGCTGGCGGGCTGGTGGCTGTAGCTAGAAACCCGGTCACTGTGAGGTACGCCAGGGAAAACTCTGCTGCAGGTGCCATAAGCAAGTGCATTAGGGTTGGCAGGGCTATGCTGGCAGCCCGCGAAAAAGGTGCCTGGCAGGCCATTGAAGCTGCGGCCGAAGCTTTGCGGGGGAAAGTGGTGTTTACGGGTCGGGTGGCTTCTGTCAGCCTCGAAACTGCCGGGGGATTCGACGTGGGAAAAGTAATAGTCCAGAACAATCATAAGCTGGCGGAGCTCACCTTCTGGAACGAGTATATTACCCTGGAAGTGGATAACCAAAGAATAGGAACTTTTCCGGACCTGCTGGCTACACTAGATATTAACACTGGACTACCTGTATCTTCAGCGGAGGTAAGGGAGGGGCAGGAGGTTGCTATTTTGCATGTTGCCCGTAATGAGCTTATTCTGGGTAGCGGAATGAAGCATCCTGAGCTTTTCCTCGCCTTGGAAAAAGCTACAGGTAAAGAAGTAATCAAATATATATTTCCAGATTATATATTTTCGGAAGGAGAGGTGCAGGGCTATGGCTCTTAAGCAAGTCCTAGAAGTTTACGAACTCCTGGACAGCGCTTATGTCAACGGTTATGAAGTGGCAGACCTGCTTAAAGGGGCCGGCCTGGAAGAGGTAACAGTGACACGCATTAAGGGGTCCAAAGGTACCACGGATTTTATTAAGGCGGTGGTAAAGGGAAGGAACGGCAAGTCCCAAGGCGGTAGTGCACCTACTTTAGGGATAATAGGGCGATTGGGGGGGTTAGGTGCAAGACCAGAAAGGATAGGTTTTGTGTCCGACGGCGATGGTGCCTTGACGGCAGTTGCGGCCGCATTGAAATTGGCTAACATGCAGCAAAAAGGGGATGTACTGGAGGGTGACGTAATTATCGCTACTCATATATGTCCCGATGCACCCACTCAGCCCCATGACCCGGTACCTTTCATGGATTCGCCAGTGGATATTGCCGAGATGAACCGGAACGAAGTGGACCCGGCTATGGAGGCTATCCTTTCCGTGGATACCACTAAAGGGAACAGGGTAATCAACCACCGCGGTTTTGCTATCTCCCCAACCGTTAAAGAAGGATATATCTTGCGCGTAAGCGAAGATCTGCTCGATTTAATGCAAATTGTTACCGGCAAGTTACCTGTGGTTTTTCCCATTACTACCCAGGATATTACACCTTATGGCAACGGCCTCTACCACTTGAATAGCATCTTACAGCCCTCCACAGCTACAGCAGCCCCGGTAGTGGGTGTGGCCATTACGGCCGAGGTACCGGTGCCGGGGTGTGCTACTGGTGCGAGCCACCTTATAGATATTGAAGCTGCAGTTCGCTTCTGCCTAGAGGTGGCTAAAGCCTTCGGGAAAGGCAAGTGTCGCTTCTACGATGAGGAAGAGTTTGAGCGGTTGAAAGAGCTTTACGGGCCTATGAATCACTTGCAGACTTTGGGGAGAAAAAAGGAATATGCGGGCACAAGTGACCTTGACTGTAGCTGAAGCCAAGCGTATTATCGCCAGGGCCATTGCCACCCTGCCGGAGGTTAAGCAAGCCTTGGAAAATGGTCGTATCCTCCTAAAGGGAGGGACCACCGTTTCGGCTGTGGCCGAGGAGCTTTCGGGAATCACTTTGCGTATCTCAGGACGCGTTAGCCCGAGGGGAACGAAGACGGGGCGGCGCGACGAGGCGGCCCACAGTATCCTTCTGGAAAAGGGCGTATCTCGCAATATCGATGATTGTTTTGCGGAAGCAGTCACTACCTTGGGACCTTCAGATGTGGCTATCATTGGCGCTAACGCCATTGACGCTGGTGGCCGGGCGGCCATAATGCTGGGGCGGCCTTTAGGAGGTGAACCCGGGAAAGGGCTGGCTGGCCTTATGGCTCAGGGATGTAAAATCATTATAGCTTGCGGCCTGGAAAAGCTGATTCCCGGTAGCGTAGATGAGGCTGTCCGGTGTTCTGGGATTAAAGCTACAGATTGGTCCATGGGCATGGCTGTAGGGCTTGTACCGCTGGTAGGGAGAATAGTAACAGAAAAAGAAGCCCTGGAGATTATAGCCAGGGTAAAATGTACTGTTATAGGCAGAGGCGGGATAAGCGGAGCGGAAGGCTCGACGACTATGGTCGTTGAGGGAGAGCCAGAAGAGGTAGAAAAGGCAGTGCTGGCTGCTTTAGCTGTTAAAGGCGCAGAGACCAGCGGTAGCCCGGCAAGCCTTTTAGAGTGTGAGGCTGGAAGCGAAGGTTGCCGGGTACACCATACTTGTGCCTGGAAACACGGAAAGAGAGGGGTACTAGAGTGGTACGTAAGGTAGGCGCTATTACCATAGGCCAGTCACCGCGTGTGGATGTTGTGCCGGAAATGAAGGAAATTCTCGGGGAAAATATAGAGATAATCGAAGGTGGAGCCTTGGATGGGTTGACCTATGAAGAAATCGCGGCGCTGGCGCCAGGCCCCGAGGATTATGTATTAGTTACCCGGTTGAGGGACGGGAGTTCAGTAAAAATAGCCGAGAGGTATATTGTACCGAGAATGCAAGCCCAGATCGATAGGCTCGTTGCTGAAGGAGCCGAAATGATCGTATTGCTGTGTACTGGTGAGTTTCCTAACTTTTCCTGTCCCAGGTTAATCTTAAAGCCCCAGGTTATCTTACATCACTTCACTTCAGGTATAGCTACGGGAAGGCGACTAGGGGTTATAGTTCCGGATAAAGACCAGGAAGAGCAAGCAAGGGCGCGCTGGGCCGGAGTAGGAGAAATTCTGGCGGTGGAAGCTGCCTCGCCCTATGGACCGAGGGAAGAAATCTGGCGCGCTGCCTCTTCCCTTAGGGAGTGGCAGGCAGAGGTAATAGTGCTTGACTGTATCGGATTTAACGTGGAAATGAAGAAGGAAGTAAGGCACTACGCTGGCGTACCGGTGATATTGCCGCGTACAGTTCTGGCTCGTACTCTCCAGGAATTGATAGCCTAAGGGAGGGTAAGTAGTTTTGAACGATTTAAAAGCTGTGGCTAAAAGGCTCTTGCTAAGCTCTATGGCTTTGCAGAAAGGCGAAAGACTACTGGTAGTAACTGATACCTCGGCTGTCACCATTGGCGAAGCCATTTTCCAAGCCGGAGAAGAGATTGGAGCTTCGGCGGTATTAATTAAAATGGCTCCCACCGGACGGCACGGGGCCGAGCCTCCCCTGCCCGTGGCGGCAGCCATGGAAAAGTCTGACGTAGTCCTTTGCCCCACCCAATATTCTTTAACGCACACCCAGGCAAGACTTAAGGCCTGTGAAGCCGGAGCCCGGGTGGCTACCATGCCGGGCATCACCGAAGAGATGTTTTTTGAAGGGGCCGTGGCAGCCGACTACGAAGAGGTAGCCCGGAGGACCACTGCACTGGCTGGGCTTCTTTCCGAAGCCAAAACAGCTGTTGTAGTAAAAGATGGCTTAGAATTGAAGCTTTCCCTTGAAGGGCGGAGGGGAATAGCTAGCACCGGCCTTTATCGACGCCCAGGAGAATCGGGAAATCTACCTTCAGGTGAAGCTTACATTGCGCCCGTAGAGGGGAGCGCAGAAGGGGAAACGATTATCGACGGCTCTATAGCGGGTATTGGGCGGTTGAGCGGTCCTGTAAAAGTGGTAATTAAAGGGGGAGTTCTACTAGAAGCTCAGGGCCCTGAAGGCCAGCAACTGCTGCAACTTCTAGGAGATTCTCCGGAAGCCAGAAATCTTGCGGAATTGGGCATAGGCACCAACGACCGGGCCAGAGTTTCAGGTATCATCTTAGAAGATGAGAAAGTATACGGAACGGTGCATCTTGCCTTTGGAGACAACGCCACTTTTGGAGGCCGGGTGAGGGCAGGTGTGCATATTGACGGAGTTATCCTGGCCCCCGATCTGTACCTGGACGGGAAACTAGTGGTATCCCAGGGAAAGATAATGCTGTAACCTGGTATTCACAGTGGATCTTCTAGAGATTTAGACCTAAAAACTGGGGATAACTCAGGCCTAAAAGCCTTGACTTTAGAGATATTTTAAGGCATAATAAAAATCGTCAAGTGTGGGCTCGTAGCTCAGTGGGAGAGCACCTCCTTGACGCGGAGGGGGTCGCAAGTTCAATCCTTGCCGAGCCCACCAGCGCAAGAAGGCAACCGAAGGGCTAAAGCCCGCAGGTTGCTTTTATTTTTTAAAGCCTCTAAAAGTGAACGGCTCGGCCCCAAACTTTAACAGTCAAAAGTGTCGGTACGGGTCCGTTACTTTAGGGAGTAAAAATTCAAGGAGAGGGTTAGAAGTGTTCAAGGACAAAGTTTTGACCTGCAAGGAATGTGGGGCTGAGTTTGTGTTTACAGCAGGGCAGCAGGAATTTTTCCAGGAAAAGGGTTTTACTAACGAGCCTTCCCGTTGTCCTGCGTGTCGAGCTGCCAGGAAGCAGCGGAACTCCGGCCGCAATGGTTTTTCTGGCCGGCGGACCATGTACCGTGCGACATGCAGCCGCTGTGGAGCGTTGACGGAGGTGCCCTTTGAACCGAGGTCCGATCGTCCTGTCTATTGCCGGGACTGCTATCAGATGAAGCGCGTAAATTACAGATAAGCCCAAAAGTTAAGGCTGGAGCGTACATCTCCAGCCTTAACTTTTGGTTACGGGAGGTTTATATTTATTTTTTGGCCTTTTATTTCCATGATATGTTGCCGGAGTAGGAGTTGTATACAAAAATGGAGGGGCACATATAATATCACCACAAGGGGGTGTAACCCATGAGCATACTCCTGGCAACAGCTAGGTCGCCGGATGTCCTCGTTACTAAACTTTATAGCCTGCTAGGAAAAGAATTGAGCCTCCAACAGTGGCAGATGGGGGGCTTTAATTTCTGCCGGTGCCACATAACTACAGGGAAAAGTTCACTTTCGGCCAAAACTAGAAAGCAATTTCAGGAGCAAGTGGCCCATAGTGTAGCGGCCTTTATTATCGAAGTGGTAGAGGAAGAGCTCCTGGAAAAAATTATTTGGAATCAATATGAAGTTGAGGAAAAGCAAGAAGCTAGAGATCTTTGCTTCCGGGCAAAAAAAATTTTAGAACAAGAAGAGAAAGGTTGCGTGCAAGGATCTTACTCGCGCGGAGAACTCTTGGCTAGGCGGCTTAAAGAGTATCTGCAAGATAATAACTACCTAAATATTGACGGTTTTGTTCAGTTTCGCCTTCCTGATTATTTGTTAGAACTGGAACAGGCCGCGGAAGAGGCTGTCGAAGAATATATTATGGAAAAAGAATACGATGAATTCATTTGCGTCCTCAGGTATTTTGTAGAAATCCAGGAGCCACGGGTAGAAAAGGTCCATGTGGTTTTAAGCCCCAAGGGAGGCTTTCAGCTATATGATGGGGAAAATAAAAGCTTAGAGAGGGATTACCTGGAAGGTTTTATCGTTGATGTGGGGGATAGCGAACTGAATTATGAAGACCTTTTGCTGAGCGCCCTGATTACCCTGGCGCCGCGCCAGGTGATCTTGCACGGGAGCGAAAAAGGAAAAGCCAGGAGTATCATTAATACCATAAAAAACGTCTTTGGTGAACGAGTAACTGTGTGCAATGGCTGCAATCGGTGTCGCCAACTTTTGCATAAGTTTTAGTACCTTGTTTTTTACCCCGCTATCTGTTATTATCAGGCGGGGTGAGTTTGTGTTTAAATGGTTAGTTATTCCCCTTTTAGGGGCTTTTATCGGGTGGATAACTAATGTTTTGGCCATTCGTCTGCTCTTTCGCCCGCGACGCCCTTACAGGTTTCTTTTTTGGACTTTGCAAGGGCTCATTCCTAAACGACGGGCCGAGATAGCCGCCAGCCTAGCTGCGGTAATAGACAAAGATCTTCTTCCCCTGGATGAGATTATAAATCGACTTAAGACCTCGGCTGTGGAAGAGCGGGTGGGTACTTTAGTAGGTGAGCTGGTGCGCCAGAGGGTAGAGGAGCGCTTTCCCCCTTTCTTGCCGCCGGCTTTAAAACAGGCAGTGAGCCATGCTTTAGAAGAGACCATCCGCCGGGAAGTTCCCGGATTCCTGCAAAGGTTGGAGAAGGAATTTTTACCCTCCGCTCAGGAATATTCCTTGGGGAAAATGTTGGCCGAGAAATTGAACAGGCTGGATCTGGAAAAGGTTGAAGAACTGATAATAGCTGTGGCCTCCCGCGAGCTGCGCTATATCGAGATTTTAGGTGGAGTCTTGGGATTTATTATCGGTTGGATACAAGCCATGTTAATTCTCTTTTCTTGACAATTAATGCAGTCCCTGGCTATAATTTAGCTTGTACTAGAATATAGACTAATGGCAAGGAAGGGGAAAAAAGGCCTTTCGCCAGCCCCCAGAGAGGGGGTGCCGCGGCTGGAAGCACCCCTGGGTTTTAAGGGAGAGAGCCTTACCGCCCTGGAGCTGCCGGGCCGAAAAGAGTAAGCCCGGCCGGAAAGCCACCGTTACGAGGCGCCAGAGGGGGGCAAAGGATTTGCTCCTGAAGAAGGGTGGAACCACGAGAGAAACTCTCGTCCCTTTGGTGGGCGAGAGTTTTTTCGTTGTAAAGGAGGTAATAGAGGAATATGCGCATCACCTTGCCTGACGGCTCCCAGAAAGAGTATCCGGACGGTATAACAGCTTTACAGGTGGCTCAAGACCTGTCGCCACGTCTGGCCAAGGAAGCCCTGGCAGCTCGAGTGAATGACGAAGTATGGGATTTGACGCGGTCCCTTCCCGATGACTGCCGCTTGGAGCTTTTAACCTTTAGTGATGAAGGGGGACGCTTGACTTATCGCCACAGCGCTGCCCATGTGTTAGCTCAGGCTGTTAAGCACCTTTTCCCCGGTACGAAGCTGGGTATTGGACCAGCAATTAGCGATGGATTTTATTATGACTTTGACACCGAGCATAAATTTACTCCGGATGACCTGGCGGCCATTGAAGAGGAAATGAGGCGGATTATTAAGGCCGACTATCCCTTCGTGCGCAAAGAGGTGAGCCGCCAGGAGGCTCTAGAGCTCTTCAAAGAGCTGGACGAGCCCTATAAAATTGAACTTATCAACGAATTGCCCGAGGGAGTTCCTATAAGTATTTATCAGCAAGGGGATTTTTTGGATCTCTGCGCCGGCCCCCACTTACCGTCCACCGGTTACCTTAAGGCTATAAAATTGACCAGCCTGGCGGGAGCTTACTGGCGGGGCAGCGAGGCTAACCCCATGTTACAGCGCATTTATGGTACTGCTTTTCCCAAGGCGTCCCTTTTGGAAGAATATCTGCAGCGCCTGGAAGAGGCCAAAAAGAGGGATCACCGCCGGCTGGGTGCCCAGCTAGGTATCTTTAGCCTGCAGGAAGAAGGTCCCGGCTTCCCCTTTTTCCATCCCAAAGGTATGGTGCTGCGCAATGAATTGGAGCAGTTTTGGCGGGAAGAGCACCGCCGGGCCGGGTACCTGGAGATCCGGACCCCCATAATTTTGCACCGTTCTCTATGGGAAAGATCTGGCCACTGGGAGCATTACCGGCAAAACATGTATTTTACCAAAATAGATGAGACAGATTATGCCATCAAGCCCATGAACTGCCCGGGCGCTATCCTGGTGTATAAAAGTGAACAGCATAGCTACCGGGACTTTCCCTTGAGGCTGGCGGAGATGGGTCTGGTCCACCGTCACGAGAAATCAGGAGTCCTTCATGGCCTGATGCGAGTGCGAGCCTTTACCCAAGATGATGCCCACATTTTCATGTTACCTTCCCAGGTTGAATCCGAAATCCAAGGTGTTATTGACTTAGTGGATAGATTTTATAGCCTTTTCGGCTTCAAATACCATGTAGAGCTTTCCACCAAGCCCGACAATGCCATGGGCTCCGACGAGATTTGGGAAATGGCTACTAATGCTTTGCGCCAGGCCCTGGAAGCTAAGGGAATGGAGTATAAAGTGAATGAAGGTGACGGCGCCTTTTACGGCCCCAAGATCGATTTTCACTTGGAAGACTCCTTGGGCCGTACCTGGCAGTGCGGCACCATACAGTTAGATTTTCTCATGCCTGAGAAGTTCGACCTTACCTACATCGGTGAAGATGGACAGAAACACCGGCCGGTAATGATCCACCGGGTGGTTTTCGGCAGCATCGAAAGATTTATAGGCATTTTAATTGAGCACTATGCGGGTGCCTTCCCAGTATGGCTGGCTCCGGTGCAGGTTAAAATCCTTCCTATAGCTGACCGGCACCATGAATACGCTTATAAGGTGCGAGAAACCTTGGTGGAGGCCGGTGTAAGGGCCGAAGTAAACGAACGCAACGAAAAGATCGGGTATAAAATCCGGGCGGCGGAGGTGGAGCGTATCCCCTATATGCTGGTGATAGGTGACAAAGAGGTAGCTGAAGGTACAGTAGCTGTGCGTGAAAGGGGCAAAGGCGACACTGGCAGCGCAACGGTGACCGATTTTATTGCTCGGATTACGCAAGAGATAAAGGAACGGAGAAGATAGAGTGGAGGTTGGATTTAGGGCCCTGGTAAAGCCTTGCCAGGGCCCTATATACTTTTTTAGCTCTACGCTAAATAAGATTTAATGAGCGCAAACCTGCGGTTAACTGTTCCTCTTCTTTGTCTGTTAAAGGCCGGAAGGGCGGGCGTACAGACATAAAGGGAAGGCCCCTCATGGTGAGGGCATAACGGTAGGGAGTAATATAAGGCCCCTCCTTCAGGATAGAGCGGAGGCGGTTAACAAAATATTGCTTTTCTCTGGCCAAGCTCAAGTTACCGGCCAGGTAAGCTTGGTAAAGTTCAACACAGGGTTCGGGAAAGACGTTAGCCACGGCTGAGACTACTCCTGCCCCACCCATTACCAGCGCAGGTAGGATAAGGGTATCGGTACCTACAATTACAGTGAAATTGGGGCCCAGGGTATCTATATAATCTTCCAGCCGGGTCATATCCTTGGAGCTATCTTTTAAACCGCAAATATTAGGGGAGGCTTCAGCCAGCCTCTTGACCAGGCGCGGTTTAAGGTCGTTCTTGGCATTGCCCGGAATGTTATAAAGATAGATTGGAAAATCAGGCACTGCTTCGGCCACAGCGCGAAAATGGGCCTCTAAAGCTTGCTCATCATGGGGAAAGTAAAAGGGTGGTAATACAGCGGCGGCATCCGCACCTATTTCCCTAGCGTGTTTTGTAAGTTCAATTGTATCTTCGGTAGTGATGGCCCCAGTTTGTACAATGACGGGTACCCTTTTCTTGGCCTGGTCCACAACCACTTCGGCAATTTTTTTGCGCTCTTCTAGCTTAAGGGCCGGTCCTTCACCATTGGTACCGGTGGGGAACAGACCGGTTACACCGCGATCAATAAGAAAATCCACGTAAGTACGTAAGAGCCCGAAATCTATCTCGCCACCCTCATTAAAAGGGGTTAGCATAGCGGGAATAATGCCTTTTAATTGCATGTTTCCTCTCCCCTTCAATAACGCTTTAAAGCGATGCTACGCCGCATCTTATCTATAGCTACAAGGCTTTCTTCCTGCCTTAGCATAGAAACTCCCACTACTATCAAGTCAATAAGGCAAAGCTGCGCAATTCTGGCGGCCATGGCTTCACTGCGGAAGGTCGTTTCGCGGGCCGCGACTACTAGTTTAATATCTGAGACCTTAGTGATGGGCGATTTCATAAAGCTGGTGATGCAAATGGTAGTAGCTCCGGCGTTTTTGGCGATCTTCAAAGATTCAATTACATCTTTGGTACTCCCTGAATGAGAAATACCTACTGCTACATCCTGATCACCCAAAAAGCCAGCCGAAATGATTTGCATATGGGCATCATTATAAGCAGCACTCAGCAAACCGGTTTTAAACATTTTGTGATGGGCATCGAGGGCTACGAAACCGGAAGCGCCAACACCGTAAAAATCTATTTTGCGTGCTGAGGCGATAGCCCGGATAGCTCTTTCCAATTCGTTGTAATCTAAGATTTTAAGAGTATCAGATAAGCTCTCCATGGCGCTGTGAAAAACTTTGTGGCTCATGGTGCGCAGATCGTCAGTTGGCAAAACTTCTTCGTGAATGCTTTTTATGGGTTCAACCAGATCGCGGGCTAGGGATATCTTAATTTCCTGAAAACCATTATAACCCAGTTTTTTACAAAGACGCACAACAGTGGCTTCGGCCACTTCGCACTTTTCAGCTAGCTCAGTGATGGACATGTGCACAATTTCGTGGGGATTATTAAGGATCCACTCTGCCACGCGGGCTTCAGCCGGTCGTAACGATGGGTGGATACTCCGTAGCTTTACCAGAGTGCCCTCTAGAGTTGAAATGATGTTTCTTGAGGGATTAATCATTTATGCTTTCCTCCTACGTGCCCCTGGCTTTTCATAATGTATAGTTCGACGTTTTCCTTTTAATTTCCTTTTAAAGAAACTATTTTTTGTTATTATATTATAAAACCTCCTTAGCGTCATCCATAAAGTTTCCAACCCCTCTAGTAGTACCTAGACTAATCAGTCTGCTGAGTTTAAAATTGATAAGATATTTTCACCTAGCATATTAAATATCAAAAATTTTTCCAAGTCAAGAAGGAATTTTTCTCGATCTTATGGAATTATATTATATGTCTGGCGAGCTACACTCCTGCTCAGGGGTAGCACAAGGGAGGAAAAGGGGCTTGAAAGCACTAGTTTACGAAGGGCCGAGAAAGCTGCGGCTTAAGGCTATTGATAATCCACAACCGGGGGCAGGAGAGGCACTGCTCAAAGTATTTTACGCTGGTATCTGCGGTACCGACATGCACATTTATCATGGGGTTCACCCGCGAGCCCGGGCTCCCCTGGTTATGGGACACGAGTTTTGTGGTGAGGTAGTTTCTTTAAATGGCAAGAGCGACAAAGTAAAAGTAGGAGACAAGGTAGTAGTAGAGCCTTTATTATCCTGTGGGAAGTGTCATGCTTGTCGAACAGGTGCTTATCACGTATGTGCCCACCTGGGTTTGCTGGGCATCGATCGGGATGGTGGCTACGCAGAATATGCGGTAGTTCCTACAAACAGGCTACATAAGATACCGGATGATATGTCCCCCGTTGAGGCAACCTTAGTTGAGCCGGTGGCCGTGGCGGTCCATACTGTTCGCCTCTCTAGGTTAAGGATGGGTGATGTAGTAGCAATATTGGGCGCCGGGCCTATCGGTACTCTGGTGGCTGAAGCTTGCAGGGCGGCTGGGGCGAGAGAAGTAATCGTAACCGACGTGTCTAGTGAACGTATAAAAAGAGCCCGGGCGCGGGGCTTTTTGGTGTTGAATCCGCTCACCGATGATATTGTAACTGAGATAAACAGGATAACCGGGGGAAAAGGTGCTGATATAGTATTTGACTCAGCCGGAGTTAGGGCAACAGCGGAATTGGGTACCAGGCTAGTAAAAATCCGAGGACAGATTGTGGTAGTTGCCGTATTTAATGAGCCGCCCAATGTAGATTACAGGTCTGTTAACTTCCGAGAATTAGATATTACTGGGGTTAGAGTGTATAATTTTGAAGACTATGAGATTGCGGTAGATATGGTGTATAAACAGAGGATCAAAGTAGACGGAATAGTAACCCATATTTTCGGATTAGAAGAAGCTGAACAAGCCTTTACCACCATGGAAAAAGGAGAAGGCATGAAGATTCTGTTTCACATTCCCTGACGGGAAGTTCCTTGGGAGGGCAGGTTAAATGCTAGAATTATTTGATCTACACGGTAAAGTAGCTCTAGTCACAGGGGCTAGTAGGGGAATAGGGCAGGCCATTGCGATAGGATTGGCCAAGGCCGGAGCGGACTTGGCAGTTGTGAGCAGGGGTAACTTGGAGGAGACCGAAAGACAGATTCTCGAGACAGGCAGGAGATGCTTAAAAATTAATGCGGATCTCTTTAATCCGGGCCAGGCTAAAGAAGTTATCATAGGCAAGACCTTGGAAACCTACGGGCGGCTGGATATATTGGTCAATAATGCTGGGATCCAGCGGCGCAATCCGGTACTAGAATTTACGGAGAAGGACTGGGATGACGTCATACAAGTAAACTTAAAGGCTGTGTTCATCCTTAGCCAGGCAGCGGCCGCCATTATGAAGAAAAATGGATGGGGTAAAATAATCAACCTGGCTTCTATGCTTTCCTTTCAGGGCGGTTATACGGTTCCGGCCTATGCAGCCAGCAAAGGCGGTGTAGCCCAGCTGACCAAAGCCTTGGCCAACGAGCTGGCAAGATATGGGGTAAATGTTAATGCTATCGCCCCTGGTTATATTGATACCGAAATGAATAAATCCCTGATGGCTGACGAAGTGAGAAACAGGCAGATTTTAGAAAGGATACCCGCTGGCCGGTGGGGGAAGCCGGAAGACCTGGTGGGAGCAGCTATTTTTCTGGCTTCTCATGCTTCGGATTATGTTAATGGACATATTTTATGTGTAGATGGCGGGTGGCTGTCCAGGTAGGGCTATTCTTTTCATTTGCCTTAATCGCAGAATAAAATTATTTTAAACTTAGGCCCAAATTATTTTAAAGTAAACCAAATGCAATACGAGAGCTTTCACAATGATTTCCTTGATTCTGTTGAAGCTAGCCCTAGTAAAAAACAAAAATGATTTCAGTTTAATGGATCTATTAATTAAAATTTTTTTCGACGCGAGCAGGAATTTTTGACTTCTTGTCTAATGTAAAATATGAAAGATCGATGGACTAAGGGGGTAAAAAGGTGGCGGGTAAGGGCTCCGAGCTGTGGAAAAAGCCGCTGGAGTATATATCAGCAGTTCTTTTGGGTGTGATGGTTGTAGTGGTATTTGCAAATGTGATATTCCGCTATTTTTTGAATTTTTCATTGGCATTTACGGAAGAGATATCTCGGTTTATGTTTATATGGATTGTATTTATAGGGGCTTTTCTCGCCCTTGTAGAGTATGGTCATTTGGGGATCGACATTGTGGTTAAGCAGTTTCCTGCCGTGGTGCAGAAATGGATACAAATTTTAGTAGACGCGTTAATGACTGCTGCTCTAATAATTCTTTTTATAGGCGGTGTCCGGCTTACTAGTGGTAATTTCAGCTGGCCCGCCCCGGCTACGGGCATTCCTTATGGAATAGTGGAAATTATTGTGCCCATAATGTCGGCCGCTATGTTGTTACTTGTAGTGTGGAGATTGGTGGGTAGGCTCATTTCCTTTAAAGAGGCTGGGAGGGGAAAATAGTAGATGCTAGTTGTATTTCTTGTTTCGTTGTTTGGTTTATTAATTTTAAGCCTGCCAGTTGCTTTTGCCCTTATATTAACAGCTGTGATTATGATGTTGTATTTAAATACTCTGTCCTTTGAAATGATTGCTCAAAGTATGATTAGAGGAATAGATAATTTCCCTTTATTGGCTATCCCCTTTTTCATGCTGGCAGGAGAGATCATGAATGCTGGCGGCCTTTCGGGCCGAATCGTGCGTTTTGCCAAGTCACTGGTCGGCTTTTTGGCGGCCGGGCTGGGCTATGTAGCTGTAGTCGCCAGTATGATCTTTGCCGGCATATCTGGTTCGGCTATTGCTGATACTTCGGCTATAGGCTCGGTATTGCTGCCCATTATGAGGGAAGAAAAGTACAACATCAATAGAAGTACCGCACTGATAGCTGCAGCCGGTACCATAGGGCCGGTTATTCCTCCTAGCATTCCCATGATCCTTTACGGGGTAGTGGCAGGAGAATCTATTGTAAAGCTGTTTCTAGGGGGCGTAATCCCGGGTATTCTAATCGGGTTGGGCTTGATGTTCGTGTGGTACCTTGTATCCAGGAAGGAAGGGTATACTGCCAGCGAGCGCATATCCCTGGCTGAAATGTGGTATTCCTTCAAAGAAGCCTTCTGGGCACTGCTACTCCCGGTTATCATCTTGGGGGGTATTTTGACAGGGATTTACACCCCCACGGAAGCGGCAGTTATTGCTGTAGTGTATGCCTTGGTGGTGGCCTCTTTGATTTACCGTTCCTTGCGGTGGTCTGACTTGCTGCCTATTATGGTTTCTACCGTCCGGGGAACTGCAGTGGTCCTTTTCGTCTGTGGGGCAGCAACTGCAGCAGCCTACCTGATAACCCTGGCTCAGGTGCCCAAAATGTTGGCTGATGCCCTATTATCTATTTCTGATAACCGTTACGTAATATTATTTTTGGTCAATATCTTGCTGTTATTGGTCGGCATGGTTATGGACCTCACTCCGGCACTTCTCATATTGGCGCCCATATTGCTTCCGGTGGTAACTCGAGTGGGTGTAGACCCCCTCTTCTTTGGAGTTATAATGGTGGTCAATCTCTGTATAGGCCTGATCACTCCTCCGGTAGGAACCGTACTGTTTACCGCCTGCGGCTTGAGCAAGTTGAATATGTCGGAAGTAGTGCGCGAACTCTGGCCGTTTTTGTTAGTCATGGTAGCAGTTCTTTTCTTGATTACTTATATACCCCCTCTGGTACTTTATATTCCCGGATTAGCACGCTAAGTTCTGCACTTTTAAATTTGTCGCTCTCGAGGATATGAGAAAGGGGGTATGCCTTATAGGATAGCAGGTTTTCAAATTAGTACCCTTTATAAAAAGAAGAAATTATGAACAAGGAGAGGAGGAAGGAGCTTGATTAAAAAAGTAATCTCCCTTTTGGTCTTGGCGGTTACGTTACTGCTGGTGGTGGCAGGCTGCGGGGGGAAGCCTGCGAGCGAACAAAAGGCATCTTCTTCCCAACCTCAGAAGAAAATCATAAAGGTGGGAATAGGTCTTAATGAGAAGAGCCCTCAATACAAAGGGTTGGAAAAATTTAAGGAGATGGTAGAAAAGGGCTCTAACGGCAAGTTTGAGGTCCAGCTTTATCCTAACAGCCAGCTGGGCGACGATGTTAAAATGATGGAAGCTCTGCGCATGGGGACCCAGGAGATGACCTGTCCCTCCACAGCTCCCATAGCGGGCCTAAGCAAGAAGTTTATGGTGTTCGACTTACCCTTCCTGTTCCCCAATGAACAGGTAGCGGATAAAGTTTTGGACGGCCCCGTGGGTCAAAAAATCCTGGATAGCCTGCCGGAAAAAGGGATTATCGGCTTGGCTTACTGGGAGAATGGTTTTCGCCAACTCACCAATAGTAAGCGTGAGGTGAAAAGTCCTGCTGATCTGAAAGGTCTAAAGATCCGTACCATGGAGAACCAGGTGCATCTCGCCACCTTCCGGGCTTTAGGGGCTAATCCCACACCCATGCCCTTTGGCGAGTTGTTCACAGCCATGCAGCAGGGTACCATCGATGGACAGGAGAATCCTTTGACTACCATTTACCTTCAGAAGTTCTATGAGGTGCAAAAATATGTCACCCTTACAAACCACTTCTACAGTCCCTTTGTTTTCATGATCAGTAAAAAGTTCTGGGATGGTTTATCCAAGGAAGACCAGGATCTCATCAAGAAGGCTGCCAGAGAAGCTGGCGATTTCCAGCGCCAGTATAACCGCGAGCAGATGAAGCAAATGGCTGACAACCTACGTAAGGCAGGTATGGTAGTCACCGAACTCACGCCCGAACAAGCGAATGAATTCCGGAAAGCTACTGAAGGGGTATATCGGCAGTTTGAAAATGAAATCGGGAAAGACCTTATTGAGCAGGTTAAGGCTGAGATAGCCAAGTATAGTAAGTAAGAAGGAAGGGATAGGGATTGCTTAAGTTTAAGAAGGTAGCGGGTATAATAGCTGTATTTACGCTTCTGGCTTTCGCCGTCGTTGGATGTGGTGGGGGTCAGAAGCAGCAAGCTGGAGACCAGAAAAGCGGCCAGGGTGGGAAGAAAATAACCATCAAGGTGGCTCACTATTTCCCGGAAACCCATCCTCAAAACAAAGCGCTACTGGAAGTCTTTAAACCTGAGGTAGAGAAGAACAGCAACGGCAAGTTCGTAGTTGAGGTGTATCCCAATAACCAGCTGGGTGGAGAAAAAGAATTCATTGAGGGCGTCAGAAACGGCACTATCGAAATGGCTATGCCGGGGCTATTGATTGCTGAGACTCTCCCCAAATTGCGGATAGCAGAGCTACCTTATCTATTCCGGGATTACGATCATGCCAGGAAAGTATATAATAGCCCCATTAAGGACCAGATGCTAGAAGGATTGATTCAACAAGGGATGCGACCCCTGGCCATTACCGTGAATGGGCTACGGGCTGTTTCCAATTCTAAAAAACCGATCAATAGCATTGAAGATTCCAAGGACATTCGTTTACGTGTTCCTCAGAATCCCATCTTTATTGATGGTTTGAAAGCTATGGGATTTAACGTTATGACCATGCCTATGTCGGAGCTGTTCAGCGCCCTGCAGCAGAAGGTAGTAGATGGTCAGGAGAACCCGCCCACTACCCTGCTGACTGCCGGGTGGTATGAAGTACAGCCTTATCTTGCCCTGACCAACCATATCTTGGGACCCAATGTGTTTATTATTAGCGAGAAGTTCTGGCAGACCTTGTCTCCTGAGGACCAAAAAATTATTGCTGAGGCTGCCCAAAAGACAGCTGAGTATGAATGGGACGCCCTGATTAAAGCTGAGAAAGAAGCTATCGAAACTTTAAAGCAAAAAGGTATCAAGGTTACCACACCTGACCTTGGGCCTTTCCGCGAGGCAGTTAAGCCTGTATATGAGAAGTGGATGAGGGACTATCCGGAGGTTAAGCCTGTTATAGAGGCTATTCAGAAGATGTAACGTCCCTTGGGTAAGAGTTAGCCAAGTCGGTTGTAGTAGCCCGGAAAGCAGCCTCTCCGGGCTACTATAACTGTTCAGTATTGTAATGCGCGGGAAGGAGGGTACAGAGTGAGTTCGAATAAAGCTATTCTGATCAGGTTGCTGGAATATATAGTGGGAATCCTTCTAGTAATAATGGTAATTGTGGTCTTTGGGAATGTCGTGGCCCGTTATGTCTTCGGTAAGACCTTTGCCTGGTCGGAAGAAATTTCCCGCTTCGTGCTGGTCTATCTGGTGTTTTTAGGTGCTATTATTGCCATGTACCGGCAGCAGCACCTGGGGGTGGATATTTTATACAAACTTACGCCACCTGGAGTACAGAAGGTCTTGCGCATAATTGCCGGCATACTGGTGTGTATAGTGCTGGTAGCTATGATTGACGGCGGCAGGAAAATGGTAGAGCTAGGCATGACGTGGCCCGCTCCCGCTACCAGAATTCCTTATGGATATATTAATCTGACCATACCTTTTAGCGCTTTTGGCATGCTTCTCATTGTTGTGGGCCGCCTATTCAGAGAATTTAGAGGTAGGAGTGAATAGCAGGGTGCTAACCGTATTCTTGATCAGCCTTTTCGCCTTTCTCCTGGTAGGAGTGCCCATAGGTTTTTCCTTGGCCTTAACCGCTATCGTACTTATGTTTGTTAAGGGCAGCGTAGCTACCAGTACCATCGCCCAGTACTTTATGTATGGTGTAGATAATTTCCCCCTGATGGCTATTCCTTTTTTCATGCTGGCCGGTGAGATTATGACTGTGGGGGGACTTTCGGAGCGCATAGTAAACTTTGCCAAAGCTTTAATCGGCCATATCAAAGGCGGCTTAGGTTATGTATCAGTCCTAGCTTGCATGATTTTTGCCGGGGTTTCGGGTACGGCCGTAGCGGATACCTCGGCTATCGGTTCCATTATGCTGCCGGTTATGGAAAAGGAGGGCTATCATAAGGGTAAAAGTACAGCTCTTATCTGTGCGGCGGGGTGTATCGGACCCATAATACCTCCCAGCCTGCCCATGATCTTATACGGTGTTATTGCAGGCGTCTCGGTTACCAAGCTTTTCTTAGGCGGAATTTTTCCGGGTGTAGTTATAGGCCTGGCCTTAATGATCCACTGGTACTTTATTGCCCGCAAGAGTGGGTACCCGGTAACGGAGAGGGCTTCGTTTAAAGAATTGTTTGTAGCCACCAAGGATGCCTTTTGGGCTCTTATAATGCCGTTGATAATTTTGGGTGGCATTGTCAGCGGTATCTTTACGCCTACAGAGGCCGGTGTAATAGCAGTAGTATATGCCTTTGTGGTGTCGGGGCTAATTTATCGTGAGCTTAAATGGAAAGACTTGCCCCGCGTACTGGTCGATGCAGCCATAGGGACCTCTATAGTTATTTTTGTCTGCGGGGCTGCTACCGCCGCCGGGTATTTTATTACTGTGGCCCGTATCCCGCACCTTCTAGGTGAGACTGTCAGGGCACTGGCCAGCACGCAGTTGGGGGTCTTGATTGTTATAAACGTTCTACTACTTTTGGTAGGTATGGTTATGGATTTAACTCCGGCTTTACTTATCTTGGGACCTATTTTAGTTCCTATAGCTAAAAGTTTTGGTATAGATCCGGTATATTTGGGCGTGATTATGACCGTTAACCTGGCTATCGGGCTACTGACTCCACCGGTTGGCTCTGTCCTTTACGTAGGTTGCCGCCTAGGACGTTTGAGTATTGTAGAGCTCAGCAAGTACATTTACCCCTTTGTGCTTACCATGGTTATCGTCCTGTTTATCATGTTGTTTATACCCCAGGCAGTTATGTTTATTCCCAATCTTGTGGGACGGTAAAGTTTGCAGATAGACTTTAAGGAGTGAAAGGGAAAATATGCGGATCAAATTTTACTACGATGATGTTCCGGAAGTTGAGATCATCGAAGATGAAAATCTGCTGGGGCTGTTTGAACCCCTGGAGTTTACCAGCCAGGAAAGGGAAGAAGATATTATAATCCGAGCTCTCCTTAACCCCATAGGTACCCCGAGAATTGCCGAAATGGCAAAGGGCAAGAAGAATGTTCTGATTATAGTAGACGACAATACCCGCCTTACTCCTGTTTATAAAATCCTGCCCCTGGTTTTTGAGGAATTGAAAGAGGGCGGGATATCGGAAGATAATATAACTATTCTGGTGGGCCTGGGTACCCACCGGCCCATGACTCCGGCGGAGAGCGAAAAGAAGTTAGGGGCTGAGGCGGTGCGCAGGTTTAGAGTTGTAAGCCACAACTGGCGCGACAGCTCCAATTTGGAGTTTATCGGGAAAACGCCCAACGGGACGGAAATCTGGCTCAATAAAGAAGTGCTGAAGGCTGATTTTGTCCTGGGTATCGGCCACATTGTACCCCACAGAGTGGCAGGGTTTAGTGGAGGGGGTAAGATAATCCAGCCAGCCGTTTGCGGTGGCCGGACAACAGAGCAGACCCACTGGTTGAGCGCCCTCTACCAGGGCCAAGAGATAATGGGTAAGCCCGATAACCCTGTCCGGCAGGAGATAGAAATGGTGGCCAGACAGGCCGGATTGGACGCTATTTTAAATGTAGTTCAGGACAGGCAGGGCCGTATTGTAGCAGCTGTGTGCGGGGATCTGGTGGCCGCCCACCGTGCGGGATGCCGGGCCTCTATGGAGGTTTTTGGCGTGCGGATACCGGAACTGGCCGATATAGTGCTGACAGATTCTTACCCCGCTGATGTGGAGATGTGGCAAGCGGCTAAAGGTATTTACTCAGCTGACCTGGCTGTCAAGGAGAATGGAGTAATAATCCTGGTAACGCCGTGCCCTGAGGGTGTTGCCTCGCAACACCCAGCAGTAGAGGAGGTGGGTTACCGTCCGTTAGAAGAAGTAAAAAGGCTGGTAGAGGAGGGCACCCTCACTGACCTAACGGTGGCCGCTCACCTGGTTCACGTAGGTGAGGTTATTCAAAAGAAAGCCTCATGTATCTTGGTTTCCCCGGGGATTGGTCCTGAAGTAGCCAAAAAAATAGGCTTTAAATGGGCACCAACACCGCAGGACGCTTTAGAAATGGCTTATAGCCTTAAAGGGCACCAGGCTAAAGTTATATGTTTTAGACATGGAGGGGAAATTTTACCAGTTGTAGCAGGAGGTAACATGTAGTGAAAGGTCCTTATTTTATTGGCCTGGATATAGGGACTACCGGCTGTCGTGCTGCACTTTTTGATCTTAATGGTCAAGTTATAAGTGTAGCGGCAGAGGAATATCCCTTGCTGCAACCTCAAACGGGGTGGGCTGAACACGAACCGGAAAGGGTATATCAGGCTATCTGCAGGGCAGTGAAACAGTGCGTGTTGCAGTCGGGAGTAAACAACAGTAGCATAGCCGGGATGGGTCTGGGTTCGGTATTTCATAGCCTTATTGCCCTGGGTGCCAAGGGAGAACTGCTCAGCAATGCTATTATTTGGGCGGATAATCGCAGTGTCCGCCAGGCTGAGTTTCTCAAGGGCACGGATAATGGTATGCAGATTTACAGCCGTACAGGCTGTCGGGTTCACCCCATGTATCCTCTGGCCAAGATTTTATGGTTTAAAGAGGAAAGGCCGGAAATATTCCAGCGGACGGCCAAATTTATTTCTATAAAGGAATATGTTATCTATCGCTGGTTTGAGCAGTTCGCAATTGACAAATCAGTAGCCTCGGGGACGGGCCTGTTTAATATTCATTCTCTCCAATGGGATGAGCAGTGTCTAGAGCTGGTAGGTATCCGCCGGGAACAGCTAAGTGAACCTGTTCCTGTAACTCAAATAGTTGGAAGACTGAAGAGGGAGATGGCCGTACAATTAGGGGTTCCTGAAGGTTTACCAGTAGTTATTGGCGCTGCTGATGGTGCCCTCTCCAACCTGGGCTCAGGAGCTTGTGCCCCTGGTCAGATGGTAGCTATGGTGGGGACAAGTGGGGCTATACGCGTTATATCGGAAAAACCCCTTACCGATCCCCAGGGGCGGACCTGGTGTTATGTTATGAGTGACAATCACTGGATGGTGGGAGGAGCCATTAATAATGGTGGTCTTGTTTACCGCTGGTTCCGGGACGCTCTGGGAGAAAAGGAAGTCAGGGAAGCTGAAGAAAAGGGGATAGATGCTTATGAACTACTTAATAGGCTGGCGGAAAAGGTAAGACCGGGTGCGGAAGGGTTACTTTGTTTGCCTTTTCTTACGGGAGAAAGAAGCCCCTACTGGAATCCCGATACCCGCGGGGTAATTTTTGGTCTCGGCTTGCATCACGGGAAGGCCCATTTGGTACGCGCCCTAATGGAAGGTGTAATTTATCGTATGTATAGTGTTTTCCAGGCCATTACAGAAGTGGTAGGGGAACCGGCGGAGGTCAGAGCCACAGGAGGTTTTACCCGGTCTCCCCTATGGTGCCAGATTATGAGCGATGTTTTCGGGTACCCAGTTAAATTACCTGTGATCCACGAGGCTCCCTCGTTGGGTGCTGCTTTATTGGCTATGATGGGATTGGGTTTTGTGGACGGGATAGGGGCTATAGCTAAGATGGTAAAAGTGCGCCAAGAATTTATACCCGACCGGCAAGCCCAGGAGATTTATCGCGAACTCTATCAGCTGTACCAGCAAATCTACTGGAGTCTCCAGAGGCACTTTACTCTTATTAGCAATTTTCAAAGGCGCGATGCTCAGTGAGGTTAAATGGGGAGGTGGAGAAATAATTGACGGCTTTAACAGGCAAGGTCTTTGTTACCGCCCTTTCTTTTTCCCGCTATGCGCCGGAACCTAAAAAACTCCTGGAGGAGCAAGGTTTGGAGCTTGTCTGGAATGATAAGGACCGGCCCTTAACCGAGGAAGAGATGATAGAGGCAGTTTTACGACGTCGACCGCTCCAGGCCTTGCTGGTGGGTGTGGACCCGGTTACTGAAAGGGTCATGGAAGCCGCGCCTGAGTTAAAGGTGATAGCTAAGCACGGCGTAGGTGTGGATAACATAGATATTGCCGCGGCCAGACGGCGGGGGATTGTGGTTACTAATGCACCGGGAAGTAATACCCAGGCAGTGGCCGACCTGGTGTGGGGGCTCCTTCTAGCTGTGGCCAGGGGTATTCCCCAGGCGGATAGGATTACCAGGCAGAGTAGATGGGATAGAGTTGTGGGATGTGAAGTTTGGGAGAAGACCATAGGTATTATTGGTACTGGGCGAATCGGGCTGGCTGTAGCGCACCGGGCTCGCGGTTTCCATATGCGTATTCTGGCTTACGATCCCTGGCCTAATACCGAAGCTGCCACTCAACTGGGGATAATCTATACAACCCTGGATGACCTTTTAAGAGAGTCTGACTTTGTTAGCTTACACGCTCCTTTAACTCAGGGGACTTATCACTTAATTAACGAAGAACGGCTATGCCTGATGAAGAAGGAAGCCATATTAATAAACACTGCCAGGGGAGAACTGGTAGATGAAGAAGCCCTATATCGGGCCCTTAAAAATGGCTGGATTAAGGCGGCTGCTTTAGATGTTTTTACTCAGGAACCGCCAACGAATAGCCCTTTACTCGAACTAGATAACGTAGTTGTAACTCCCCATATCGGAGCTTATACGCGAGAGGCTAATCTGAGGATGGGTCTGGCGGCAGCCAAAAGCATCATTCAGGTTTTAAAAGGCGAGAGAGCTGATTTTGAAGTAATTGATGGGAGGTAGTTGAGTTTGCAAATAGGTCTGGTTGGCTTAGGCAGGATGGGACTAAATCTGGCCCTCAATATGCGGGACCATGGCCACGAGGTGATAGGTTACGCCAGGACTAAGGAAACTGTAGATCGAGCGGTGAGCCAGGGTATCCAGGGCGTATACAGCTTGGAAGACATGGTGCAAAAGCTTCAGTCCCCTCGGCTCATCTGGCTTATGGTTCCGGCTGGTGAGGCAGTGGATAAAGTTATTGAACAACTGATCCCGCTACTTAACCCCGGTGATATTATTGTGGATGGTGGTAATTCTCACTATCGCGATAGCCTGCGCCGTTATGAAGAGCTGCGAACCCAAGGGATTCGCTTTGCCGATGTGGGGACCAGCGGAGGTATCGAAGGCGCCCGCTACGGTGTTTGTGCCATGGTCGGGGCGGATGAAGATGTATTCCAATACTTGGAGCCTTTATTAAGAGATATAAGCGCGCCCAATGGTTACCTGCATACAGGCCCTTGCGGGAGCGGCCATTATGTCAAAATGGTTCATAATGGCATCGAGTATGGTATGATGCAGGCTATAGGAGAGGGTATGGAAATACTGGCCAATGCGCCCTTTAAACTCAACTTACGAGCAGTGGCCGGGGTGTGGCGCCACGGGTCGGTAATCCGCGGCTGGCTCATGGACCTCACTGAAAGGGCACTGGCTAAAGATAGCAACTTAGCTGGTATAAAGGATGTTGTGCACCATTCGGGCGAAGGCCTCTGGACGGTGGAGGAGGCTCTCCGGTTGGGGATACCTGCACCGGTGATTACAGCTTCCCTGATGGTACGTTTCCGCTCCGTGCAAGAAGAGAGCTTTGCCGGGAAAATGGTGGCTGCCCTGCGCCACGAGTTTGGAGGCCATGCGGTGGTAAAAAAGTCGGTAGGAGAGTAGCCGCGGGAAGTTTAGCTTATTGACGGTAATCTATGGCTATGCTATACTAGCGCAGGAAAGTAGAAGCCATCCGCTTCTCACCTTACAGCCTATGGCTGGTAAGGTTTTTGCCCAGGGAAAGAGGGTTTAGTATAAACTATAAGCGGGTGGAGGGTCCCGCCTTTCTTTTTACTGGGCGGAATTTCATCTGGAGGTGAATAATTATCAGTAAGGACTGGAGGGTGAACGGAGAAATCCGGGCCCGGGAAGTGCGCCTGGTCGGAACAGACGGCCAGCAGCTTGGCATTATGCCTTTACGTGAAGCCTTGCGTATAGCTCAAGAGCAGGGATTGGATTTAGTGGAGGTGGCACCGCAAGCCCGCCCGCCTGTCTGTCGGATTATGGATTTTGGTAAATATAAGTATGAACAGAGCAAGCGGGAGCGAGAGGCCAGGAAAAAGCAACGTATCATTAACATTAAAGAGGTAAAGCTGCGGCCCGGCATTGAGGAGCACGATTTCCAGGTCAAGGCCCGTAACGCCCTTCGCTTCCTGGAAGACGGCGATAAGGTTAAAGTAACGGTAATGTTTCGCGGCCGCGAAATCTCTCACCCTGAGTTGGGAGAAAAGCTTTGTTGGCGGTTGGCCGACCAGGTCTCGGAGATAGCCTCCGTTGAAAGGCCGCCCAAGCTAGAAGGGCGTAACATGGTCATGATATTGGCGCCCAAGAACCAATAAAAGACAAGAGGTGGAGAAAATGCCCAAAATGAAGACGCACCGGGGAGCCGCTAAACGTTTCCGCGTAACGGCCAAGGGCAAGATCAAGCGTTCCAAGGCTTTTAAGAGCCATCTTTTGACCGGTAAGAGTGCTAAAAGAAAGCGCAATTTGAGAAGACCTGCTCTGGTATCGGCTGCAGACCGGCGGCGGATAGCCAGGTTGTTACCGTATGGGGTTTAAAGGGGGAATGGGATATGTCTAGGGTAAAACGAGGTGTGACCAAAAGACAACGTCATAAAAAGATACTAAAGCTGGCCAAAGGGTACTTTGGAGCCAAGTCCAAGCTGTTCCGGGTAGCCAACCAGCAAGTAATGAAATCTTTGATGTATGCCTATGCCCACAGGCGCAAACGCAAGGGCGACTTCCGCAAGCTGTGGATTGCTCGTATCAACGCGGCAGCCCGGCAGAATGGCCTGACTTACAGCCGGTTTATTAATGGATTAAAGCGGGCAGGGATAGAGATAAATCGTAAGGTGCTAGCTGATATGGCTGTCAATGATGAAGCTGGTTTCCAACATCTAGTAGAGATAGCCAAAGAAAAGCTGGGAGTTGGGGCCTAACGTATGAAACAATTTGCTGTTATTGGACTAGGGCGTTTTGGAGCCAGTCTAGCAACTTCTTTAGCCAGGATGGGATGCGAGGTACTGGCTATTGATTCTGATGGTGCCAGGGTAGAAGCTGTAATGGATGAAGTTACCCACGCCATCCAGGCCGACGCCCGGGATGAAGAGGCTTTAAAGGCCGCCGGTATTCGCAATGTAGATGTGGCTGTTGTGGCTATTGGGGAAAATGTAGAGGCTAATATTTTGGTAACCCTAATGGTCAAGGAATTGGGAGTTAAATGTGTGGTGGCTAAAGCCTTAAATGACCTCCATGCTAAAGTGTTGGCCAAAATCGGGGCTGATAAGATTGTCTTTCCGGAACGCGATATGGGCGTAAGGGTAGCCCGTACCCTGGCAGCAGGAAATGTACTGGAGCATATTGACTTGTCGCCCGATTATAGTATTGAGGAAATTGCAGCGTCTCACCGCCTGGCCGGGAAGACCCTGGGAGAGCTAAATTTAAGGGCCAGGCATGGCACTATGGTAGTGGCTATTAAACGAGGAAATAATATTTTAGTGGCTCCGGGTGCCGAAGATATGATCAGGGAAGGAGATATTCTGGTCATTGTCGGACCTACTAAGGCGTTGGAGCGTTTTCAGGAGCGAGAGTAAGCCCGTGAGCGAAATGATTACTTCGCGGGCCAACAAGTATGTGAAATTGGCCCGGTCCCTCCACCGGCGTTCCCAGCGGGAAAGGACGGGATTATATTTACTGGAAGGAGAACATCTTATTTCTGAAGCCCTGACAGCGGGTGCGGAGGTAGAGGTTGTTCTCTATGACCACAATTTCCTTAAAGTGCCGGAGCACGCCAGGCTTTTAACCGAGCTCAAGGGTGCGGGATACCGCTGCCTGGAAGTTAAGCCCTCAGTAATGGAAACCATTGCTGCTACAACTACACCACCTGGTATCCTGGCCATCGCCAGACAAAGAAAGGCTAGTTTAGCTGAACTGCTGGAAGGCCAGGAGGTTTTTTTATTAGTAGCCGACGCCATACAAGATCCGGGCAATTTAGGGACTATGTTACGCACTGCTGTGGCTGCCGGGTGTACGGGGGCTGTTTTAACTTCCGGTACAGTTGATCTTTATAATGAAAAAGTTGTTCGGGCGGCCATGGGCGCCCTTTTTTACTTGCCGATCGTTACGGGTGTACCTGTTCAGGATCTGGTTTCTCTTCTCAAAGGCAAGGTTAAAATGGTAGTTGCCCATGTGGGCGGAACTCTTCCCTATTATAATGGCGACTACAGGGGAAGGCTGGCCATTGTGATGGGCAATGAAAATAGGGGTCCCAGCCCTAAATTACTGGAAGATAGTTTTGCCTGTGTTAAAATTCCCCTTTGGGGGCCGGTAGAATCCCTCAATGTAGCCGTGGCTGCAGCCATTTTACTTTATGAAGCGGCCCGTCAGCGCTATGTCCGGGAGGCTTAAATTAAATATGGTACGCCTTACTCCCACTCAAGGGATTGTTCTAGGCTTTGCCTGCGTGATTTTGCTGGGTGCCTTTTTATTGATGTTACCCATTTCTTCGGCTACGGGCAACTGGACTGATTTTTTAACCGCTTTGTTTACAGCTACTTCAGCAGTGTGTGTAACCGGGTTGGTGGTAGTAGACACGGGGACCCACTGGTCCACCTTTGGTCAGGTAGTTATTTTATTATTGATACAGATAGGTGGACTGGGTTGGATGAGTGTGGCCACTTTAGTGGCGTTAATAATTCGCAAGAGGATTTCTTTGCGGGAAAGGCTATTTATCCAGGAGGCTCTGAACAAAGAGGATCTTGGCGGTGTTGTAGACCTTACTAGGCGGATTGTCCTTACCACCTTCATTATCGAAGGTTGGGGGGCGTTCATTTTATCGCTGCGCTTTGCTCGGGATTTCGGTTGGGAACGCGGCATTTATTATGGCGTATTTCATGCGGTATCGGCCTTTAATAACGCCGGTTTTGATCTCTTAGGTCCTGCTTTTGGTAAATTTTCCAGTTTGACTCATTATGTAGATGATCCTACCATTAGTTTAACTATCTCTACGCTGATAATTCTGGGAGGCATCGGGTTTCCGGTTATCATGGATATTTTAAGAACCCGGAAGTTTACGCGTTTGAGCCTCCACAGCAAACTGGTTCTGCTCACTACTTTGGTTCTTATTTTGACAGGTACCGTGGCTATTTTAGCCTTGGAATGGGATAACCCCCGTACCTTACAGCCCTTATCGCTTCCAGTTAAGTTAATGGCCTCTTATTTCCAGGCAGTGACGCCCAGGACAGCAGGTTTTAATACCCTCGATATAGCCGGGATGGAGCCGGCCAGCCGGTATGTTCAGATTGTGTTAATGTTTATCGGCGCTTCCCCGGCCGGTACCGGTGGAGGTATAAAAACGACAACTTTTACGGTTTTGGTGCTGGCGGTCCTCACGATGGTACGAGGGCGGCAGGAAGTAGAGTTTGGAGGCCGGCAAATTGCCTGGCCGCGCGTTTTTAAAGCTCTAAGTATCACTGCTATATCCTTCGCCCTGGTCAATGCAGTCAGCTTTATTCTTTTAATTAGCGAAGGGAAAGACTTTTTGGCCGTCTTGTATGAAGCTACTTCCGCTTTCGGTACGGTGGGCCTGACTACGGGGATCACCCCGGAACTCACATCTTTGGGCCGCTGGTTGATTATTTTAACTATGTTCGCCGGGAGGGTAGGGCCCTTAAGTTTGGCCATGGCCATCTGGAAGCGCCAGGTTAAAGCCAATATTCACCGTCCGGAAGAGCAGGTGATTTTAGGCTAGCCAAGGGGAGGGGCGTGTGTTATAATTTTTATTAAAAGGTCCCAACCCTTGGAAAGGGCGTGATATAGTGTCCTGGTCTTTAAGGGCAGAGCTTTTCTGGAGAATTTTTGAAAAAACGGGATCTATAGCAGCTTATATTATTTATCGCAGGCTGGTCCTGCAGTAAAATAAAAACGCCAAAAACGCCCAAATGCTATGACCGGGAGGAGTAGCTTGCCAGGACCTTACAGGGAGGCGGCGTCGTCGACTGGAAGCGCTGCTAAGGGAGGGGCAAGTGAAGTTCGCCCGGGAGCAGCAGGCTGAAAGGCTGTGATGGCCCAGTAGGCTGTAGCCGGTACTCCTGCCGTTATCCGGGAGACCTGTTGATAGGCAGGTAATCTTGGGGTGGTTTTAGTATTAAGAGCAGGTCTTCGTCCCGAAGGGGCGGAGGCTTTTTTTATGGGGTGAGGATATGCTGGATGTAATCGCTGATCTGAAAGACAAGGCCTTGACCGAGCTCGCGCAAGTTAACGACCTGGAAGGAGTAGAAGCAGTAAGGATTAAGTACTTGGGCAAAAAGGGCGAGCTGACCCAGATTTTACGCGGCATGGGCCAATTGCCCCCGGAGGAAAGGCCCCGGGTGGGCCAGCTGGCTAACCAGGTGCGGGAAGAATTAGAAGCGGAGCTGGCCCGGACCAGGGCATATTTGCTTGAGCAGGAAAAGGAGAGGCGCATCAAGGAAGAAAGACTAGATGTAACTCTGCCGGGCCGACCTTTGCCCCGGGGTTATCGCCATCCGCTGTACCTGGTCCTAGAAGAGATCAAGGACATTTTTATAGGTTTAGGTTTTGCCGTGGCCGAGGGGCCGGAGGTGGAAACGGATTATTATAATTTTACGGCCTTGAACCTGCCTCCGGAGCATCCAGCGCGAGATATGCAAGATTCCTTTTACATTAGCCAGAACATTTTGCTGCGGACCCACACTTCGCCGGTCCAGGTGCGGGTGATGGAAGACATGTGCCCGCGTTTGCCTATCCGCATTATAGCGCCGGGGAAAGTTTACCGCCGGGATGACGATGCTACCCATTCCCCCATGTTCCACCAGGTAGAGGGGCTGTTGGTGGATAGGAGGGTAACCTTTGGGGATTTAAAGGGGATCCTGATGGCGTTCTTACGCCAGATATTTGGACCTGAGGTAGGGGTTCGTTTCCGGCCCAGTTACTTTCCCTTTACCGAACCCAGCGCTGAAGTGGATATCTCCTGCGTCATGTGTAAGGGACAGGGTTGCCGGGTGTGCAAGCAAACGGGATGGTTGGAGATATTGGGGAGCGGCATGGTTCACCCCAAGGTTCTGGCTATGGCAGGATATAATCCGGACGAAGTGAGCGGCTTTGCTTTCGGTTTAGGTGTGGAGCGGGTAGCTATGCTCAAGTACGGTATCGATGACCTGCGCCTTTTCTTTGAAAACGACCTGCGTTTTTTGAGGCAGTTCTAGCACTTTAGGAGATGTGAGGTGGAAGGCCGTTGCGCGTACCTTATAGCTGGTTAAAAGAGTATGTAGAGGTGGATTTATCCCCGGAAGAACTGGCCGGCCGGCTTACCATGGCGGGTATACCGGTAGAAAATATTATTATTCCCCACCCCGGGTTTGAGGGGGTAGTGGTGGGCGAGATCAAGGATATACAGGAACATCCCCATGCCGACCACCTGGTGGTCTGCTTGGTAGATGTAGGGGGTGCGGTTCTACAGCTGGTTACCGGAGCTCCCAATGTGAGGGTTGGCCAAAAGGTAGCTGTAGCCCTGGAAGGAGCGCGGCTCCCCGGTGGCCGGGAAATTCGTAAGGTTACCTTTAGAGGAGTGGATTCCCGGGGCATGCTCTGTTCGGCCCAGGAGCTGGGGCTGGATACCAGCCTGGTAACTCCCGAAGACCGGGAAGGCATCATAAGTTTGCCGCCAGATGCTCTTCTAGGGGCGGAGGTGGCCGGCGTTCTAGGTCTTAAGGAAACTATACTGGAGCTGGAACTCACCCCCAATAGGGCGGATTGCCTGAGTATCCAGGGTGTGGCCCGGGAAGTGGCAGCCTTGACGGGTGCCGCTTTCCGCTGGCCATCCATTGATGTATTCGAAGAGGGCCCTCCCGCCTCTACCCTGGCTTCCGTAGAAATTGAAGCGGCGGATATGTGCGGCCGGTATGTGGCCCGTATAGTTAGGGGAGTAAAAATAGGACCTTCTCCCTCCTGGATGCAGGCCAGGCTGCGGGCCTGTGGCATACGCCCCATTAACAATGTGGTCGACATAACTAATTATGTTATGCTGGAGATGGGCCAGCCCCTGCATGCCTTTGATTATGACTTGCTCAGAGGCAAAAGAATTATTGTGCGCCGGGCCAGGCCAGGGGAAAAAATAGTTACCCTGGACGGACAGGAGCGGCTGCTGGAGAGCAATTTGCTGGTTATAGCCGATGAGGAACGGGCGGTGGCCGTAGCAGGAGTGATGGGCGGCCTGGAAACTGAGGTAACTGCTAACACGGTGAATGTACTTATTGAGTCAGCCCACTTTGATGGGGCGGCTATACGCCGGGCTTCCAGGTTTTTGGGTCTACGGTCAGAATCCTCCTTGCGCTTTGAACGAGGAGTCAATATCGAGGGAACTGCTGAGGCTGCCGACCGAGCGGCCGAACTCATGATGCGATTGGCCGGGGGAATTATAAGCCCGGGCCGTCTGGATTGCTATGTGCAGAAACGGGAACCGGTGATCATTATTCTCCGGCCGGAAAGGGTAAATTACCTCTTGGGGACGGAGTTGGCGGTAAGTGAGATTAAGGAGCTGTTGACCCGGCTACAGCTTAAAGTAGAAGGAGAAAATCCATTGCGGGTAGAAGTTCCTCCTCCCCGGGGGGACCTAACCCAGGAAATAGATCTGGTGGAAGAGGTAGCGCGGCTTTACGGTTACGACCGGCTTCCGGTCACTATACCTCCCGGTGTGGTCGCAGAGGAGAAAAAATCCAGCCGGCAGCTCTGGGAGGAAGCTGGCCGTGAGGCAGCTGTAGCTTGCGGCCTCAGCGAAGTGGTAACTTATAGTTTTATAAATCCCAAAGTGTGGGATCTTTTACGCCTACCCCCGGAACATCCCTGGCGGCAAACGGTTGTCCTGCAAAATCCTTTGCGGGAAGAGCAGAGCGTTTTAAGAACGACCTTACTTCCGGGGCTTTTGGAGGCGGCGGCCCGCAACGCCAGCAGGAAGGTAACGCCCGTAGCCATTTTTGAGCTGGGCCGCGTGTTTATACCACGGGGAGAAGAACTGCCGGAAGAACCCCTAAGGCTGGCAGGGCTGGTTATGGGAATTTGGGAACGCGGCTGGGCCTGGCCGGCCCAGGAGATGGATTTTTATTACCTGAAGGGTGTGGTGGAGGAGATCCTGGGGCGCCTGCGCCTTCCCAGGGTGCGCTTTGAAGCCTCCAGTTCCTGGCCCTTCCTGCATCCGGGCCGTAGTGCAACTATCTATGTGCAAGATGTAAATTTAGGCTTCCTGGGAGAGCTCCACCCCGATGTATCGCGTGCTTACGATCTGCCCCAGAGGGCCTATGTTTTTGAGCTGGATTGGGAGAAAGCCGGAAAGGTGAACAAAGTGCTCCCCCTTTATAAGCCGCTCCCCAGGTTCCCCGCCGTGGAAAGGGATCTAGCAGTGGTAGTACCGGAAGAGATCACCGCGGAACAGGTACAACGGGTCATTGTGGCTGCCGGCGGCGCTAATTTGAGAGGATGTCGCCTTTTCGATGTTTACCGCGGCGAGCAGATTACTTCAGGCCACAAGAGTTTAGCCTATACCCTGACTTTTCAGGGGGAAGACCGGACTTTGACGGATGAAGAGGTAAATGCTGCCCTAGAGAAGATCCAGCAAGAATTGGCCCGGAAATTGGGTGCGTCTCTGCGCAAATGAATATTTTTGTAGAAGGGATTTTAAAGGATGGGGGGTGGCCACCCTTGACCGAGGCTTTGCTTAAGGAAGAAAAAAAGGAAGAAAGGATTAACCGTGCTGCGGTAACCATTTTTGACCAGGAATATATCCTAAAGGGTACCGAAACTCCCGAGTATATGCGCTCTTTGGCAGCCTACGTGGATAGGAAAATGCGCCAGATCAGCCAGAAATGCCCTCATTACCCGCCGGTGAAAATAGCTGTGCTGGCGGCTGTCAACATTGCTGATGAATTGAACAAGGTTAGGCAGGACTACGAAACACTCATTAGATTGATCCAGGAGGAAAGGAAAGGTTGACCAACCTGGAATTATCTTGGGCCCTGGCTGAGATGGGGGATCTCTTAGAAATTAAAGGAGAAGACCCCTTCAAAGTACGTGCTTACCATCGAGCAGCTAGGGTTTTGGAATATTTGGAGGAAGAAGCAGCTAGCTTTTATGCTCGGGGCGAGCTGGAGAAAATCCCGGGCGTAGGGAAAAACCTGGCCAAAAAGATCGCCGAGCTATTGGAAACCGGTCGCTCAAGCTTCCTGGAGCAACTGCGCCGGGAAGTACCGCCCGGGCTCCGGGATATGCTGGCCATTCCTGGCCTGGGAGCCAAATCCATCCGCCAGATCTACCAGCATTTGAACATAACTACCCTGGAAGAGTTGGAAGAGGCTGCCCGGGAACACAAGATTCGCCAATTACCCGGTATGGGCAGCAAGACCGAGCTGGCTATTTTGCGCGGCCTGGATATGCTTAAAGAGACCCGAGACCGGGTACCTCTGGGTATCGCCCGGCCCCTGGCCCAGCTTTTGTGCCAGCAGCTGATGGCTTTGCCGGGAGTGGAAAGGGCGGAAATGGCCGGCAGTGTACGTCGCGGTTGTGCCATGGTGGGAGATGTGGATATCCTGGTGGGAGTGACAGATCCTACGGCAGTAACCGAGGTAATGGCGCGCCATCCCCAGGTGAAGGAAGTTCTACGGGCGGAGGAAAACGCGCTTTCCCTGCGAACCTGGACCGGAGTAAAGGTAGAAATTTTCTTGGTACCGGAAGAAAAATTCGTCTCCAGCTGGCTTTACCTTACGGGCTCGCCGCCCCACCGGGAGGAGCTAAGGCGTTACGCGGAAGAGCGTAACCTTCCCCTGGCAGATATAGGTTTGCCTTCCAGGCTGGAAGAAGCCAAGGCTTCCCTGGCTTCCGAAGAAGAGTTTTACCGGAAGCTGGAGCTGCCCTTTATTGTACCGGAATTGAGGGAAGGCCGGGGCGAAATTCAGGCGGCGAGGGAGGGACGCCTGCCCAGGCTAATTGCTTTGGAGAATATTCGAGGAGACCTCCACATCCATACGCGCTACAGTGACGGTATAAACACTATTAGGGAAATGGTGGAAGCGGCCAGGTCCAGGGGATATCGTTATCTGGCCATTACTGACCACTCCCGTTCTTTGGCTGTAGCCCGGGGCTTGAGCGTAGAACAATTACTGGCCCAGAAGGAAGAAATCGCCCAACTCAACCGGGAACTGGAGGGCTTTACAGTTTTGGCGGGTATCGAAGTCGATATATTACCGGACGGGCGGCTGGATTATGAGGATGAAATTTTAGCGGCTATGGACATTGTGATAGCTTCTATCCATTCGGGCTTCCACCAGGGAGAAGAGCAGATTATGGCTCGTCTGGAGGCCGCCTTGCGCCACCCTTATGTGGACATCCTGGGCCACCCCACAGGCCGTATGTTGGGCCGCAGGCCGGCCTATGCAGTAAACCTAGACAGGATTCTGGAACTGGCGGCCGAGACAGGTACTATTCTGGAGATCAATGCTTCGCCCGACCGCCTGGACCTGGATGAGAACACCGCTCGCCGGGCTAAAGAATATGGTATACCCCTGGCCATCAATACCGATGCCCACGATGCCGGCCGCCTGGATGATATGTGGTACGGTATCACTGTAGCCCGGCGCGGCTGGCTGGAGCCGGAGGATGTGGTCAACACCTGGGAGATGGAAAAGCTCCTTAAAAGGCTTAAGCGGAATAGGGGGAAGGGTGGATAAAAAATATACTTCCCCCTTGATTTTTAACTTCAACTCGTGCAAAATATAACTAGCACAAGTATAGCCTAACCTGGCGGGTTGGGTGCCGGCCGGGGAGGGTGGAGAGGAAATCCTGCAGCCAGGGGTAAAACCTGCAGCCAAGGGGGGAACTAGGATTAAAAGCGCTTACTTGCTGGTAAAGGCAGGTAAGCTTTTTTATTTTTGGAGGTTTGAAGCGAGGTTGATTGATTAAGCATTAAATACTCAAGGAGGCGGAACATAATGCGGCACAATTATAGAGCCGACTTTATCGACCATGAAGAAATTGAGGGTTTGCTGACGGAAGCTGTCCAAGCTCCTGCCGGGGTAGCGGAAAAGATCGTGGATAAGGCCCGGGAGGCTAAAGGCCTTGAGCCTCATGAGGTAGCGGTTCTGCTGCAAACTAAAGATGAGGCTGTGTGGCAAAAAGTTTTTGCGGCAGCTAACGAGGTTAAGGAGAAAATTTATGGTAAGCGTATGGTCCTTTTTGCTCCCCTCTACATCAGCGACTACTGCATTAACAACTGCCGTTACTGCGGTTACCGGAGGGATAACAAATTTACCCGCCGGCGCCTGAGTTGGACGGAGCTGGAGCGGGAGGTCCGGATTTTAGAATCTTTAGGGCATAAGCGCCTGGCCGTGGAGGCCGGAGAAGACCCGGTGCACTGCCCCCTGGATTACGTAATAGAGGTTATCCGGCGAATTTACCAGATAACTGAAAAAAACGGGAGCATCCGCCGGGTTAACGTCAACATTGCGGCTACCACCGTGGAGGAATACCGGGAGCTTAAAAAAGCTGGTATTGGCACTTATATTTTGTTTCAGGAAACTTACCACCGGCCTACCTATGCCTATATGCACCCTTCCGGGCCTAAAGCCGATTATGACTGGCATACCACGGCTATGGACCGGGCCATGGAAGCCGGTATTGACGATGTAGGCTTGGGAGTCCTTTTCGGGCTTTATGATTATAAGTTTGAAGTGCTGGGGCTGCTCTATCATGCCCGGCACCTGGAGGAAACCTTTGGCGTGGGACCCCATACCATCTCGGTACCGCGGCTGCGGCCGGCTAAAGGGGTTTCCCTGGATAAGTTTCCGTATCTGGTACCTGATGAGGACTTTAAAAAGATTGTGGCTGTGATCCGTCTAGCGGTGCCCTATACGGGTATGATAATTTCCACCAGGGAAACACCGGAATTTAGGGCTGTACTCCTGAGATTGGGTATCTCCCAGCTAAGTGCTGGCTCTTGTACTGGGGTAGGGGGATATGGGCGGCATTACGCGGAGGAGCAGGACGAGACGCCCCAGTTTGAGGTAGGAGATCACCGCCATCCCGATGAGGTAATCCAGGACTTGTGCCGGCAGGGTTACTTGCCCAGTTACTGTACTGCTTGTTACCGCCGGGGCCGGACGGGTGAACGTTTCATGGCTTTAGCTAAGACAGGGCAAATCCAGAATGTCTGCCAGCCCAATGCTTTACTCACCTTCCAGGAGTACCTTTTGGACTACGCTACCCCAGAAACTAAGAAAATAGGGGAGGAAACTATGGAACGCTACCTGGCCGAAATACCGAGCGTTGCTGTGCGGGAAGAAACAGTGCGGCGCCTGGAGCGTATAAAGGCTGGGGAGAGGGACCTGTACTTTTAAGCGCCGGTGTGCTTAGGGCAGGAGCTTCCTGGCCGAGATGAGCGAACGGTAATCCTACAGGAAAGGAGCGAACCAGGAAAAGTGGAGCGGCGAATCGGCGTCATCGGGATAGTGATTGAAGACCGGGAAAGTGTGGCCAGCCGGGTTAATGCGATCTTGAGCGATTACGCAGAATTTATCGTGGGTAGGATGGGCATTCCCTATCGCGAGCGGGGCGTATCTGTTATAGCCCTCATTGTAGATGGAACTACGGATGCCATTGGCGCCTTGACCGGCAAATTAGGTAGCTTGCCGGGGGTAAAGGTCCGGGCTGCCCTAACCGGAAAGTGAGGTGATATATTTGCGCAAGGAATTTGCCGAGGCGCTTTCTCGAGTAGTAGGCGGCGAAAAACCGGATAAAGAGACTATAGTTACCCTCCTCAGTGCGTGCCCGGGAGAGGAGGAAGAGGCCCTCTATCGCCAGGCGGATGACGTCCGGGCGTGTTATGTGGGGGAAGAAGTGCATTTGCGGGGAGTAATTGAGTTTTCTAACCATTGCCGCCGGCATTGCCATTATTGCGGCCTGCGGGCAGATAATAACCGCCTGGCCCGCTATCGCATGCAGCCGGAGGAAATCTTGGCTGCGGCCCGGCGAGGCGTGGAACTGGGCTATGGAACTATAGTGCTCCAATCCGGGGAAGACCCTTGGTATACGGGAGAGATGCTGGCAGAACTAGTGGCAGCCATAAAAGCTTTAGGTGTAGCCGTCACCCTCTGTGTGGGCGAAAGGCCGCGGGAGGAATATGAGCTGTGGCGGGAAGCCGGGGCTGATCGCTATCTTTTAAAGCAAGAGACAGCTAATCCTGAACTTTATCGCCAGCTGCACCCTGGTATGAGCTGGGAAGAGCGGCTCAAGTGCTTGCGCTGGCTTAAAGACCTGGGCTATCAGGTCGGATCGGGCAATATTGTGGGCTTACCCGGCCAGACCCTGGAAGATCTGGCTGCGGATCTCCTCCTCTTGCGAGAATTGGAGGTAGAGATGGCCGGGATCGGGCCATTTATTCCCCATCCGGATACTCCTTTAGGGGGTTACCCGGCGGGCAGTCTGGAATTAACTTACCGTGTGCTAGCAGTAGCCCGGCTTGTCATACCCTGGGCCCACCTGCCGGCCACCACTGCAGTAGGCACTCTGGCCCCTAACGGCCGCCAGCTAGCTTTACAGCGAGGGGCGAACGTCGTAATGCCCAACCTAACTCCCGGCAAATATCGCCCTAATTACCAGATTTATCCCGGGAAAATTTGTATTAATGAGGAGCCGGAAGATTGCCGCCATTGCCTGGAAGGAATGATCCGGTCCTTGGGGCGGCGGGTAGGCAGGGGACCCGGCCATGGCTTAAGAGCCCTGGGGTTGCTAACAAAAAATTGAATAACAAAAAACCGAATAAAATAGTCCGGAAAATTGAATTACTAATGGAAATTTTTCTACTAGCAGAAGGAGATTCCGAAGGGGATAGCGAATATAGGACAATGTGAATGAGTTCACAGTCACTGAAAGTTAGAGCCGGATGAAGCTCTGTGAGGTGCAAATACTCCTGGAACTTGCCTTTAAAGTACAAGGCCGCGATTTTCAAGCTGCCGGCGATGGAGCGAGCAAACTTAAACATGTGCTGCAACAGGTGGGCTTTCCACCCGAACTGGTAAGGCGAGTGGCTATTGCGGCCTTCGAGGCGGAAATGAATATTATCATTCATGCTTACCGAGGTGAACTGCGCGTCAGCATTGCGCCAGAGAAAATAGTGGTCGTGGCTGAAGATGAGGGCCCGGGTATTCCGGATATCGAGCTGGCTATGCAGGAAGGATATTCTACTGCGCCGCCCGAGGTTAGGGAGATGGGTTTTGGGGCGGGGATGGGCCTTCCTAATATAAAGCGGTGTGCCGATAGGTTGGAGATTGACTCTGAAGTTGGCCGTGGCACGTTGTTGCGAGCAGAATTTTATCACCGTGCTTCAGAAGGTAGAGGTGCCTGAAGTTGGAATATTTTCATTCCGTTCGCCTGGATTGGGATAAATGTAAGGGTTGTACCAACTGTATAAAGCGTTGCCCCACCGAAGCCATCAGGGTACGAGAGGGTAAAGCTCGGATTATCGAGGAAAGGTGCATAGACTGTGGCGAATGTATAAGGATTTGTCCCAATCATGCTAAGGTGGCGGTGGGCGATGGTCTGGAGAGATTACAGGATTTTTCCTTTACCGTAGCCCTTCCTGCTCCCTCCTTCTACTCCCAGTTTAATCCACCTGGTGGTATACCACAGCTGCTGGGAGCTTTGCTTAAATTGGGCTTTAATGCTGTGTTTGAAGTGGCTCTGGCTGCTGAGGCGGTTTCTTGGGCCACCCGTCGCTTTTTGGAAGAGTACCAGGGTCCGCGTCCCCTTATTTCCGCAGCCTGTCCAGCGGTGGTGAGTTTAATTGAGGTGCGCTTTCCTTCTCTGGTGGATCAGGTGATTCCCGTGGAGCCGCCGGTCAATGTGGCGGCCAGGCTGGCGCGGGAAGAAGCTGTAAGATCTACAGGCTTGCCTCCCCACAAAATTGGTGTCTTCTTTTTATCACCCTGCCCGGCCAAGATTACTGCTGTCCGGCAGGCTAAGGCCCGGGAGGAAAATTTAGCCGATGGGGTTCTCCCTATTATGACAATATATGGTGAGTGCCGGGAAGCTCTCAAAGACGCCGGGAGGGTCCTTCCCCGGGCGGGGAGCAAAGGTGTGGGGTGGGGGCGTTCGGGCGGCGAAAATGCAGCTTTGGACTGGGGTAAGCTTTTGGAGGTAGATGGTATCCACCACGTAATTAAGGTATTGGAAGCCGTAGAAAAGGGTGAACTAAAACAATTCGATTATCTGGAAGCCCAGGCCTGCCCTGGCGGCTGCGTGGGGGGTCCGTTAATGGTGCGCAATCCCTTTGAGGCGCGACAGGAATTGATTTTCTTGAGCCGGGATATCCCGGGCAGTCCCATGGGCGATGAAGAGTTGGCAGTCTTAGCAGAAAAGGGTAGCTGGCAAAGCAGGTGGCGCCCCAAGCCCCGGTCGGCCTTGCGCCTGGACGAGGATATTGCTAGCGCCTTGGTTAAAATGCAGCAATTGGAGGAGACGGCCCGGCTTCTTCCGGGACTAGATTGCGGCGCTTGTGGATCTCCTAACTGTCGCGCTCTGGCAGAGGATATAGTGAGGGGTCAGGCCTCGGATACCGACTGTATCTTCCTCTTGAGGGAACGGGTGCGGGTGCTGGCCGAAGAAGTAGTGGAACTGGCCAGGAAGCTGCCGCCTCCCCTGGCTGAACCCGAAAGGAGCAGTGGATAATGACGGTGGGTGAGGTAGTTTCACGTCTGGGATTAAAGGTGATAGCAGGGCATAAAGGCTTGGAACGGGAGGTTGTAAGTGGCTATGCTGCCGACCTGTTGAGCGATGTCATTGCCCACGCGCCGCAGGGTTGTTTGTGGTTAACTTTGCAAACCCATGAAAACATTGTGGCCGTAGCTTTATTGATCGATGCCGCAGGGATAGTTATTACCGGAGGCCGCCAGGCGGAGGAGGCTACTTGCCAGCGGGCAGAAAAAGAGGGCATTCCCCTTCTGGGCAGTATGGAGAACACTTTTACCCTCGGGGGAAAGCTATATGCTTTACTTCAGGAGCAAAAATGCGGTGCTTTATAACGGATCTGCATATCCATTCTGCTCTATCGCCCTGTGCCGGGGAGGAAATGACGCCTCCGTCCATTGTGGCGCAAGCTCTGCAGGCAAGACTGGACTTGATTGCCGTTACCGATCATAACAGTGCCGGCAATATAGAAGCAGTAATGGAGGCGGCGCGAGGGACTACTTTAAAAGTATTACCCGGCCTAGAAGTCCAAACGAGGGAAGAAGTACATCTGGTTTGCCTTTTCGAAAATACAGAAGCAGCCCTGGCCTGGCAGGAGATAGTTTATCAACACCTGCCTCCAGGCGAAAACATTGAAAGCTTTTTCGGAACCCAGTTGCTGCTGGATGCCCGGGGTAGAGAAAGGGGCAGGGAAAAACGGCTCTTGTTACAGAGCACTGACCTCACTGCGGAAGAAGTAGTGGAACAGGTAACTTCTCTGGGAGGGGTGGTAATACCTGCCCATGTGGACCGTCAAGCTTACAGCTTGCTGGGAGTACTAGGGTTTATCCCTCCGGGTTTACCAGTGACAGCCTTGGAGATCAGCCGGGCGGAAAATAAGGAGAAGATAAAAGGTTCCTTAGGTTCGCCTACAAGATTCACGTTGATAACCTCTTCCGATGCCCATTATCTGGAGGACATAGGCCGCTCTGCTACTTGCTTTTATATTAAGGAGGCGACCCTCTCCGAAATCCGTCTGGCTCTGGCTGGTGAAGGAGGACGAAAGGTGGTGATGGTTCAAAAAGCTGGTCAATATTTCAGATTAGTAGAGTAGAAAGTCCAACATTTGGGTTAAGGAGAATGTGTAAGGAGGGTGTTTGGGGATTATGGAGGCATGTCAATGCGAAGCAAAATGGGAACAACTGGAGCAAATTATCAATGCTCACCGCGGCCAGCCGTCCGCCCTTATCGAGGTACTACATCAAGCCCAGGACCTTATAGGTTATTTGCCTAAACAGGTCTTGATAGCTATAGCTGAGGGCTTGGGCGTATCTTTAAGTGAAGTTTATAGCGTCGTTTCCTTCTATGCGCATTTTACCACCAAACCTAAAGGCAAGTATCAGGTTTCAGTTTGCAAGGGTACGGCTTGCTATGTTAAAGGTGCTCCGGAAATACTGGAACGCTTGGAGAAGGAGCTGGGCATCAAAGCCGGGGACAGCACTGATGACGGCAAGTTCTCCCTGGAAGTGGTCCGCTGCCTGGGAGCTTGCGGCCTAGCCCCAGTGATGATGGTTAACAAGCGGGCTCATGGATTGTTGAGGCCGGATACTGCCCTGGCCGTGCTCCAGTCCTATCAATGATGGAAGAGCTAGCCCTGCATATCCTGGATTTAATGGAGAATTCTCTGGCCGCCGGAGCCGACTGTATAAAGCTAAGAATTATAGAAGATCCGGCCGGGAACAGGATGGTAATCGAATTAATAGACAACGGTAGGGGGATGAGCGAAAACGAAGCTGAGGCTGCTTTAGATCCATTTTTCACAACGCGCACTACCCGGCGGGTGGGATTGGGCTTACCCCTTTTTAAAGCTACAGCCCAGCAATGCGGAGGAAGCTTAACTTTGATTTCTCGGCCGGGGAAAGGTACCCGGGTGGTGGTGACCTTGGAGTTAAATCATATAGACCGCCCTCCCCTGGGCAATATGGGAGCTACCATAGCAGCTATTTTGGGTCGGGAGGAGCCGCCTGAACTCCACTATTACCACCGGAGGGGCGAGCAGGTCTTTGAGTTTTCCACCTCCTGGCTAAAGAAACACCTGGGAGACATACCTGTTAATCTGGCCCCGGTTTTAGAGTGGGTCCAGAGTTATATCAATCAGGAGTTAAAGGGATTACATGGGGGTGAACACTGCTTATGAAGTCAGTGGAAGAGTTGCTAAAGCTTAAAAAAGAAATCCAAGAATCCATTGCCTTACGTGAAGGAGGGAACAAGATCAAAGTCGTGGTGGGCATGGGCACCTGCGGCATAGCGGCCGGGGCCCGGGAAGTTATGTCGGCTCTGCTCGATGAGCTGGCCAAACGCCGGTTGAACAATGTGGTGGTGACCCAGACGGGCTGTATAGGCTTGTGTGCCCAGGAACCTTTGGTGGATGTGCTGGTACCGGGTAAACCGCGGGTGACTTACGGTAAAGTGGACGCGCAAAAAGCCCGCCAGATAGTGGCCCAGCATATAGTTAACGGTGTTATAGTCAGCGAATGGGTTGTAAATAAGTAGTCGTTGGCCATAGGGAGGGAATGAAGATGGAATTTTATCGCGCCCATGTTCTGGTGTGTGCTGGCACTGGATGTACAGCTTCTGAAAGTCAGGCAACCCGAGAAGCCCTGGTGCGGGAACTGGCTGCCCGGGGCCTGGACAGGGAGATCAAGGTAGTCGAAACAGGCTGTTTTGGGTTCTGCCGTTTTGGCCCCAATATGATGGTATATCCGGAAGGGGTTTTCTACTGCGCCGTCCGCCCGGAAGATGTTGCCGAGCTGGTGGAAGAGCATTTTATTAAAGGCCGGGTAGTGGAGCGTTTGCTTTATAAGCAACCGGAGACGGAAGCCGCTGTGTCTTCTTATGAAGATATCCCCTTTTTCAAGCATCAATTGCGCATTGCCCTGCGCAACTGCGGGGTTATTAACCCCGAATCCATTGAAGAATATATTGCGCGGGACGGATATCTAGCTCTAGCCAAAGTACTGACCGAAATGAAGCCGGCAGAAGTCATCGAAGTAATCAAGAAATCAGGCCTCCGGGGCCGGGGTGGCGGCGGTTTCCCGACGGGGCTGAAATGGGAGTTCGCCCACCGCTCTCCGGGACCTATCAAGTACATTGTGTGTAACGCGGATGAAGGCGATCCGGGGGCTTTTATGGACCGGAGCATCCTGGAAGGCGATCCCCACGCTGTCTTGGAAGGAATGGCCATCGCCGGCTATGCCATCGGCGCCAGCCAGGGATATATTTACGTGCGGGCGGAATATCCCATTGCTGTGCACCGCCTGAAGATCGCCATCAGTCAAGCGCGGGAAAAAGGTCTCTTGGGGAAAAACCTCTTTAATTCCGGTTTTGACTTTGATGTAGATATTAGGCTGGGCGCTGGTGCCTTCGTCTGTGGCGAAGAAACAGCGTTGCTGGCTTCCATCGAGGGTCGCCGGGGCGAGCCGCGGCCTCGTCCTCCTTTCCCTGCCGTATCGGGATTGTGGGGTAAGCCTACGGTCATCAATAACGTAGAGACCTTGGCCAATGTACCCACCATAATCCGCAACGGCTGGGAATGGTTTGCTTCTATCGGTACCGAAAAGAGTAAGGGTACCAAGGTCTTTGCCCTGGCGGGTAAAATCAATAATAACGGTCTGGTGGAAGTACCCATGGGTACCACCCTGGGCCAGGTGATTTATGATATCGGCGGCGGCATACCCAACGGAAAGAAGTTCAAAGCTGCCCAAACCGGAGGACCGTCGGGAGGATGTATTCCTGCCGAACACCTTAATGTACCCATTGATTACGATTCCCTTACGGCCCTGGGAACCATCATGGGGTCGGGCGGTCTAATCATTATGGACGAGGACACTTGTATGGTGGACCTGGCCAAATTTTTCCTGGACTTTGTTAAGGATGAATCCTGCGGCAAATGCACACCGTGCCGGATCGGCACTACCCGGATGCTGGAGATCCTGGACCGTATAAGCAAGGGCCAGGGCCAGGAGGGAGATATCGAACTTCTTATTGAACTGGGGCAGCAGATTAAGGACACCGCCCTCTGCGGCCTGGGGCAGACGGCTCCCAATCCCGTGCTCAGCACCATAAGGTATTTCCGGGACGAGTACGAAGCCCACATAAGGGATAAACGCTGCCCGGCGTCTGTTTGCGCGGCGCTGTTTAATTCGCCTTGCCAGAACACTTGCCCAGCCAATGTGGATGTGCCCATTTATATAGACCTTATCCGCCAGGGCCGCTTTGCCGAAGCCTATGAAGTGATCCGGCGGGAGAATCCCTTCCCCGTGGTGTGTGGTCGCGTCTGTCACCATCCCTGTGAAGGTAAGTGCAACCGGGCCAAGATGGATCAAGCCGTGGCTATCAGGGAACTGAAGCGGTTCGCCGCTGATTACGCCCTGTCCTTAAACGGCCAGCGGCCTAAGCCCACCGTCGCCCCCGCCAATGGGAAAAAAGTGGCTATTATCGGCTCCGGCCCAGCCGGACTAACAGCAGCCTATTACCTCGCCCTTAAAGGTTATAGTGTCACCGTTTTCGAGGCTCTGCCGGTGGCTGGCGGCATGATGGCGGTAGGTATTCCCGAATACCGCCTGCCCAAGAGGGTCTTGGCCCAAGAGATCGAGACCATTACCGAACTGGGAGTGGAAATCCGGACCAATACAGCTCTGGGGCGCGATTTCACCCTCGAAGACTTGCAAAAAGAGGGTTACCAGGCCATCTTCCTGGCCATCGGCGCCCACAAAGACTTGAAACTGGGTATCCCGGGAGAAGAACTGGAAGGAGTTTATTCCGGTGTAACCTTCTTGCGGGAGCTCAACTTGGGCCATCCCGTGGATGTGAAGGATAAAGTAGTAGCCGTTATTGGCGGCGGTAATGTGGCCATGGACGCAGCTCGTTCGGCCAAGCGGTTGGGCGCCAAAGAAGTTCATATTATTTACCGCCGCAATAAAGAAGATATGCCAGCGATACGGGAAGAGATCCACGAAGCTGAGCGGGAAGGGATTAAGATTACCTGCCTGGCAGCCCCTGCAGCTATCCTGGGCGAAGCCGGCCGGGTGAAGGCTCTAAAATGTACCCCCATGCGCTTGGGCGACTTTGATAAGAGCGGCCGTCGCCGGCCTGTACCTGTAGAGGGAGCGGAATTTACCCTCGACGTGGATGTAGTTATTGCGGCCATTGGCCAGACTGTGGGACGGGAAGGCCTGCCCGGAAGTCTGGGGCTTACCCAGGCTGGGACCATTGTAGCCGATGAGAAATCTCTGGCCACTAACCTGCCCGGTATTTTTGCCGGCGGGGATTGCGTCAGCGGGCCGGATACCGTAATTGCCGCCATTGCTGCAGGTAAAAAGGCTGCGGCTGCCATTGATAAATATCTGGGCGGTGACGGTATAGTAGTTCCGGAAGTCAAAGTGGAACGGAAGCGCACCGCTCCGGTTATAGAGGAAAAGACAGAACGAATAGCGGCTCCTGCCCTGGCGGTAGAGGAACGTATTAACAATTTTGCCGAGGTGGAACTAGGTTATAGTGAAGAACAGGCAGTGGCCGAGGCTTCCCGCTGCCTGCGTTGTGATGTGCGTGAATAAGCCTGGCTACCAGTGAAAGATGGGAGGCGAAAGGATGACCACGGTATCGTTAACTATTGATAACCTCAAGGTAGAAGTAGAAGCCGGCGCTACTATCTTAAAAGCTGCGCAAAAAGCCGGTATCCATATCCCCACCTTGTGCTACCTGGAAGGTATTAATGAATTAGGTGCCTGCCGAGTATGCGTGGTAGAAGTAGAAGGGGCGCGCAATTTAGCGGCTGCCTGTGTCACGCCGGTTAGCGAGGGTATGGTAGTCCGCACCAATACGCCCCGGGTGCGGGCTGCCCGCCGCCTTAATGTAGAACTGTTGCTCTCCAACCACAAGATGGAGTGTCCTACTTGCATCCGCAACTTGAACTGTGAACTGCAAACCTTGGCGCAGACGCTGGGTATCCGGGAGGTGCGCTTTGAGGGCAAACAGAGCCAGTACCAGCCCGACACTTCTACGCCGGCTCTAATCCGCGACCCGGAAAAATGTATCTTGTGCCGGCGCTGCGTAGCAGTATGTGAAAAAGTGCAAGGCGTGAAGGCTATTGCTCCCCAGGAGAGGGGCTTTGACACCGTTATTGCTCCAGCTTTTCATGAAAAGCTCATAAACGTAGCCTGTGTGGAGTGCGGACAGTGCATCCTAGTATGTCCGGTGGGGGCTCTGTATGAAAAGGATTACACCGAGGAAGTTTGGAAAGCCCTGGCCGATCCGGATAAATTTGTGGTAGTGCAAACAGCGCCCGCTACCCGGGTGTCTATAGGGCAGGAATTTGGCTACCCTCCGGGCACCATTAATACAGGTAAAATGGTGGCTGCTTTGAGGCGTTTGGGCTTTGACCGGGTATTTGATACTGACTTTTCAGCTGATCTCACCATTATGGAGGAAGGTAGCGAATTCATAGAGCGGTTTAAGAAAGGGGAGAGGCTGCCCCTCCTCACCTCTTGCAGCCCTGGCTGGATCAAATTTGTAGAACATTTCTACCCCGAGTTTTTGCCCAATTTATCTACCTGCAAATCGCCGCAGCAAATGTTTGGAGCTGTAGCCAAGGCCTATTATGCCCCCAAAGTAGGCATCGACCCGGCCAAGATGGTAGTGGTATCCATCATGCCCTGCACAGCTAAGAAATTTGAAGCCCAGCGGCCGGAAATGAAGGATAGCGGTTATCAAGATGTGGACTATGTCTTAACTACCCGCGAGCTCGCCCGGATGATCAAAGAGGCCGGGATCGACTTCCAGAGCTTGCCGGAGGAAAATTATGATGATCCGTTGGGCGAATCCACCGGGGCGGCTGTGCTTTTCGGAGCTACCGGCGGTGTGATGGAAGCTGCCCTACGGACAGCTTATGAATTAATAACGGGGAAAGAATTGCCCAGGCTGGAGTTCCATGAAGTGCGGGGCCTCGCCGGCATTAAAGAGGCAACTGTGGATATAGAAGGTACCCCGGTACGGGTGGCAGTAGCCCACAGTTTAGGCCATGCCCGAAAGCTTTTGGAACGGGTCAAAGCAGGGGAACAATATCACTTTATCGAGATCATGTGTTGTCCCGGCGGCTGTATTGGCGGCGGCGGCCAACCAATTCCCACTAATGAGGAGATCAGGGCCCAGCGCATGGCAGGTATTTACACGGCTGATGAACGCATGGTAATCCGGAAGTCCCATGAGAACCCTGCTGTGCAAGCTCTGTACCGCGAATTCCTGGGCCAGCCTTTGGGTGAAAAGTCCCATCACCTGTTGCACACTCATTACACGCCGCGGGGCAAATACTAATTTACACTGATGACAATTAGAAGGCTAGAGGAATGCCGAGCAGAAATAAGCGATAGCAAGGCCTAAGGAGTAGACTTTCCTTGGGCCTTATTATCTCTTGGGGCCACTGAAGATGAAACTGACTTATCCCCAGTTTTTGTTGGGGGGGCCTGCTTAGGCTTGGAAGCGAGCGACTAAACCCGAGCGGTAGCCAAACTTAAGCTTGGCGAAAGGCGGAGGCAGGCCCGAGGCCATGGATGGCCGAGGCCGGCAACTGAGGCAGGAAGCCGAATTTGCCGGGAAGCCTGCCGGAGCCTTGAGCCGAGCGCTAGTTTGGCCCGCGAGGGTTTCCGGAGCGAGCGAAAGCCAAGCAGGCCTGGGAGCAAGACTGGGGATACGCCAGAAGATGAAAATGTTGCCGAGGAGAAGAAACTAAGTTATAATGAATGTGAAAAAGACCACTATCACAATATTTGACCATAAGCTATACACCTGGGGGAGGACCTGACATGAAAAGGTTGCAGCAGGACTTACAGAGCTTGCAGCAGGATTTGCAGGAGATAATAGAGCGCCATCGAGGAGAATTGTCCCATTTAATCGCTATACTCCAGGAGGTACAAAAAAAATATCACTATCTGCCGGAAGAGGCTTTAGAATACATTGCCAATGCCTTGAATATTACCCCAGCCGTCGTGTGGGGTGTAGCTACCTTTTATGCTCAGTTTTCCTTAAAGCCTAAAGGTAAATATGTAATCCGGGTTTGCGACGGTACCGCCTGCCATGTGCGGGGATCCGAGCATATTTACAAAGCCCTGTGCAAAGAACTGAAACTAAAAGAAGGCGAAAACACTACCGGCGACCTGCAGTTTACGATAGAGACTGTTTCCTGTTTAGGGGCCTGTGGCTTGGCTCCTGTGTTGACCGTTAATGAAAAAGAGGTGCACGGCCAGTTGACCCCGGAAAATGCTGTTAACTTGGTGCGGGGATTAAAAGAAGAGACAGGCAAAGGAGAAGGGAGGGATAACGTTGCTTAGGTCGCGCCAAGACTTGGAGCGAGCTGCAGAGCTAGCCAGGAAAGCGTTGTTTGAGGAGAAGGTCCGGGTCCTGGTCTGTGCCGGCACGGGTTGTGTAGCCAACGGTTCTTTGGAGGTGTATAAGAAGTTTGGCGAGGAACTGGCCCGCCGGGGCTTGGCGTACAGAGTTGAGTTAAGGGAAGAAAGGGACAAGGGTCACATGGCCTTAAGTATCAGCGGTTGCCACGGATTTTGCCAGATGGGTCCTCTGGTGCGTTTGGAACCGGCCGGTATTCTCTACTGTAAGGTTACTAAAGAAGATGTAGCTGAAATAATTGAAGAACACCTTATAAATGGCAGGCTGGTGGAGCGGCTGCTTTATCACCGCCCGGATACCGGTCAACCGGTGGCACGAGAGGATGATATTCCCTTTTATAAAAAACAACAGCGAATAGTGCTGGAACATTGCGGCCGTATCAATCCGGAGGACATTTATGATTACTTGGCCCACGGGGGGTATAGGGCCCTGGCTAAAGCTTTGGGGGAGATGGCGCCGGAAGAAGTGATAAAGGAAATTCAGGAGGCCGGCTTGCGTGGCCGGGGTGGCGGCGGTTTCCCTACCGGCCAGAAATGGGCCTTGGCGCGCTCGGAGCCAGGCCATAATAAGTATCTTATTTGCAACGGAGATGAAGGCGATCCCGGTGCTTTCATGGACCGCAGCGTCATGGAGGGCGACCCCCATCGGGTCTTGGAAGGAATGCTCATTGCGGGTTACGCCATCGGGGCAAGCGAAGGTTATATTTACGTGCGAGCAGAATACCCCCTGGCCGTACAAAGGTTGCGCAAGGCGGTAGATGAGGCCCGAACTTTAGGGCTATTGGGCCAGAACATCTTGGGCAGCAATTTCTCTTTTGAAGTGCACATTAAAGAAGGGGCTGGCGCCTTTGTCTGCGGGGAAGAGACGGCCCTTATCGCTTCCATCGAAGGCCAGCGGGGGATGCCCCGGCCGCGCCCACCTTACCCAGTTCAAAAGGGCCTCTGGGGTTGCCCCACGGTGATTAACAACGTAGAAACCCTGGCCAATGTGGTGCCCATCATCTTACGCGGGGCTGAGTGGTTTAGGCAGTACGGGACTTCCTCTAGCCCCGGCACCAAGACCTTTGCCCTGGCCGGCCAAGTAGCCCATACGGGCTTGGTGGAGGTTCCTATGGGCATCACCCTGCGGGAAGTTGTTTTCGAAATAGGAGGGGGGCCGCGGGGGGGTTGCGGCTTTAAGGCTGTGCAGATAGGCGGCCCTTCCGGCGGCTGCCTTACGAAAGAACATTTGGATTTGCCCCTGGATTTTGATTCCCTACAGAAAGCAGGGGCCATGGTAGGGTCCGGAGGGATGGTAGTTCTTGGCCTGGATAGCTGTATGGTGGAAGTGGCCAAGTTCTTCATGACCTTTGTACAGAACGAATCCTGTGGCAAATGTGTCCCCTGCCGGGAAGGAACCAAACGCATGTTGGAGCTGTTGCATAAAATAACGGCTGGAGAAGCCACAGAGGAAGATCTGGTTTTGCTGGAAGAACTGGCCCTGGTAGTGAAGGACGGGTCCCTGTGCGGGTTGGGCAAGACAGCGCCTAATCCGGTGCTAACTACCTTGCGGTACTTCCGAGGAGAATATGAAGCCCACATCAGGGATAAAAAGTGCCCGGCGGGGGTTTGTAAAGATCTGCTCAGCTACTTTATTGACGCTGAAAAATGCCGGGGCTGCGGCCTGTGTGCCAGAACCTGCCCGGTGAAGGCCATTAGCGGGGAAAAGAAGCAGCCCCATACCGTGGACAGGGAAAGCTGTGTCAAGTGCGGCACTTGTTTGGATATTTGCCGATTCAATGCGGTGTATACTGCCTGAAGGTAGGAGGAGAGGATTCAACAGCGTCGTACGAAGCCGGGTACTTTTAGGCCTGCTCCCCCTTGAGGGAGCAAACCGTAGTGGAAAGGAAGTGAAGCAATGTCTGTCGCCAAAGTATGGGTCGATGGAACAATGGTAGAAATCAACGGCGAAAAAAACCTCCTGGAGGTAGTTCGGCGGGCCGGCATTGAATTGCCAACTTTCTGTTACCATTCGGAATTGAGCGTTTACGGCGCTTGCCGCATGTGCATGGTGGAAGTGGAGGGGCGGGGGTTAATGGCCGCTTGTTCTACTCCGCCGGCTGATGGTATGAAAATTTACACCAATACCCCCCGTACCCGGCGTCTGCGCCGTATGGTTATAGAACTACTTCTGGCCAATCACGAGAGGGAATGTACCACTTGTGAGCGCAGCGGCAGTTGCAAACTGCAACAACTGGCTCGCCAGCTAGGAATTATAGAAGTGCGCTTTGGCCGACGGGATAAAAAACTACCGGTGGATCGCACCTCCCCGGCCCTTACGAATAATCCTAATAAGTGCATCCTGTGCGGCGATTGCGTGCGCATGTGCAAAGAGATCCAGGGAGTGGAAATCTGGGATTTTGCCTTCCGGGGTTCTAGAAGCCAGGTAACCACTGCCTTTGGCAGGCCCCTGGCCGAAGTGGGTTGCCTTAACTGTGGACAGTGTGTGGCTGTTTGTCCTACCGGGGCCCTGGCAGTAAAATCAGAAGTAAACCAGGTATGGGAAGCCCTACAGGATCCCACTAAACTAGTAGTAGTACAAGTAGCACCGGCGGTGCGGATAGCTATAGGAGAAGAATTTGGGCTCAAGCCTGGGGAAAAGGCGACAGGACAAATGGTGGCAGCCCTTAAAAAAATGGGCTTCGACCGGGTTTTCGATACTACCTTTGCTGCCGATATGACTACTACCGAGGAGGCTCTGGAATTATACGAACGCCTCCGGGTGCAGGAGAAGTTGCCCCTGTTTACTTCCTGTTGTCCGGCCTGGGTGAAATATGCCGAACAATTTCATGGAGATTTGTTGGATAACCTGTCTACCTGCCGTTCGCCGCAACAAATGTTTGGTTCCCTGGTTAAAAAACATTATGCCCGGGAAATAGGCAAAAATCCCTGGGAAGTAATCTGTGTATCAGTTATGCCCTGTACGGCCAAAAAATTCGAAGCCAGGCGGCCCGAATTTACTACGGATGGCGTCAGAGACGTGGATTTTGTCCTCACCACGGTAGAGCTGGTGCAGATGATTAAAGAAGCGGGGATTATTTTCACTGAGCTGGAACCGGAAGTGTTTGACAATCCTTTGGGAGTGGGTTCCGGCGCTGGGGTGATCTATGGGGCCTCGGGTGGAGTAATGGAATCGGTGATACGTTTCCTTTACGGCTATTTAGGCAATACGGATGATATGGGGCGGGTGAATTTCTACCCGGTGAGGGGTATGCAGGGAATTAAGGAGGCGGAGGTAGAAATCAAGGGACAACCTCTAAGACTTGCCGTAGTGAACGGCCTGGCCCAGGCGGAAAGACTGCTCCAGCGAATCAAAAGGGGAGAAGTTTTCTACCATGCAGTAGAAGTTATGGCTTGTCCTGGGGGCTGCCTGGGGGGCGGAGGACAACCCCTTCCCAACGATACCAGCACCCGCATGGAACGCATGAAGGGTCTTTACAGGCTGGACCGGGCAGAGCAGCTGCACAAGCCTCAGGATAATGTTTTTGTGACCAGGGCTTTTGAGCGCTGGTTTGGCGGCTGGGCCAATGCCCGTACTCACAGGGATTTGCATACTAAATATTACCAGCGGGATCGGGTCAGCGGTAGACCATTAAAATGCGCTAAGAGCGGTAACTAAAGGATCCCCAGGAAATACGCTTGGGGATTTTGAGCGTCCGCCTACCTCAATGGCCTGGTGGGCATAGTCTATAGTTTTGCTCAGGATGTCTTAAATTTGAGATGCGGAAATCCAAATTTTTGTCTCGCCTTCCTGTGAATTGTATCGTATAATACTGTTGGGAAACTTAAAGGGGGCGGGTAAAATATGTCTGGCATTGTGAAAGTAATCACAGGTAAATGCCGTATGTGCTATGCTTGTATTCGCAACTGCCCAGTTAAAGCCATTAAAGTGGTGAATGGACAGGCCGAGGTGGTACCAGAGCTCTGTATAGCCTGTGGCCACTGTGTCCAGGTATGTGCGCAAAAAGCTAAAACAGTGGAAAGTCATATTGACAAAGTCAATACTTTTCTTAACGGCGATAAGGTAGTAGCCTGCCTGGCCCCTTCTTTTGTGACCGAATTTCACCCGGCCTGGCCGGGCCAGGTGGTAGCTGCTTTGCGCGAGATGGGGTTTGCGGAGGTCCACGAGGTAGCTTATGGGGCTCACCTGGTTACCCAGGAGTATTTAAAATATTTCCAGGAAGTGGGGGAAAGGCAGGGTTTAATCACTACACCATGTCCGGCAATCGTAAATCTAGTGGAGAAGTTCTTTCCTCGGCTGATCTCCCAATTAATACCTATAGTTTCTCCCGCTATAGCTTTGGGTCGCTATCTAAAGAAGACTCTGGGACCGGGAGTAAAAGTGGTCTTCATCGGACCTTGTGTGGCTAAAAAGGCTGAAATAAGGGATGAAGAAGTTGACGGTTCAGTCGATGCCGTACTCACCTTTCCCGAATTCAAGCAGATGTTGCGCGACCGGGGAATTGAGATATCTGCTCTGGGGGATAGCGAATTCGATAGCCGCCTTCCTTATTTTGGCCGGCTCTATCCCATAGGAGGAGGATTGTTACGCAGCGCCGGAATCTTGGAGGATGTACTGGAAAGCCGGGTACTTATCGTTGAAGGGCGGGAGGATTGCCTGGAATTTTTGCGGGCTGTAAATGAAGGCAAAATGGTACCTCAGATAGCCGATATGCTTTTTTGCAAGGGTTGTATTAACGGGCCCATGATGGAAAATGAATATTCCCCTTTTCGCCGGCGCCGCATAGTGGCGGAATTTGCACGGAAAGGTTTGGACAAGGCCGTTCCCCAGACTCTACCTCCAGAAGATATTAATTTGCGCAGGGAATTCCGGGACCGGAGTGTGCATTTCCCCCAGCCCAGCGAAGCGGATATCAGGGCTATAATGGCCGAACTCGGCAAGACGGGTCCGGAAGACGAACTAAACTGCGGTGCCTGCGGTTATTCCTCTTGCCGGGAAAAAGCCATAGCCGTGTATCAAGGCCTGGCGGAAAATCAAATGTGCCTTCCTTATTTAATCTTGCAGTTACAGAAAAGCAACTTGCGGTTGCGCCAGGAACTAAAGACGGTTCGCGGACAATTTGGACAGCTCGTAGGCAAGAGTATGGCCATGCAGGAAGTTTACCGCCTCATTGAGAAAGTGGCTCCTACAGATGCTACCGTTCTCATTAGAGGTGAAAGCGGTACTGGTAAAGAGCTGGTGGCCAGGGCTATACACTATCGCAGTCTGCGTAGCGAAGCACCCTTTGTAAGTATTAATTGTGCTGCTCTACCCGAAACTTTGCTGGAAAGCGAGCTTTTTGGCCATGCCCGGGGTGCCTTTACAGGAGCAGTAACCGCTAAGAAGGGTCTTTTTGAAGAAGCGCACCAGGGAACCTTGTTTTTAGATGAAATAGGAGATATAAGTCTGGGTCTGCAGGCCAAGTTGCTGCGTGTTTTACAGGAAGGAGAGTTTATTCGCATAGGGGAAACGAGGCCGCGCCGGGTGGATGTGCGGATTATTGCTGCTACCAATCGCGACCTCGAAGCGGCCATTAAAGAAGGGAGTTTTCGGCCAGAATTGTTCTATCGCTTAAACGTCATTACCATTTGGCTACCCCCTTTGCGTGAGCGCCGGGATGACATTCCCTTATTGGCGCGCCATTTTCTAGAAAAAACTTGCCAGCGCCTGGGCAAAGATATTAAAGGCTTTACACCGGAAGCTATGGACGCTCTGGTACGGGCCGACTGGCCGGGCAATGTGCGCGAACTGGAAAATGTTATAGAGCGGGCAGTTATCTTATGCGAAGGAACCAAGATTGAGCTTACTGATCTGCCGCGCGATCTGCGCAACAAGGCGGCCAAGGCTGCTGGCTGGGCTTATACCCAGGGAATGACTTTCAAGGAAGCTGTCGAAGCCTATGAAGTACAATTATTGCTTAAGGCCCTGGAAGAGAGCAAATGGGTGCAGGCTCGCGCCGCTGAGATCCTGGGATTAAAACGCAGCACCCTAAACGAAATGCTCAAGCGTTACCGCCTGTCACCTAAGATGGCCAAAATTTATTCGGAAAATCGGATGTAGTCCAAAAGACTGAATCTAGAGCTCCTGGTTGCCAGGAGCCTTTATTTTTCTTAAAGAGTCCTCTATATAACTTTATCCGGGTTCAAAAAACCGAATAGCGTTTGACTATGGAGACAAAGATTCGCTTAAACAACCCTTGTTTTTCTTGTGCTCAAAGAATGCTCTTAAGAAATAAGGGATGGCATGAAACTTGCTATAGAAACTAAGTGGAGGAGTTAGTGAAAAAGTTCGCAAAACCGTTCACCATGACTTTCCTACCTTTGGGGGTAAAAAAATGACTTTGTAGCGGAACAAATTCTAAATTGCAGAAAAACTATGCTAAAATAATACCAGAAGGTGAACGGGAAAAATCCTGAAAGGAGGATTTACTAATGGCCAGGGCGTTAAGGGTGTGGGAGGGGAGCTCGTACCAGGATTGGAGCTTACTTTCACCGGCGGAATTGAATGAGGCTTATGCCCGGTTGGAAGAGCGTTACAATTGTCTGAGGTCTAACTGGGAATGGTTTGTGAAGACGGATTACGCCCCGGACAGGATGGGCTCTATCCTTTCCAGGGTGGAGCAGAACTAGAGGCGCGCTTGTAAGGGTAAAATAAAAATGCCACTGCTGAGCAGATATAAGAATAACAGGTCCCGGGTAATAGATGACCGGGACTTATTTTTTCCAGCCAGGCAAACCCAAGGGTTTAGCCTCTAGAGGGTAGCAGTAAAATAAATCTAGGTAAAAGCCATAGATTACCATAGGGGCAGGAAAAAACGAAAAAAGGGAGAACCTCCAATGGTAAGGGAAGAAACCGCGATAAGCGGGACCAAAGGAGGCGCTCCCATGAACACGCAGTTAAACTTAGGAGTAGACCTAAGCGATATAGAGGGCGGGAACAATAATTTCTTGAACCATCCTTGGACACAAGCCCTTATACTCAATGTAATAAATCACGGGATGGATTT